>JAPKFC010000005.1 GCA_028821785.1 Candidatus Poseidoniaceae archaeon | reverse complement strand
ACAATGGAAAGATACGCCTGTGCGGCCCCGTTGGCACCAACACCGGCCATGTTAACAACAACTGATGAGCCGCTTCTAATATGGGTCATTTAGCAGACGTAGAGAAAGGATACCTTTCCCACCTGATCGGTGCGTGGAAAATGGCAGCAATATTTTTCATTGGTTCAATCCGTTGCATTATACATGGAGTTATTCCAGCTGTAGACACAGAATGTGCACAAAGTACTGCTAAAAAGATTAAAATTAATTAAAGAGTTATCTTCTAAATCAATTGCTTATTTCTTAATTCCCAGCATTGTCAAGGTTCCAATAAAATTATCCTTGACACCAGTTTTAATTATTTTTACATCGGTAAATCCCGCACTTAGCATGGCCTCGTGCCATTGTTGTTGAGTGAGTGTAGTCATGTGCACATCTAGAGCAGTTGGCCATTCCAATGAGTCTTTATTTTCAAAGTAATGGTCAACGCCAGCAACAAAAACACCACCACTATTCAGCCATTCATCATGAATTATTTTTATCATTGACACCGGGTCTATGAGGTAGTAAAGGAATTCCATGCTGTGAATTAGATCTACTGGATTATTAGGTCGCCACTGCGGTAGCATGGCAACAGAATATTTTCCTTTAGGGTCAATCTGTATTGCCTTTTCAATCATAGAAGTCGCGCCATCGACCCCTTCGGCAGAAAGGCAATTTTCTAGACACTGCATTTTACGAACGACCCAACCATTACCACAACCTATATCGATCGCTGTAAATGGCCTCTGAGATAGATTATTTGTTGCTAATGCCAAGTTTAACATTTCATTAACAGAGGCTGCATGACCTCTTTCCATCCCTTCATCTTTGCCTTTACCTGCCCATTCACTGAACACATCTGTAGCATCGCGCATGCACAATGCTCAAGCAAATGGCCTATGAACCGATGCCTCACAGCAGTTTACATGGGCGTAGACATTGACCTAGTGAAAATGAAAAATCTCATCGAAGAAACTTGGGAAAATGACATCATTCCATCCTTGTCTGAATATATTCGTATTCCTGCTTTATCTCCAGCATTTGACCCAAACTGGTACGAGAACGGCCACATTGAAAAAGCGATTCAACACATTGCAGATTGGTGTAAAATACAGGACATAGAAGGTCTCACAGTAGAAATCCGTCGGCTTGAAGGTAAGACTCCGCTGATTTACATGGAAGTTCCAGGAACGTTGGATGAAACAGTATTACTCTATCAACATGCAGACAAGCAACCAGAATTTGTTGGTTGGCATGAAGGACTTGGCCCATGGATTCCGGTTCGCCGTGGTGACAAATTGTATGGGCGTGGTGGAGCCGATGATGGTTACGGAGCATATGCAAGCCTTACCGCAATACGATGTTTACAACAACAAGGAATTCCTCATGCTAATTTGAAATTGATAGTTGAGGCCAGTGAAGAATCAGGCTCACCCGACCTACCCGCTCACCTCGAGGCACTTGCAGACAGAATCGGCACACCCGCAATGGTGGTATGCTTGGATTCAGGTGCGGGTGACTGGGATCATCTTTGGCTTACGACCTCTCTTAGAGGTGTAATAGTTGGAACTCTAAATGTTGAAGTCTCAAGTGCGGGAGTACATTCAGGAGATGCTGGAGGAATTATTCCATCTTCATTTAGAATCGCTCGTAATCTCTTAGACAGAATTTCTGATTCTGCAACTGGTAAGGTAATAGTCCCTGAATTATGGGTTGACATTCCACAGTCTAGAATAGAGCAAGCAGAAATAGCGGCAAAAATTCTTGGCGATGAAGTATATTCAAAGTTCCCTTTCTTAGAAGGAGTATCAGCGAATGATAGCGACTTAAGTGAATTAATCTTGAATCGGACTTGGAGGCCAGCATTGGAAATTACTGGAGCCGATGGGATGCCAACCTGTGCAGCAGGTGGCAATGTACTACGAACCAATACCAAACTGAAATTATCAATCCGCATTCCTGCTGGAGTCAATAGTGAATCGGCAACAGAATTGATTGCCAAGACCCTGACTGAAAACCCACCACAAGGCGCGCACATCACATGGGAAACAGAACATCCAGCAGATGGTTTCCACGCTAAACCACTAGCAGACTGGCTCCATTCAGCATTAACTGAAGCAAGTAATAACCACTATGGAAATCCAGTTCAGTTTATGGGTGAAGGAGGAACAATTCCATTCATGCCTATGTTACAGCAACAATTTCCACAAGCAGAATTTATGATCACAGGAATTTTAGGACCCGAATCTAATGCCCATGGACCTAACGAATTCACCCACATACCTGCCAGTAAAGCAGTAACAGGTTGCGTCGCAGAAGTAATTGCAGCCCACGCAGCACAAAAATTGTGAAAACCTCGTGAAATTCTATTGCTTCCAAGATGTGTATACTTTACCGCCCTTTATGCGTCGGTTTCTTAGGGAGGTGGCATGTGGCTCAAGACATAGGCTATGCCTAAGGTGAGAATATGTCTGAAGGAACTATCACTCCGGAAATTAGAATTAAACAACTTCAAGAAGAATTGGATACTCAAACTGATCGTTTGTTGAAGTTATTCGCAGCACACGAGTCACAGGTTGAAGATTTGCGAACAGCAAAGGCTGAAATCGAAGTTCTTGAGAAGGAAATCATCGAGCGTGAGATAACCAACGAAGCCAATGAAGCACTACTTTCCGAAAAGGAAGTTAGAATCAGAGAACTCGAACTTAGAGCAGTAAGAGGCGGAAAGCAAGTTGAGCATTTAGAACCAGCTTTAGCAAAAATGGAAGAAAAGTATTCCCGTGAAAAAGATCGCCTTGGCAAAGTATTCAACATTGCAGAGGAACTTGATGGAGATTTGCGTTTAGCAGTTACTGAAATGAAAGCCCGTGACGATTGGTATGTCGCTCATATGTCATTATTCGAGGACCTGAATAAGGCCATTAAGGAAAGATATACAATGATCGAACGTGCTGTTGAAACAGAACGCCAAAGTGAACACATGACTCGCGCATTCAACGAACGCATCGATGAAATGGTTGAAGTCAGGGCTTCTGAAATGTCAGAAGAAGAGGCAGAAGCAGAAGCAGTTGCCGAAGAAACTTCACCGATTGAAGTCATCGAAGAAGCAGAAGCCGAAGAAGACACAGAAGCAGACGCTGATGAAGAAGCAGACGCAGAGTCTGACAATTGAGGTGTGTATCGGTGGGTGGTTTAGCCCACGGTGGGCACGGGCCGGTCATCATTCCAATGATGATGGGCGTTAGCGCTGTAGTCATAGGAGCAATAATTGATCCACTTAGTGGACTCGTTCCACTTTTCGGAATATTTTGCTTGATGTTATCCGCATTCTTTGCCAATTTTTGGCGAGACCCAGACCGTAAGATTCCTTCTCAGCCAGGAATCATTACTTCGCCTGCCGATGGCCATGTAATGTTTGCAAAAAGGGAAAGGGCGATTGGACGCCGGCCAAGTAAGAAAGAATTAGAATCTGGTAAATGTACAAATGACAAACAGACAGGAGACTGGTACCCAGAACCATTGGATGAACCATTATCATTCACAACCGAGCAGCAATTTGAAGCAGTTCCAAAAGGTCAAGAATCTAATACAGATGTTTGGAGAATAGCAGTATTCATGTCACCACTTGATGTCCACGTCAATCGCGCTCCAATGGCTAGCACTATCACGGCAATGGAACACAGAACTGGCAAGGGTATGCGCCGTGGACCCTTTGCTGCAGCATTCAAAAAGGAAAGTCAATACAATGAAAGAGTTCGCTCAGTATTCCAAAGCGATGACGGAACAATAGCCGAAGTCATGCAAATTTCAGGGGCATTGGCAAGAACGATTGTTCCATGGGTAAGTCAGGGTGCAACATTGCGCCGAGGCCAAAGATTCGGGATGATACGCCTAGGTTCCAGAGTTGATGTTAGAGTTCAAGCATCAAAATTCAATGTCGGTGTGATATCAGCAGAAGACGGTGATTCGGAGCATCCTAAGGGCCAATTCGTGATGGCGGGTTCTACGATTCTTTACACACCTGTGGAGTAGGTAAGGCACACATTTCCATAATCGGTGCATTGAAGGCTAAAGGGTTGACCCAGCAACTGGAGGAAGAGACATGAACAAGCCCGTTTCACTTACTTTGCTCGGCGAGAGTAACAAAGGTGTCCGCATTCATGATTTGATTAAAGCTCCAGCTAATACCCCTTGGGCAAAAGAACGCCAACAATCATGGGATGCAGATGAACCAGCAACCGTATATTACACTCCAGAAACAACAGCAGATGGTACACCATGCAGCGCAGTTACTGTGATTCTTAGAACCAAAGGATGCCATTGGTGGTGGAGTTCAGGTTGTACTTTTTGTGGTTATTTCAATGACACACGTGATGATGTGACCAACGAAAACCTACATTCACAGTGGCAATATGCAAAACAGAAGTTCAATGATTTCGAAGACCACCAGATGGTTAAGGTTTACACTTCAGGTAGCCTGTTAGAAGATAGGGAAATTCCTGTAGAATTCCAAGAGACCGTATTAGCAGATTGTCAACGTCTCGGTAAGGAATTGATAGTCGAGAGTCGCTGTGAACAAATGACTGAAGAAAAATTAGCATGGGCAACTAAAATCAATCAAAATTTCGCAGTAGCAATTGGCTTAGAAGCCTATGATGATGAAGTATTAAGATTCCATGTCAACAAAGGGTTTACAACAAAATCTTGGGAGCGAGCAGTTGTTAATATGCAAAAATTCAATATCAGAATAAAGACATATCTAATGTTTAAACCACCATTTATGTCTGAAGCTGATGCATTAAATCATAGTGTAAAGTGGATTGAAGCAATCGCAGAAAAGAGCGATGAAATCTCTGTTAATCCAATGAATATCCAAAGAGGTACAATCATTGATAGATTACACCGCAATAACGAGTATCGCCCTCCATGGTTATGGTCGCTGGTCGAGATGATCAAGCGAGCTCACCCTTCTATCCATCCCGATGGTGGATTCAATGGTGATGCAGATCAAATTTCCCGTCTCATCGTTCACCCAACCGCTGGAGGAAAAGTTCGTGGAGCCCATAACTGCGGTGAATGTGATTCGCATGTCGTTGCCGCCATCGAACGTTATGCAGTTTCAGGAGATTTACGAGAATTCGTTGGACTAGAATGCCAATGCCAAACAATTTGGGCAACTGAAATCTCCTTAGAAGAGACATTACCTGCCCCTTTAGGGATTTCAAAAAGTCGCCGAGGCAACGTTCTAGCGAATTTGCGTTCATTGTGAGAAATATTCCATCCAATGCCCAGTCTAGCGACGATGTTGCTAGTCAATACTTATTACCGCTCCCCAAGTGGAACAGAATGACCCCTATGGGGTCAAATTGGAGACGAGGACGATGACGAACACTACGACACTACCAGATGTGACCACCGGAAACGGAGAACCATCAACCAGCCGCGTACTATTGACTTTGTTTTTAGTGGGCGTAATTGGCCTATTAGCACTATTTTCTAATGTATTTGGATGGGATTCCCTTCCATTGCTCAGCGACCTAATACCATTGATTGATAACTTGGGTGGTTCAGGAATTTGGTATTACTTGATTGGATTACTCGCAGGAGTTGCTGTGATAGTTTCCAACTTATTGGGAGAGGTCCTATTGGATTGAGGAGGTGTGATGTATGGAATCAGTATTTTTTGGAATTGCAATAACAGTGTTCGCAATGTGGTTCACTGCGAATTACACAGAAAAAGGAATAGGCAGCATGTCAGAGGCAACGCGCCAATTTTCACTATTCTTCCTCAACAAAGCCCCAGCAGGTTTGGTTGACTTATTCGAGGACAAGCCAGGTAGCGGTGCTAGAACATGGATTAATTTCGGCATGCTTTGGTTCGTATTCTCTTCAATTTGTGGATTCCTCGGACTGTGGCACCACTACGATCCAACAGCACTAGATTCTCTAGCAAGCATTGGATGGTCATACGATAATGGTGATGCATTAACAGCAACCACTACCAAATTCCTCGGAGTTGCAGTATTCTCAACTCTAGTTGGCGCAGGACTTGTTTCAATTTCACGTAGTAGTAATGGGAAAATGGCAAGTGAAGCAAGCGCATCACTTTCAGCATTTTTGTTTACCTTAACAACAATCTTTGCTGCATTATTACCATCGCTATTAGGACTGCTAGGGCAAGACATAGACAGTGCAATAAATATTGTATTAATCGATGCAGTCTCCAAATTGGCAGTTGCAATGATAGTTGCTGGATTATTTGTAAACGTCTTACTAACAGTTGCAAATAGAGGCGATGAAGAAGTATCAACAAGTGCTTGGTTCCTGATATTCGCTCTATTGACATTTATCTTGTCAATGTTCTTAGGATTCTTTGGCGAACTTGCCGGCTCTACCCAAATAGTTTGGCTTGCGGGTCAAATGGGAAGTTCTTGGGTAATCTTGTCCCTAATATTCTCTGCAGCATACCACATTATCCCGATGACATCAGGTATACCAATTTGGTCTGCCTCAATGCGCCAAGCGAATCTATTCTTGCTATTCATTACCCTTCCACCATTCTTTATCGCTTCAGCGAGTGCCTCTACAACATTACTCAACCTTGGTGCAATCGTAATGACACTTGGCCTACTGCCAATAATCGCAGGTAGCGTCAACTTACTATTCACGGCCAGTGGCAATACATCTGCAATCGTCAAGAGCCCAGGAGCTCTTGCGGCAACACTTGCAATGGTATTGCTACCACTCTATGCAATTGGAGCATTCTTTACTGGAATGGATGTCTTCCTCGGAACAGGACAACTTGGAGATATGGCAACAACTCTTGACATGGGATTCCTATGGACTGTTGGTGGTTTGATGATCCTATCAGGTGCCTACATTTCTCATCCATTGGCCTGTAACAAAGAACTTTCCGAACCAAGTAAAGCAAACCTAACAGTTTGGTTTGTTCTATTCGGAGGCTTTGCATCCACCATTACAAATCTAATTGGAGACTTCACAATCCAAGCGGTTGCAAATTCAGGTGTTGAAGATGCAGTTGCTCAAACAGAAGGATTCTATTTAGTCGGAGCAGCATTATTCTATTTCACTGCAATCGGTGCAATAGTGGCCACATTGGTCGTCATAAGAACAAGTGCTTCAAAACTCACATCAAGCCATTCCCAAACATCTGTTTCGGATATTAATACCTACAACCTAGGAGACGGAACAACATCAATTCGCACACTGCTAGGACGAGGAGTTGGAGTCGATACCACATTGGTAGTAGGGGAAATGGAAGAAGACGAGGGTGGAAGCACTGTAATCGCAGTTTCCGCTGCACTTCACGATGATGAAGTCACCGAATTCCCAGAAGAAGAAGTGGTTGAAGAAGAACAATCCGAATCGACCGGTAATGAATTAACAATGCTTGTAGATTATTTAGTAGATTCAGGACAAACCATCTTCCAGTTTTTCGAGTCCATTGATTTAGATAATTCTGGCATGGTAGATGCTTACGAGTTCCAAATGGCATTGAAGAATTCAAAGGTTGCAAACCTGCCGCCGTGGGAAATGGATTCCCTTATTGCTGCTATCGACATTGATGGAGATGGACAAATCAACTTACCAGAACTTTCGATTGCAATTGCAAAGATTCGCAAAGCGAATGCTGCTAAACAATCAACTCCGGAAGTTGAAGTCCCTTCTAAAGCCCAACTCAACAAGATGAAGAAGGCTGAATTGGTTGAACTTGCAACTTCTTTAGGTCTAGATACATCAGGAACAAAGAAAGATTTAGTCAGCCTTATCACCGAGGCCTGAAGGGGGAAATTCCCCAATGCGAATCGGTCTTGTAGGAAAACCAAATGTTGGTAAATCAACATTTTTCAGCGCTGCAACACTTGCAAAGGTTGACATTGCAAACTATCCATTTTGTACTATAGAACCAAATGTAGGCGTGGCTTTTATCGAAGCGCGTAAACCGTGCCCGTGTAAGGATATTAGACAACGGCTGGAGTCCGAAGGGCGCTTACCATCAAGCGCTGAAGACGACCCACGTCAAGGCAGTATATGTCAGCCAAGAACAGGGAGTTGTATCGGATTCCGCAGATTAGTTCCATGTTTCTTAGTCGATGTAGCAGGTTTAGTTCCTGGTGCCAGTGAAGGTAAAGGAAGAGGTAACGCGTTCTTAGCTGATTTAGCAAATAGCGATGCGCTAATTCAGGTAGTCGATGCAGCAGGTTCAACAGATATTGAAGGAAATCCGCTCGGACCTGGTCAAACAAAAGAAGATGCTCAGTTGAGAATAAATCAAGAGATTGAGTTTCTTGCAGATGAATTAGATGCTTGGATCACTGGTTTACTAAAGGATGGTTGGCAAAGAGGTGTTAGAAGAGTCCAAGCCGAAGGTGAGAAGGGCTTAATTTCATTTATTCATGAAAGATTGACTGGATTAGGGGCTACTCTAAATTTGGTTGCTAACGCATTTGATGATTTCAAAAATGAAGTTGGCGATTGTGGACAACCTTGGAATTGGCAAGACGATATAATTGCGAAACTGGCAGTGAATGTTCGTATTTACTTATTCCCAATTCATATTGCAGCAAATAAATGCGATATCGCCCCTAAAGGAGTTCTAAAGGAAATTACAGCGAACGGAACAATAGTTGCTTGTATGGCAGATGTTGAATTGGCTCTACGCAGGGCACAATCAGCAGGCTTGATCAATTACACCACAGGACAAGACTCGTTCACAATAGAGGAAGACAAAGGGTTGAACGAGGCACAAATCAAAGCACTCTCACATATGCAAGAACGTTTGAGTTCTAACGGTGGAACAGGTGTTGCAACAATTATCGACAAGGTTCTCTTTGATGAATTAGACCACATTGTAGTATATCCAGTACAAGATGAATTACACTGGACTGATGGTGATGGCAAAGTTTTGCCAGATGCCTTCGTCGTTCCAAATGCTATTCAGGCGAAACCTCTTGCTTACAAAGTACATTCTGACTTAGGAGACGGATTTATCAAAGGAGTGGATGGAAGAACAAGAAGAGTGGTCGGTGCAGAGCACGAATTAAGTGATGGAGACGTTCTTAAAATCCATGCAAAATCTTGATACCGGTAAAATTTCCGAGTCTTAAAAACTACATTTTTCTATATTTGTAGTAACAACCTTGAAGTTCAAAAATAATAGGCAAGCATCTAATGATGCCATTACAAGATCTAGTTGTTGCAATCGTAATGACGGTTTTCTTAATAGTTGGAGTTTATCAATTTTATTTTTTAACTCAGAATCATATGATAAAACCTGCAAGGCAATTTGATATGAAAGTTGACAAACTTTTCAAATTCAAAGGCTATTGGGTTTGGCTATATTCCGGCTTGTATTACCCAATGATAATTGCAACGGTTTTAACAATTGATAATATGAGACAATATAATTATTCATTTATGTCATTCGTCTTCTTACTATTTATTCAAATGGCCTTTTTCCGCTATTATCCAGTAGAAACACCTGCGGATTGGAGAGACTTTAGCGATATTAAACAGACTCGCAGTGTACGTTTTATGCAACTTGTACAAAAATATGATGATAATACCAACTGCTTTCCAAGCATGCACGTTTCTGTAGCGACTTTAGTTGCTTTCCATGTTGCTAATAATGTTGCAGAAGTTGGTAATTGGCCCTTCTTATTCCCAGTGATTATTGCATTAAGCGCTTTGTGGACAAAGCAGCATTATGTTGTCGATGTAGTGGCAGGTGTAGTACCTGGGTGGATTGCATGGGAACTATACAAATTGATTCAGTACTGAATCTTGTATCAATGTCCTTCAGGGCGATCATAGGCTGGCGTTAAACGAGCCATGTCTCCCGAGAACTGGGAAGCACGATAGATGAACCAAAGAGGCGTCAATAGTGTTAACAAGATTAGAGCAATGAGAAAATACATTCCCCATGGATTTACTTCGGACAGAGAAACAGACCAGAAAATCCACAATATTGGCAGATAGAGAAAGAAACTGTATCTTCGCGCAACAATACCAAATCTAGCATTCTTTTGTGAATTGTTGAATAGAGTAGGAGCCTCTTCTTCTGTCACCAAACCTTTCTCAACTCCGCAACGAACACACACTTGCGCTCGAGGTCCAACTCCATGAATGAAATAGTTACGTGGGTAGGTGCTGAAGCAGTGACGGCAGGTCGGCATAGTGTTCCCTCAAACAACCCGAGTCGCTTTAGATTCTTCAAGCATCCGCATACATTCTCAAGAAATTAGTCAACAAAATGTTTCCATGTTCAGAACCAACAGATTCTGGATGGAATTGAACAGAACAAATAGGTAGTGTAGTATGTTGAAGTGCCATGATGATAGATTTGCTTTGATCAGTAGCAGAAATCACTAATTGTGAGTTAGGTTTTTCGCTCTCAACAACCAGTGAATGATAGCGAGTAAAATTAGTAGGTGAATCTATTCCAGCAAAAATTCCACTTGAATTATGATGGCATGGCCTCGGCGTACCATGAACAGGCCCAAGCGGTGCGCGAATTACATTGATACCATCAGCCTCAGCGAGTGCTTGATGTCCAAGACAAACCCCCAATAGTGGCACATTCAATTGCCCAGCAAGAGCATGCCTCGATAATGCCATAGTCAATTCCGAATCAGATGGATTACCAGGCCCAGGCCCTAGTATCAGATGAGTTGGATTTAACAATCCTAACAAATCGAATAATGTAGTTGGGTCGGAAAATGCATCTGCGATTGCACCGCGTCCACGAAGAACCGTCACATCGTGTCCAAGGATTGCGATATTGTGGGCAATATTGTAGGTGAATGAATCCAAATTGTCAATCAATAAGACTCCACATGAGGTTATTGAAGAATCATCATGTAGTAAATTACGCATTTCTTCAAATTGGAAAACCTTGCCAAGTTTTCCATTTCCAGTGGTATCGCTATTTTCTGCAATTTGCGGATGAATACTCAATTGGGCAGATTGGCCTATTTGTTGACTAGTTGGAATCCATCCACACGCCTTCCGCAAAGCCTCAGCTTTCCATTTTGCTTCAGATACTTCCGCTGCGGGATTACTTGCTATGGTAATACCACCACCTGCAACAATCGCACCACTCCAGAGTTTACCTGTTCTGTGGGCTTCTAAAGTGCGAATCAAAATATTCCAAGAACTTGAACCGCTGAATACATCTATCCAACCTACTGAACCAGTCCAAAAGGAACGTGATTGCCCTTCCAGTTGGTCGATTACTGCACAAACTGCAGTTTTTGGACATCCGGTAATACTGCCACCTGGAAAGATGCTTTGAATAGCATCAATACCACTCATATTAGGCAATATTGAACCTTTGATATGACTTACTAAATGCTGTACATTTGCATATACTTCAACATCAAAACGTTCTACCTTTACCGAATCGACTGAACAAACTTTTGATAGATCATTACGCATCAAATCAACTAACATTCTATGTTCGCTTCTTTCTTTTTCATCAACTAACATTTCTATCCGTAACAATTCTTCCTCTTCGCTACTCTCTCCTCTTGGACATGTACCCTTTATCGGTGCAGTATTGATTACTCCATCATCACATCTCAGTAGAGTTTCAGGGGAACTGGAGGCTAAGGCAAATCCAAGGTCCTCCGCTTCAAGATATGCAGAAAATGGCGCAGGGTTTTCAATTGACAATCGGTCAAACACATCGCTTGGATGGCATAGTAATTCTCCACTCCATCTTCGTCCAAAATTAACTTGGTATACTTGACCTGAACGAATAGAATCTTGAATCCGATTTACTACACTTTCATGCTCTTGATCACTATGGCTACTAATTTCTTCAATTACTCCATTAGGTAATTCAGCTGGTAAAAAAGGTTTATTTTCAAATTTAGATAGCACTTTGTTGACCTTATTGGACCAATCATCACCTGCAACTGAAAATACATCTATCTCCTCTGTGTTCTTATCATGAATAACCACTTTGTCGATCAACCAAAGAACTGCTAGTAGGGCATCTTCTTTAGGAGGGTTTTGTAGAGCGATTGGTTGTGTCCATTGCAACATATCATATGCCAATCCTCCGCTCCAAAATGGTCGTTGCGGTAGTTTTTGGTCAGAAATAATAGAATTTGAAACAAAACTGTCTTTGTTGCTATGCAGTCTTAATTTTACGAATAAATCGTCTAATCCATCAGAAAATATTGAATCTGCATGATACCAGCAGCCATGCCGCCATTGCTCAATTTCAGCAACAAATTGTGGTTTTTTAAGTAAGAGGCTGAATTCACCATTCAATGCATCTGCAGTTTCTTGTGGCGCTATTTTTTGCCTATTTGGTTGTTTGATAACAACTCTTGTAGAACTCGGACCGCAAAGGAATGAATGTTGTGCAAGATGACTTTCGGGTCCTCCAGAGAGCAGGATAAGAGAATCAGGAGACCCGTAATTAACTGCATTTCTACCAAGCAAACCAGCCTTGTTTAGGCTATTTCGTAAGTTGAGAATAGGGCAACTCATTCAATTCACCATCTTTGTCCAATTGTTAGAATCTGCATAGTGTTGCGATAATATTTGGCGGCAGGCCTGAGTCAATAAATCAGCAGAGCCGCCAATGTCTTCGCCATCAATAGTAATAATTCTGCAAGCACCCATTCCGCTTCCTAACGCAACCATCTCGTGTGCACGTGCAACGATTCTTTCAGTTAAGTTACCACTTTGAAATGGAAAACCATGTTGTTCAAGTCCAGATAATATAATGCTTCTAGTGATGCTTTCAACGCCACCCTGTTCACTATTGGAATACCATACAACTCCATCTTCATCAAGGAGTATTGGTGATGCTCTATCGCCATCAATAATTGAGAATTCATGCACTAGTAATGCAAGGTCAGAACCTTCACTATCAGCCTTTAATCTCGCCCGATGATAAGGAGCCCAATCACCGTGTTTCGTTCCAGTAACTTTTCTATTCCAGCGCGGGGCAGGTACGGTGATCGCTTCAATTTCTTCATTCCGCAAAGTGATTGCCCTCTCCACCAACCTCACAGATGATTGACCAGTACAATCAATAACGATTTTAACAAGACCAATCGGTTGTTTTAATTCTCCGTTTTTCAGGGAAACGATATCGATAAATGCTTTTTTTATTTCCGATTGGAGATTTTCCGGCAGGGGCATTCTCAATCGCTCAGCATGATTTGACAAGCGATTCAAGTGAATTTGGAAATCAGCGACATGATGCAACCCATCCCACGTAACTGTGGTGAATACCGAATCACGCGGACGTGATTGCGCCGCCTCGTCCTGTCCCATCACAACAGGTCATCAAGGAATGATGTGTCAATGTTCTGTTGAGATTGCTGTGCCGGCTTTTCGATTAAATCATCAAGCAGTGTGTCGTTTCTAACAGGCTGTAACACCGGTTGTTGGCTTTGATATGCAGGTCGGCCATAACTATCAGATTGAACTCTGTTTGCGGCAGCATATATGTCACTTGATTGAGTTTGAGTAACGGTGGCTGCAGGTGGCGGAGCAGGTGTTCCCTTCGGCACATTATCCCATCCAGCATCATTTTGGTTTTGCAACCCCCATGTAGCTTCTTGTAATTCCCAATCTTTACTACGGCGGTGGTTACTTCCCCGACTCTTGAAAATTGCTAGCACTAGGAATAGAGCGACAATGGCTAATCCCATGGCTAAGAGATTTGGAGTTGTCAAGTATGAACCCAATTGCTTGCTTTCATCCTCCGCTCCAGTTTCGCCAGTTCCGCCGCCAATATTACCGGCTTCAAAGGCGTCCAATTTAATCGGCTTGACACTTTCTTTGTGGTATTCTTCATCGATTGCACTTACCGATACATACCATGCGGTATTATTCACAAGATTCTCAAATCCATTTTGAGTGATTAGGAATGTATTGCTGGCTTTTACTTCGCCAACTAGCATGGCATCTTCGGTCATTGAATATTCTTCAGCGGAGATATAAATTTGATATCCTCTAACTGAAGAAGATGAGGAATGTTGCCATTGAACTAGAATATTTACTTCTTCATTCCATGCTAAACTGATTCCAATAATATCGGGTAAATGAGATCCCATATCACTAATGCCATCGTCAACAGATGCAGCACTCACTACAACTAAATTATCTTCAAAGGAGTTTCCAGAAGAGTCTATTACGACTACTGCGACCCAAACCATCTGGCCAGGAACCACAGGAGTATCGCCCGCAGTCAATTTGATAGATAGAGGCAATTCTGGATTTCTTGATAAAGTTGCGATTGGAGCGATTGGGCCATCTCCTCCAGTGCTAACAGAAGTGAATTCCCAAGTCGCTGCATAGACTGCATATGACTTCACATCGCCATCATTAGACAAATTAAAGTCCAGTAATAGTGCAGTTCCATCATCAGCAGGCTTGTCAATTAATTGCAAGTCTTGTAATCTATCTGGTGCAATAACATCATTCAAATTATCGATTGGAGTCACAGTTGCTTGAACTAAATCGGTGAGGAATACATTTCCTTTGTTATCATGAACAGTGACGGTGACATATAATTCAACATCAGGCATAATTGATTTAGGCGTTGTTTCTAATAACGAGTCTCCTCCATATAGAGCAGTACTCAAAGTAATTTCAATCGGGTTCTTATCTTCATCAATCCATTGCTTGTTCACCTTCAAACAGGCACAGTTTGCTGAATCGTCACCTCTTGCAGCCCAAAGTATTGACAGGTCTGTAACAGGTTTATCCGCAACCCATACGATGTAGTGGGAGAAATCATCAGCATCAGAAATAGACCAAATAACATCTATTGCAGTTCCATCATCATCAGCATGATCAAAGGCATTGATTACGCCAATTCGACTCGGTGCTGAGCCTGAGCCAATCGTGTTTCTAAACGGTGTAACACCGACAACATCGACATCATCCAAGTTAGCATTGAGCCAATCATCGTAAGCAACAACGCCAACCCAGTAAAGTTGACCATCTTGCAGATCAACTCCATCCATACTGGAAATAATAGTTGAATTTTCAGCACAGTCATTTATGATAGCAGTTTGCGAGAAGGAATTAACATTGTTCGGCAACAGAGCCTCTTCATCAATCCCATCATCTTCCACCATCATCATAAAGACGGCATAGAAAGTACAATCCTCATCAGCACTGATATCCCATGAGATAGTAATTCGTCCACCATCATCATCTGGAGTATCTATTGCAGAGACATTTTCTAATTTAGCAGGTGCTGTGTTATCATTTAGTCCACCAGTCGGTACAACTGGGCCAATAATTGTGGCATTCTGCCAATCTTCTTGTCCAGCTTCATCTACACAAGTTAGACCCAACCAGTATGGTTTGCCAGCATCAAGCGATAATACAGTAGTATTTCCTTCACTTGGTGGAAGGTCAGCAGTTACGCTAAGTCCCAAAATATCAGTCATTTGCGATGTTGATGTGTAAATGCGAGTACTTGCTAAATCGAGAGCAGTACAACGCGCCCATTCAACTTCTAAATCACCATCTTGGCCACCATCATATGGTCCAGCAGTAGCCCAAAGCGGTGAATTAGGTACTTCATCTGTAGGAGTTGCAGGTCCCATTGGTAGTGAGATTAAGCCCCATCTGCCGTCATTATATTCAACGACTATTGCAGCATAATATTCAGTTCCATCAACAAGCGGTAGTCCATTTGCAGTAGTAACTTCACTCGACAAGCGACTATGTAATGAGATTGCTTTGTCAACCGTTCTTCCAGCGAGGTTCGCTGCAGTTAATGGTGAGCCACCAGTAGTAATGAATGGGCCGTCGTTAACATATACGAGGTAACGAGCAAAGTCTTCATCATGAACGAGTGTCCAATCAGCCATCAACGCTCCCCCGCCATCATCAGGTCTGTCGATCAAATTAGTCATTTCAACAGGAGTCTCCAACTTGATATAATCATAAACTAATCTTGCTTGTAGGGAGCCATTGCTTGGTGAACGTAGTGTTAGTGTGACATAACGAGTTCCATTTATGATCACACCGTTATCAACAGCATTCTGTATGGTGTTTTCAAGTCCAGGGTCACTGGTTAAGTTGACTGTAGCATTATACTTCAGTGACACGGAACGAGACCAAGTAGCAGCGCCAGCAACTGTTGAGGTAAAGGTAAGAGGTACATTTTGGAATAGCAAACCATGAGCGCCAGCAATACCAGCGGTGGAATCTAATTTAACAGGGTCGTCAACATCAACCAATTGGATTTGAGCGCCAGGATGTGTCCACTCACTGATGTTAGAATTTTTCATATTAAATCCAGCATTCAGTGGCATTGCCCGACGCATTTCAAATCGATCTAATTCAGTCCAAGATGCAGTTCTTTCATAACCCCATAGCCCATCACTTTCAGTGGTTAGCCAAACATTGTTGGCAGTTAATATTCCATCTGAAGCATTGGTTTTAAACCAGGATTTTGTTATTGCGTGTGTAGCAGTCCGTGCTTTGATTATTGCAGCACCTTGCTCGGTAATAACCAAAATATCATCACCATCACTTTGCATACTCGTAATAGGCCACCCGCTAATTTGCCAAGAGGCCATTCCGTCTTCAAATTCACCGACTTGTCCATTCCAGTGTGTCATTGGACCGATATTAGTGGCGATATGTAATCCCCACCAATCAGCAGCCAATGCGGAAACAGTATTGGAAGGAATTTGGTCAAAGCGATGAGTATCAATCGATGTAGGTGTACTAGTCTCAAAACTGGAAACACCAGGCCTTTCCGTACTTTTACCATCGTGACTGATATAGAGTGTTGAACTGATACTGGTGCCATTTGGAGTTGTAGTGACGGTTGGGCCGACTAAGGTTAAACCCCAAGTTGAGGTTCCAAACAATCCATTTTGTGATGTCATAGTTGTGATAGCCCCAGTCATAGGGCTGTACTTTGCAAGTCCACTTGGAGTGGTCAACCAAATATCATTGCCATCTACCAATATGTCCTCAACAATGTTTGAAGGTAATCCTTCAAGTATGGTAATTGGATTCATCCAATCGCTTGTAGTATAATTCCATCTACCGATTCCACCATTTGTAGCGATGTACATGACATCACTAGTACTGCCAAATCCATTGATAACAGGAGACGGTAATCCTGCGATTAACTTCCCTTGAGTAAAGGTCTGAGAATTAATATTGAAAACTTGCACACCTGGTATTGAATTACCTTGTCCGGATAATCCGATAACCAAATCATTTCCTGTTTTCACCATTCCATAGTGGCTGTCGTGCAATGCTCCAGTATAGGTGGTAAGTTGTTGAGTTTGAACATCTAATTTGTACAATCCTGCGGGAGATGTAGTAACATAGAGATCATTTCCAATCAATTCAACATCATTGCCACGAGATTGTGCGGATAGAGACCATCCATAATCCCATTCAATAGAGCCATCAGCATTACGATTACCTTGAAGAATGCCAGCTCCTCCAGCAATTCCAAACCCTTGAGATTGTCCAAAGGTTGTAACCCAAATAGTTGTTGCACTACCTGCGATACTGGTTATTTGTCCACTGACAAGGCCAGGCAGTTTAATCATAGGAGTTTGCCCTTGTGAAGACACTATGTCTACGTGGCTATACCCAGAAGTTCCACCTGCTTGTCCAATAATCCAACCTTGTCCATACGGTTGGAAAGATGTGACTGATGAGCCTTGAGTGATTACCGTTGCAGAAGCCGCAGTATTCCCGGATGTAGTGATAACAGAATATCCTCCTCCAATGATATTATTGCCAGAAGTACCCAATCCATGTCCTAGAATTAGTTTACCAGCGTGATAATTTATTGCATCCCACCACACTCTGTCTGAAGGAAGATTGTGATTTCGAGAAGTTAAGTCATTCAACCAAGTGCTGGTTTGATAACTATACTTTGAAACAGGCATATCGTCAGCATAATATCCGATGTAAAGTGTATCAACTCCATCACAAGCCACTGCTGAAGGAGTATCATCATCCAAAGAAGTTCCAGAAATATGAGTACCAGCAGTAGCATTTTGTAAATCGATTACTGCAATTCCACCATTGAAATTATTGTACATAGCAACATTGAGAACTCCACCACACATTGCCATAGACATAGGGTATCCATTTGGCATTCCACTCTGGCCACCAGTAAATGTAGACCAAGAGCCTGAACTATCTAAGTGAGAAACCGTACCAGTTCTAAATTGTCCCCAATTGGAGAAGTCAGCGCCACCGACTACCAACTCAGTACCATCTGTCCAGATGTCATAGAATCTCTCTCCTGCATTATTTGGTAATCCACTACCCTCAGTCCAAGTTGTTAGCCAAGAATTAGAAGATTCGTTATATCTTGCCACGCCATCTTCAGTAGCGAACAATGTCGCACCATCAAATTCAACAATTCCTCTTATTGGGAAGTCAAATACAGAATCATCCCAAGAATTAACCAAAGAACCATTATTGTAAAGATCCATTTTAGTTTCACCCCATGCAATCCAATGATTGCCAGCAGATGAAATGTAAGATGTTACTCGGTTAATTTCTCCAATAGGTTCAACATTTGGCCCCCAAGAATTATTGCTGGTATTCCATTGAGCAATACCACCAGACCCATCTGCATTCCACCATTGGCCGGAAGCCAATCCGGCCATCAAGATGTCACCGATGAAATTCATTCCGTAAACATCACCATTATTTTCCGATAATTGACTTCCAATATCGAGTGAGGTCATCGAAGTGAAGTTCAAGATGTTTATTCTATGGATACTATCGCTTTGAGTAGATTGATGGAAATATAATATGTCTCCATGAATCATTAACTGATACGGATCGCCATTTCCAGAATACATAGCATTGGTTTTTTCAATATCATATTCTTCGGTTTCATTGACAATGTCAATCAATTGGAAACCGTCATCGCCACCAATCCAGATTTGATTAGGTCTAATGTCAGCCACCAAACTGGTAATTCCGTTTGTGTCTAATACTCCGTTAACAGTCCAAGTAGGAAGCCATGTATTGTTGGTGATATCATATCTCAATACACCAATTCCATCAAGCCCGATATAGGCCGTAGTGCCGATTACTTCAACCGGCGCAGTATCACTTTGAGCACCTTCGCCCCAATTTGAATCATGTTCAAAATTTGTAATATTAACTAATCCAACACCGGAAAGAGTTCCACCATATACGAAATCTGAATCATAGTGGACAGCATATACAGCCCAATTTGGCATTCCATCTTGGACATTCTGACAATCATCAATAGTTATGGTTGACAATACATATTTACAAACCCCAATGTTTGTTCCAGCATACAAATCTCCTCCATCAATAGAGAAGTCAAAGAATTGAGTTGGCCTTGTTTGCCATTGGCTACCACTAACAAAATTATCTGCTTGGTTACCGTCCCAGCGTATTGCTCCACCCTGGGTTCCGATGTAGAGATCAGAACCATCACTTTCCAAAGCATAGATGTTAGAACTTGGCAAGACGCCCCCACGTGCAGTCAAAGGCGTTAATATCTCTCCAGTAGCTAGGTCTTTGCGAGCAACACCATAGCCTGAAAGTCCGAAGTATAGTATATCACCAACAACTGCTACAGGGGCATAATCTACTCCATTGACGCCAGTTGAGACCCAAGATGAAAGAAATGTATCATTGCTAATATCATATCGAATAATCCCTGAATCTTCGCTTCCAATAAATGCTATATCTTGATGAATAGCAACATCATTTAGGAAATCCGAATCCATTCCATCAGATGAATCATAATTCAAAATCGAAGACGATGAGAGATTGATAATACTTATTCCGCCACTTTGGTGAGTAGAGACTATGATTCCATTATCGATTGCAAAATTTGTGATTGAATTACTATACATTCCATTTGCATTGGAATAAGAGTTAATTACGCTACCATTCTTGGCATAATTGATGATTCCATGTGCTTCAGTGCCCATGAATATACTATTGCCATCAGTATGTATTGAGGTAGCAGTCATGCCATGGATTACTGGACTTAGCCATTTGGATTGCCCGATATTATATCTGTCCAAAACATATGGATTGGTGATAAATAGAATATTATCCAACTCAACAATATTTGTCATATCACCTGAACTTGGTGAACTTGATATCGGGATTTGACCATCGTAGCGAGTGGATTCAGTAGGTGTTAATTTGACAATTTTCCCAGTATAGTCTGTTAGTAGAATTGTATCAGTCATTGGTGCGCGAGAGCCACTTGAAGGCCAAGTAAACATCGATCTACCTGCATAGATGCCGTAACTTGACAATGTATCAGTGGTTCCGAAAACTCCACTTGTAGTATTGTAATAATGGACATTTGCACCGTTCAATATTAGCAATTGATCACCGATTGATTCAACGCCCCAAATATCATCATTGACTAACCAATTCGCAGAATTCCAAGTGCTTAACCAGAAATTAGAATTCCAATCAAAGCGGGCAACTCCGTTATCATATGAACCGAATAAAATTTGATTATTGGCGACTGTAATAGTCCAAATATAATCTGAATGTAAAACATTGGCAGTAGTCCAAGCAGAAAGGGAAGTAGCAGAGGAGATATCCCATCGGTTGATACCATTCTCCCAGGAACTAACATAGATGATTCCATTGTTTTCAATCATGTCAATTGAGAATCCACTATTCCAATTAGTATCAGTAGAATCTGCTAAGTTTAGCCAAGAATTTACAGCAGCATCATATTGAAATAATCCGCCATAACCTGCCAAATAGACCATTCCATTTAGCGTTAGTAATTTTGTTTGATATGAATCGATAACGAGAGGAGCAGGAACTACCATCGCTAAAGAACTGTCATCTAGGTTCAAGAAATGTATCCCATCTGTATCGGTTAGGACGATCAGGTAGCGATTAACTTCATCCACGGCTATATCAAGAATGGAAGTAGCATTTTCAAATGTTATGATGTCGATTATTTGTGGGTCATTATTTGCATCCAATACCACAACTGAATTTGTAACACCAACCATCATTCTACCATCGTCAGGATGAATTGCATTGGCTCTAATGTCGAGATTTATTGGTTCAAAAGATACAGCGGGGTCAGCAGGTGCTAAGGCCTCAAATATCAATTCTGTAATTTCAGCATCACTTGGCAGAGTCCAGCCTGCGCCAGTGTCGCTATTTGGGGCCAATCGGCTGGAATGAGGGTTAGAAGCATCAAAGAAATCGTTTGAACCAAACATCCCAAGCCCCCTCCAATCAAACAAGTTAATTCCGATGTCAGAAGCGGTAAGAATCGGTTCCTCAATTAGTAAACCATCGCTACCATTTACTCTTAATTCCAAGGAAACATTTGACAAATCAGCGCCAGGAGCGAACTCTAATTGCCATTCAGTCATGCCTTGTGCGCCAGGGGTCACTCCTGCACCAACGGTGTTGAGTTGAACCCAACCAGTATCGTTATGCCCTTCCTTTGGCCATATCGCACTATCATTCAATCCATGTGCAGAAACAACAGGAGATGCCAGTATAGGAGCAAGGCTAGAAAGCAACATTATCAGTACAAGCGAGATTGCTTGGCTGGCACTGCGAGACGCCTTGCTCGCCTTGGAATAATGGGTCATAGTATGCGAGGCGGGTTTTACAGTATTTGAAAGCGGCCCTTAGATGTGAAACTAATAATCAACCGATTTCACCGTTATTATTGCCTTCAGCCATAATCCGGTTAGATTTTTTTGTTGAAAAAACTTGAATAATTTGTAATAAAAACACACAACACTCAAACCACAGACCCACTCCCAACAGGAAGGGGAACCAAATGGTACGCGAGAAAAAGGAGCGCAGGTTGCGCAAAGAAGCGTTAGAATATCACGAACTGGAACCACGTGGAAAAATCAAGGTTGTACCTACTAAGCCCCATTCAACCGCATATGAATTGAGTTTGGCTTACTCACCAGGTGTGGCCTACCCGTGTCTGGAGATTGAAAAGAATCCCGAAGATGCGTATAAATATACTTCTAAAGGCAATTTAGTTGCAGTAATTTCAAACGGTACAGCAGTATTAGGACTTGGAAATATTGGTGCATTAGCCAGTAAACCAGTCATGGAAGGAAAAGGATTGTTATTGAAAACCTTCGCAGACATCGATGTCTTTGATATTGAAGTTGATACAGAAGACCCTGAAGAATTCATCAGTACAGTTTGTAATATTGCAAAAACGTTCGGTGGTATTAATCTTGAAGATATCAAGGCGCCAGAATGTTTTGAAATTGAACGGCGAATCGCAGAAGCAACAGATATTCCAGTTATGCATGACGATCAACACGGAACCGCAATTATTTCTGCAGCAGCAATGTTGAATGCAGTTGAATTACAAGGTAAAGAAGTATCAAAAATCAAAGTTGTTGTTATCGGTGCTGGTGCAAGTGCAATTGCTTGTGCCAACCACTATGTTGCAGTCGGTGTGAAAAATAAAAACATCTTGATGGTAGATAGCCAAGGTATTGTGACAAAGAAGCGTTTAGATGCCGGAGAACTAAATGAATTCAAAGCAACATTTGCACACGATATCAAAGGTGGAGATTTAGCAGATGCATTGAAAGGAGCTGATATGATGCTAGGATTGTCTAAAGGTGGATTAGTTTCTAAAGAAATGGTGGCAACAATGGCTGCCAAACCGATAATTTTTGCACTTGCTAACCCGACTCCAGAAATAGATCCAGAGGATATCCTTGAAGTAAGGAATGATGCAATTATTGCTACTGGAAGATCAGATTACCCAAATCAAGTGAACAATGTATTAGGGTTTCCATATATTTTCCGCGGAGCATTAGATGTCAGAGCGCGTGATATTACACAAGGGATGAAAATGGCCGCAACCTATTCGCTTGCGGCATTGGCCAAAGAACCAGTCCCAGATTATATTTCAGCTGCTTATGATGGTGCGACGATGCAATATGGGCCGGAATATATTATTCCAAAACCGTTCGACAGACGCGTATTAATTTGGGAGGCTAGTGCGGTTGCACAAGCGGCTGTAGATGAAGGAATAACAGGTGTTAAGGCCGAAGATTTCGACATTGAAAAATACAAAGAGCAACTAGAAGGTCGCTTTGGATTATCTTATTCAGTAATGCGCCATGTTATCAATCAAGTCCGTAGAAGAGGCAAGAGAATTGTTTTCCCTGAAGGAGATAATGAGAAAGTTATCAAGGCTGCTGCACAATTAGTAGAACAGAAAATCTGCATTCCGATATTACTCGGTCCAAAGAAGAGAATAGATTCAATGGTTGAAGAATTGGGCTTACATTTCGATTATGAGTCATATGACCCGCGCCGTGATAAACGCCGTAAGGGTGAATACGCAAAGGCTGTGTTTGATCATAGGAAACGGAAAGGCATGACTCATCTCGATGCTGCAAGGTTACTGAAGAGCCGCCCATATTTCGCAAGTCAAATGGTAAAGAGCGGTCATGCTGATGGATTCGTTGGAGGAGTTTCAAGAAATTATGGTGACGTGCTTAGGCCAACTATCGAATTGATCGGTTCAGCAGATGACGCACATTGCATTATTGGATGCTATATGATGAATGTCAAAGGTAGAACGGTTTTCTTGGCAGATGCTACTGTTAATGTATATCCAGATAGTAGAACATTAGCGGAAATAGCAGTTCAAACCGCAAAGGTTGCTCGTCGTTTTGGTGTTGACCCTAAGGTTGCAATGTTATCATTCTCTAATTTCGGTAGCAGTAGAGCACAACGTTCTGAGAGGATTGAAGAAGCGATTGAATTTGCTAGAGAACTCGACCCATCCTTGACAATAGATGGGCCAATGCAAGGAGATACAGCACTCAATGGAGCAGTACAAGGTGAATACGAATTCATGTCCTTTGACGGGCCAGCTAATGTACTTGTTTTGCCTAATCTTGCGGCAGCAAACATCGCTTACAAATTACTTGAGGAACTGGGAGACGCAGAGATGACAGGGCCAATTCTAGAAGGGATGGATAAACCAGTTCAACTAGTTGCGAGACAAGATGGTGTGCGCCACATAGTCAACATGGCTGCAATTTGTGCGGCAGACTCTATCCGCCAAGATTCATACTGGGAATCATTGGTTACGCCGTATGTTGAGGAAGAATAATCACTTCACATCTTGTATTGTGATACTCGGTCTGCGAGGCCTCCAAAATGCACCACTAGCAAAGCCAATACACAATCCGCCAAATAATAAATTTGGCCAACCATTTACTGCATAATCAGACATCCCTCTTAAAATTGGGATAGCAAACGAAGGGACGATTCCAAGAATTGTCATCCAAAACAATTCTCCCCTAAGATTATTTGCAAAATCAGCATTATCGGGAACCATTAACCGCGGCCCTTTTCTAATAGGAGTAATTACTAATCTAGCTATAACATCGTCCAAACTTCTGTCCATTGGGATTGAAGAAAGTGCAACTAAATTCTTAGTTGGGTGCGATTCAATCGCCGCCCTGTGGTTTGCAGTAGGCCCGATTCCAGGTAATTTTCTAGGACTTCCATCCATCATTGCACCGCGGTAATTAGATGCTGGTGAATCAGCGAGTATCTCCACCTTTTTGGCAGGGTAATTCAAAATGATTTGTTGATGTGCAATTCGCCATTCCCCTTCACTTGGGCAACGAACTTCCCATTCATAATTATCATTCAAAGTGGAATTACCCAATTTTTGCAAACTACTATTTGCATGTGAAAGAATTTCCTTCAATGCAGATCCATCAATGCCTTCCATCAAGTCATCAGGTCTTTCATCAGGTTCTGGACCGTTTAGTATGGTTGCAATTTGTCTTCTTGAAATTGGTTCTTTGAGAATATAAAATTTAGGACATTCCACCTCATGCCTTGGTCTCTGACCAGAATATACCCAACCACCTTTGTCAGTACCAACAAAGATACTGTCCGCTTCAACCGTCTCAAACTCTAGTCCGAGTAGGTCAACTATTGGCAATTTTCCACCTCATTGAATAGTCGCCATCATGCGATTATACCAAGCCATTCCAGCTTCATGATCTTCCAATTTTGAAAATTGAGGGAAGGGTGAGATCGAACGCATATAGCCAAATGCAGCGAAATCGACGAGGTCGGGGGAATCTCCTGAAAAGAAATCTCCGTTATGAGATGATGTGAATTCACTAAGAAGGTCATGCCATAATTGCTTAGGGGTGCGTCCATCTTTCTTCACTCTTGAACGAGCGATAAATCCCCACATTATTGGGAATCCAGCCCATGCATATAGGCGTTTAGAAAAGAAGCCAAACTTTTCTAGTTTTGAAACCCGAACAGTAGTTTGGAGGGCTGAAAACAATCCACCATACAATATTGGAATCGTTGCCTTAGACATTTTTGAATCAACCCATTGCAACCATTCATCGCGTCGCGCAACATCACCCATTGTCGTTAATTTAGAGGAGTTGTATTTCTCATCAAGATAGAACATCATCGGAGTGGAATCGTAATGGATTGAGCCATCGGAGTCGGTCAAGACTGGGACTTTATTCCAATCTTCGACAAAGGCGAGTTCCTTTTTTGCTCTTAGCCCATTAATGCCAATATAATCAACATCAAGCCCAATATAATCGATTAAGCCACGTATTTTCCAACTAAATGGACAAGTATACAGTAAGTGCACAGTCGGCTTACCCATGTGTTTGGGGCTATGGCTCTCCTTCTTCAAGCCTCGTTTGTATCATCTGTTACAGGTTTCCACCCGGGCTTCCAGAAATCCAAGTCATCCAACCAGCGCATCCATTCCGAATCATCACACGTTAGAAGGTGAAAAGCACGGCTTTCCAACCCTTCCAAATTTGCTTTTGTCAAGATACCTTCACTGCAACTATTACGCCATTCAACTTGTCTATGGCGGATTTGCCGGCGGGCCTCTTCAGGTGAATCAAAATTCATTTCACAAAGGTCCCGCAATTCGCTAATCCAGGTGCGATTATCTTTCAATAGCGGGTCATTGACGACGCGCTTTGCTGATTTCTTTGCGAACGGCCACCATCCCATATCTTACCCTCTCCTCTCCTAAACTTGAGGCTTGTGTAAAAACCTAACAATCAACCTCATATCAACAATTCAACCAAATCATGCGATTAAGCCATGTGCTCAAACACATTGGCATATCTATGGGCAGGATTGTAGTTCACTTCCACGGTAAATCAAAAGACAAATCCATGTCTTCCTCAATCCAAAGTTATAGTGAGAGGATATTGCCACGAGGAATAAAAATCGAGGTGCATAGTGAAAAATTAAGCGTTGATGATTATTTGGAACAATTACAATCAAAGCAAGGAATATTGATTTTATTAGACGAAGGAGGCGATCAATATACTTCCGAAGAATTGGCAACATTATGCAAAGAGTGGGCATTACAAGGAGAGGACACGCATCTGGCAATCGGACCATTTGATGGATGGCCAAAGAGCGGAAACTCACAGGCAATCGCTAGAATATCACTATCCTTGATGACATTCCCACATGAATTGGCATCAGTACTATTGCTTGAACAATTATATCGTGCCACAGAGATAAATCGCGGTAGCGGATATCACAAAGCATAGGGTGAAAAACACAGGCCATTTGGTTGAGTTGGGGCAGAAGATGATATTCGCTAACGAATCGGATATGCGTTGGCTGCTGATTGCATTCGAGGCAGTAATTGGAATCATACTCGTCTTAGGTAGTAGAAGGCAACCATTCCCCACACCCAGTAAGCGTTTTGGAACACTAACATTGCTGATCACCTTTGGATTTTTTATTGGCCAATCTGCACCACATCCAATAGCAGTTTCAGGGCATTTAGCGACCCTTGCTTTCCTAGGTGCTTTTGGAATAATTGCAGGTGTACATCACATGATGGTTACTCGCAGAGAAGTTCTCATCGCTCCAATGTCCGGATTCATGTTCTGCGTTGGCATGACGGGCTTAATTATTCAGACATGGCCAGATTTGTCTTTAAGTGAACAATGGGCAGGATTCTTTTCTCTAGTCGTTCTAGCAGGGATTCAGACTTGGCTTGTTTTCAGAGGGTTGTTGATCGGACGTCTACCACTGGCATGGTCGCAAGCGGGCATGGTCGCCTTACAGCGTGGCCAATTATCAGGATCACATGGAGCAATATCATGTTTCGAAAAGGGGTGGGATGCAGATGAAGAACATCTTAACCCGATGGCATATTTGGCACTTCACAGAATCTATCTATTCATGCAAGATGTGGAAGAAGCAGACAAATGGCTAGACTCTCTTGTCGATGTTGGAGGGGAGAAAGCAGTAGCAAAAGAATGGATAAAAGCAATTCATCAATATTTGAAATTAATTGACCCAATCGCTGCACAAAACCTTCCAATATTAAGCGAAGAGGAATAATAAAGCTCTTGCCGAAAAACTACATTAATCGGCATTTTATTTCCGCTTTATGTATAAATCAGCCAATATTGCGCACGTCCTTACACAATTAGGCGGAGGACTTAAGAGGATTGACGACTAATTATATATTGAGGATTGAGATGTTTAGGAATGCACAACAAAACCGTATAGGGGGAATACTTTGGTATGTTGTATTGATTTGGTTTTCATCTAGCATACTTTCTCAAGCGCTTTTCATTGGATTTTATGGCACCCCATACGATGCGATTGATTTGCTTGGAGGCATTGGTCCAGCATATATCGGCCTGGTCATAATTGAAATGACTATGTGGGTCCTACTTGCAGGATTATCAGTGACTAAAATGGTTCGTAAATTGAAACTAAAACCAGTTAACATTGTTCCAAGTCTCGGAAAATGAGATTTGCACAACTTTTCGATATTCGGAAAAGCAGAAAACAGGTTATAATTGGGCTAATTGATTTACAATAGGCCTTTATTGACCGGATTAATCATCTTGAAAACCATCATTTTCTCATTGAAATTAGCCGATGACTTGAAGGAGTGCCATAGCAAGGAACTACTGTGACTGAAATTATAGATGCTTCAAAGTTTTCAGGTCGTCCAATGGAGATAACCTCTCTGTCAGACACCGACCCCATGCTCGCACATCTCCCAAGTGATGCGGTTATCCTCACCATTGAAGGTGCTAGAGAATCTTTACCACTCGCATCAAAATTGTTAATTGATTTACAGGTAATGAATGATGAAGCCCACGATCTATGTGAAGAACTTGAAGTATTGCTAGAAACACTAAATCCAAATCACGAACATGTCTCAGAGATTGCAGAATATTTGGCTAAACTTGTCTCTCAATGGCAGCAAACAGCGAAAAATCTGGAAGCCACAGGTACAAGAGTAGCTTGTTTGGAACCAGGCCGTTTAGAATGGTATGGAGTGATAGATGGCAATCTCGCGCTATTTTCTTGGGCCTTGGGTGAAGAAGATATCGAATGGTATCATGCCGTAGATGCGGGGTTCAACGCCCGCAAACCACTCATAGAGGCATGACCTCGTCGGGTTGGGGGCGAGACCATGGTTCGTATCACAAGAGTCTACACCGGTGGAGGCGATGACGGTAGTTCGTCATTAGTTGATGGTTCACGTAGAAGTAAATCTGACCAGAGATTTGAGGTCGTAGGTTGCTGTGATGAATTAAACGCAGTTCTCGGAATTGTAGCAATGGAAATTAATCGTTTACCAGCGCATGAAGATGGTGGCGGTAGTAAAACAATTGAACGAGTTCAGTTAGTAATATCTTCAGCACTGAAGCGGATTCAAAATGAGTTGTTTGATCTTGGAGGAGAGTTAGCTTGCGACCCGGAAAAAATCCCCCAATACATGGTATTAATCGGTCAACAACAATCTGATGTATTGCTTGAAGAAATGGATGCTTGGCTATTAGATTTAGAACCCTTGTCTAGTTTTATTTTACCAACTGGAGATGGCCCAGTTGCCGCTTTACATCTCGCTAGAACGGTTACAAGAAGATTGGAAAGAGAGATGGTTAGGCTGAATGATTTAGAGGGAGAAAACGCAGTTAGCAAAATCGCGCTCATCTATATCAATCGATTTTCCGATTGGCTATTTATCATGAGTCGCTGGATCTCAAAAATGTTAGTTGGTGAAGAAACATTATGGCAACCATTAGGAAAACGAGGAGCGGAATCTGGAGTTGCAGATATGTTGCAAAAAATGAGACAAAACGATTCTCAATACGATGATATTTAACACTCATTCCTTGCCAAGTGAGCGCATATGAACACGTGCATTTTGCAATATTTTTGTTGTTTCTGCATGGGTCAATTGTTCCTCAGCTTGATCCCAATCAAGCCACATATGGCCGCGATGTTCATGTGATAATGTGACGGTGATTCTTTCAGTTTCTGCTAGATACCAGTATACTTGTTTGGTATTCATTTTACCTCTATGCCGATAGGTGTATTCACTTCTTTCAACAAAATCCTCTACGAAATGGATATCTTTAATTCCAGTTTCTTCTAATAATTCTCTTCTGGTGGTTTCAAAATGGTCAGCATCAGAATCTTCAACATGGCCTTTCGGAAAATCCCAATGTCCTTGCGGGTATTGGAGTAGTAATACCGTTCCTAGGTTTACAAGAACAACTCCGCATGAGGTCTCCATGTGTAACGGTAAGGGGGCTTTATTGAAGTCACTTTTGGCTTTAGATAAGGAAAACATATTCTTGACCCGTGCTTACGCATGGTTATGGTGGGTGGCGCAGAGGTCTTGGAGCTGGCAGGTTTGCCGAATTTCAAGCGTATTGTTGCAGATTCCGATTTAGATGGGTTATGCGCAGCAGCAGTACTCAAGGCAGCCAACCCAAACGCGCAAGTTGTTTTTGCTCATGCAGCATTGGTTCGCTCTGGAGCAATGGATTCATACATAGATGAAAACACCGCAATTGTAGATTTACCTTTCCATGAAAATTGCGGGTGGTATCTCGACCATCACCAAACAAATCGCCCTTCTCCAAAACAAGAGGAGGAATTCATTGCTAGAGGCGGTGTTTGCCATTGGGAGGCAACTCCAAGTGCAGCAAGATTGGCATATGATTTGCTTTCTCCGGTCCTTGATTTGAATCATCTCAATGAAATAATGCCTATCGTGGATGCATTAGATTCGGGTGGGATTTCAAAGGAGGATTTTTTGGCTGACGGCAAAGTACTACAATTATCGCGCTCACTCTCTTTACAACACCCCGAGCACCTTCAAAATGTACTCAATTTATTGTCAAGTGGATTATCATTGAAGGAGATATTACAAGATGAAAAAATCTCACAACACGTTGATAGAGCCAAATCTGACAGGGTTTTGGCGCAGAAGGTTGTGGAAGAGAACACTACGATTGTAGATCGATTGGCTATTTGTCGCATGGATGAAAAAGGAGTCCGTTCTAATGGATATTTGGTAACAGCTTGGGCTGGAGAGAATGCTGATGCTTGTTGCATAATTCATGGTTACTCAGACGGTGCAATAGAGACTCCGGATAGGCCAGCACTATCAGCTAGTTTCTATGCTAACTCCTTTATTGAAAACGGACAAGACCGTTATGATTTATCTCGTTTAGCAACATCACTTGACCCAACAGGTGGTGGGCATGCTAATGCTTGCGGTTGCCGTGTTTCAGCAGCAGGCATAGACTCGGACCTACAACATTGGCTTGGCATCTGGGACAAGAGAGAATCTTTGCTAAGGTAATTTTTGAATTTTAACAAGCACCCTAACTTTTATGAGGTACTCCCGACTCAATCAATCCATGAAGCAGTCTCAGCGAACAGTTTCCGTCGTTCTTTTAGCGACAATATTAGCCCTATCCATCGTCCCGCAAGGGGCCATGGCTTCAACCCCGACAAACGTAGTATCATATGGAATCGAATATGATTGGTCCAACCTAGATGGTGACATTGAAGGTTTTACTGAACTAGATTTTAACGACATTCTTGGCGATGTAATGGATGCTGCAACGACAGCAGGATTTGAACTAATTGTTGCAGAAATCACAACTGGTGCATCAAATATGTATGTGTTATCGGAAGAGGATCATACCGCACAAACCGTTAACGGAATCAGTAGTGATGTTTGGTCAAGAACAACAGATTTGACAATCAGACATGGAATGTTAGCAGATTCAGCATTGTATACACAATGGGATGAGACAACCTTTGGCTCTCCAGACTCTACAGGATTTGATATACAAGCAAGTTATGATGTTGATAACACATTTACAACCGATGCACTATATGTGGAATATTTTGATGTCACTACCGGCGAATTGGTTGGTGCTGATCTAGACTTAGCGATTAATGCTGGAATGGGTGCTGAATTCACAGTCATCGCTCAAATTGAAGGCGGTGGAGAAGTTCTTGATATTGACTTTGGAATTAGCGCAAGCGGAGATATTGGATTAGATTCATCTCACACAGAATGGAGATTAAATGAAGCTAGTGAGTTATATACCATTGTTTCAACTGAAGATGATACAGAATGGAACTGTATTGAAACAGGCTCTACAGATTTGTGGGCTGATGTCAACGACGAGTGTGGAGAGATGGATGGATCTTATTCCGCTTCAATGAATTATGCTTTTGATTTGACTGGTATCCCAACTGAAGAGTTCGGTATGGGTGCAGGTGAATTTGATTTCAGTCTTTCAGACACCCTCTCAAATTCAGGTGTTTTTGAGATTACTGAATCAGATTTAGCAGATACTGGTATGTACTTTGAGATGACCGATTCACTTTCAGTTGAGTTAGGGGATGGTGGTTCAACCAATGTTAGATTTTGTAACAGTTGTGGCCCAATTAACCCTTTGATGTCCTGGATGATGGGGCATGTAATACAAGCCTCAATGACAGAGACCGTAGAAACATTCGGCGAAGATATTACAGATGAAATAGACATGGAATTAGGAGAACTAAATCCATGGGGATTAGCCGAATCCAGTGGAGAAGAAATAGACTACATGTATCTTTGTGACAATGGCTACCAAGTTGAAGAATGGACAGTAAATGATGGCTGGGATGATTGTGGAGATAATTCTGATGAAGGCGTTGTTATGGGTTCTTCTTCAATGTGGTATGATAGCGGTTCAGATGAATTAGAAATTTCAGCTAACTTCTATAATTTAATGCAAGCCCCAACCTTCATTTGTGGAGATGGCACAACTATTGATTTTGAATGGGTAAATGATGATTGGGCTGATTGTGCCGATGGTGCAGATGAGCAATGGCTGGACATGGGCACACCTGCTGACTACTCTGACGATTGTCAAGTTTGGGACACAGGGGCATCTTGTGTTGGTTCAGAAGTAAATTGGTTTGATTGCCAAGATGGATCCGAACCTTGGATACATCAAGTAAATGATGGCACTAGTGATTGTTACGATGGTGATGATGAAGGAATAACTTATTCTGCTGAAATAATTATTACAGATAATAATGGAAACATTATCACTAGTTTGCTCGAAGATGTGACTTATTCAGATAGCTCTGTTTATTCTGTATATAATCCTGCAGGACTTTCTTCTGCATCAGAAGTTTGCGCGGACGTCACACTTGAAGATTCATACGGTAATACAGAATACACATACAATTATTGTGACCCTCTTGGAATGTATGCTAGTAACATTGATGCTTGGGATTCAGATGGCTTGACCATTGATAGTAACGTATGGTTTGCAGGTACTTATGGAACTACAGGATACACTGTTGAGATTTCAGCAATGGAAGTAGGTTCTACCACTGCAACAGATTCCGCCATTCACGCGATTGATGGTAATGATTATGATGCATATTTCGAAGACAATTTAGCAGTTACATCAGAAGGAGATTATGTAGTTGTAGTAGACGTTTATGATGACACTGGAACTCTATATTCTTCAGAAACATCAGATGAAATTTCCGTAGAAGACGAACCGCAACCAAGTCAGAAATTGATGGATATTGCAGATGCATTTGGCAATTCTAACTTTGAAAGTGTTTTGGAATCGTTTGGTCAAAATATGGAGCAAGTTTTAGAGGACTTAGAACCATCTGAAACCTTCCCTTATGATGACGGCAAAGGAGTATTCCTGTGGAGCAATAATCATGCTACAGTTGTAGGAATGGGGCTATATGTTCACGATGAAACTGCAAATGAGTGGCAAACAATGTTTGGACCTACAACTGCTGGAATGGACAACCCTCCTACAATACCTGTAAGCATCAATTACATCACCGGACAAGCCGCTGCAGATGCTTCAACGACTGCGTCAGGACAATCTACTCTTGCAGAGATTGTTGATGTAAGCACTCACGACACTGCTGATTTAGAACAGGAACTAATCGATGCTGGAATTGACCCAGCAGATCTAGGACTTGGGAATGAAGGGCCAGGACAATCTACTACACCGCCAACAGCGGAAGAACTAGTTGACGAAGGCGGATTACTGCCATTCGTTTCACCAGCAGCGCTCTTGACTGTAACAATCCTAGCAGGATTGATTGCAGCGGTTCGCAACCGTGAAGAGGAATAATTCCAACGAATTGTTGATTTTGCTAATTAGGTAGGAAGGGGAATATGTCATTACGACAACCCCCTTCCAATCTAAGCAGTTGGATTAGAGTCTTTGTTGCAGCATTCATAGCTTTGCATATCGCTCAATCAGCATGGCTTGTTGTGGAGTTTGATGGAGCGTATACAGAAGGCCGACCAGCGCCAACCGAATTCCATGCCCTTATTGCTATGGATAAGGATCAAACGCTAATCGACGTTGATATTGAGAAAGCAACAGCCTTTCTTCTCTATACCTACACTAGAAACTCTTCAGTAGATGGTACAGAGGAAACTACAAACCAAGAAACTACAGCATCTAATGAAGAAACTAATTATTTAGAAAATAGTAAATCATTGACACTTCTTTTCTTAGTATTACTCGTTTTGAGTGAAATTTTATTAGCATTACATGTACGTTTTGCTATGCAAATAAGAGCATCGGTTTGGGCTATTACATTGCTGTGTTTTGTATTGGTAATACCGATTGCATTTATTGCTGATTTAGGAGATGGGGATCAGAATTACTATTCTAATAACGATGAAATTTCATACCTTCACTCTAGTACAAAATCCGATATGAGTTTGTATTCATTGGGAATTTCAGTTGAACTGGAATACAGTGGTTATGACTTGGGGTTAGTCGCTGCTGAAAACCATAGTGCGGTCATAGAAAGTCCACCTGAACCCGGTTCAAAGGATGCACAGTCTTTCATTAAATTCGAATCAGTCTTTTCTGCATCTACGGGCAAGAATATTAATTCATTATTCATTTTACCATTGATGTGGTTTTTCCTAGCGGCGGGTCAAAGCAAAGACGAAAAAGACTTTGATTCAATACTTATGGAAAGCGAATGAGATTCATTCGGATTCAATATCATCGACTTCTTTGTTCTTTTTTCTTGGCATCAGGAATGATGGTGTCCACCAATTCCATTTACCCATCAGTCGCATTGTTGCTGGAACTACTAAGGCACGTACCAATGTCGCATCGATTAGGATTGCTAATGCAAGTCCAAGCCCAATTTGCTTGAGGATAATAACCGATGAAAGTCCGAACGAGCCAAAAACGACAACCATGACCGCAGCCGCACCAGTGATTAATCCACCAGTTTTCTGAAGTCCATTGGCAACTGCTAATGTATTGTCACCAGTCTTTTCCCATTCTTCATGGATTCTTGAAAGCATCAAGACTTCGTAATCCATTGATAGTCCAAACACTATACAGAACATTATCACTGGATTGCCAGAATCAATAGGCTGGGCAGTAAAATTCAGCAATACATCACCATAGCCCCATTGGAAGACCCATACAAGCATTCCAAAGGATGCAGAAATTGAAAGAATATTCATTACTATTGCTTTGATTGGTATTATTACACTACGAACTTGAATGAAAATCAATACAGAGGTGGCAACAAAAATAAACGCTAGAGCAGTTGGCAGGTTTTCTGAAATTGAGTTGAGGGTATCAGCATTATACGCGGCAAACCCAGCAACAGCCAGATAGTCGTTTTCCCCTGATAATTGGTCGGTCAATATATGTCTTTCATCACGAATTTCTTCAACAACATTTCTTGATGCAACACTGGTCTGTTCACCTGCCAAATTTAGTATAATAAATGTCACGTCATCGCTTGCAAAATTATCTCTAATAATATTACGAAGAGCAATTTCAGTTTCGTTCAAATATTCCTCTGGAGTCTGCCAGAAAGAGACCACTTGCGATTCATTCATGGAACTATCAGGGAGTCCAATGCCATTTGCACTTAGGACTCTATCATCACTTATTTGGGATTTAATGTATTGGTATTGGGCTCGTAAATTATCTTCTTCGAAAACATCTGCCCCATCCAATTCAATTACCAAAAATATTTGATTTGATGATTGCTCTGGCCAAACCTCACCAACGATCTCTTTACCTAGGCGAGATTCATCATCGGGTGGCAATGCAGACCATGACGATAGAGAGAATTCAGCATATAGGAATGGAGCGCCAGCTCCAACCAAAAGAATGAGGACAGGTATCAGAACTTTCCAAGGATGATCCATCACCTTATTTGCGATATTCGCCCACAACCCATCTTCTCTTGCCTCCAAATTGAAAGCGAATGGAACTTTTCCTTTATCGACTCGCTTGCCGAGAATTGACATTACTGCAGGGAGGACAATGGTCGAATATACCATTGCAATGGAAACTGCAACAGTGCCACCGATTCCTAAACTTGGAAGGCTTGTGTTCTTGAAGAATAGCATCCCCATCAAACCGATTGCAACGGTTATTCCCGAGAAAAATACCGCTTTACCGGCGGTTGCTGTACTCATCGCAACCGCAGTTCTAACATCTCTGCCGTTAGCTAATTCTTCTCTAAACCGATTTACTAAAAACAGTGAATAATCTATTGAAACTCCAATTCCAATCAATGTAATGATATTGGTTGAATATTGAGTCACATCTGTAACATTACTCAACCAAATGGTCATACCCATTGCAGCAGCAACGGTCGCAATGCCGACTCCTATCGGCAAGAAGGCAGCAACAATTGAGCCGAATACTAAGGCGAGAATGATTAATGTTAGGGGCCCGGAAACAATCTCTGCTTTGACTAAGTCTTCTGAAATTCTATTATCAAAGGTCCACTCAACAGCAATGCTTCCAGTCTTCCAAGAAACAAATTCTCCATCAAAACTAACAGACTCTTGATTTTCATCAAAAACAGTTTTGCCATGAGTCTTATCACCTTCGATGGTAATAATATTCTGAGCAATGAAACCGCGTTCAGTATATGCAACATAATCTAAATGTTCCACCTCATCAACTTGCCAGGAATACAAAATACTGACATCATCTCTTTTCGAAAAATCCTCTAATGCCAACATGATTGATTGACGCCATTCAGAATCATTATCTGTTAGTGTTGGATGATAGACGAGTAGATTGAAACTGTGCCCTGTACTCTTATTCTCCTGTTTGAATGAGTTAGATAGCAAACTGCTGGCTTGGAGTGATTCTACATCATCTTCGCCAAATGCTTCAGACCAATTAGCACCTAAACCCATGAGGCTGGTCATAAGTATGCAAGAGATTATGCCCAAAACGAGAACTAATTTATTATGGTCATGAATAAATAATCCCAATTTGAAAAAGACTCGATCTTCGAGCATACTCGGGTCAGTAGTACTTTCCACATTTGCTCTCCGATTGATTATCTATATCAACGAAGTGTGTTGTTGGTTAAACAAATTCATCAAAGAACTGCAAAGATATAGAGAAAACCAAGAAAAGCATGAATGAATACTAATGCAACAACTATATCTGCCATTCTTCCGTGTTTCAGTTTTAAATGTGAAAAAGAATTACCCTGTTCACGAGCAATTTTTGCCTTTTTACCCATTCTAGAAAGTTGCCAAAGAATTACAATTCCAATGGGGCCGGTAATTCCATGGATGCTGGTTGGCCAAATTTCTGCTGTGAAATCGCCATGAGTTCTCCAGCCAGCAATCGCTCTTCCAGCAACTGCTACCAACGCCACTATTATCGCAGCCCATAGCAGTTTTTCTCCCCTCTGTTCGTGCATTCTAAGGTGCTCGGCGCGTTCTTCACCCTTCAGTTCACGAGACGTCTTTTTCCAAGAGTATTGCCACCAAATCCAAGCCACAAGGCTAGATGCCAAAAGGGGGTGCAGAAGTAATGCAATGAGTCTAACAATGTCCAAACTACTACCCCGTTATGTTATGCTGTGGCGAACCTCATAGTTTGATTTTGTCATAACCATCTACGAATATCCGGCGGTGCATTGAAAGACAGGTGGCACAGCGACCACCCCGTAGGGGTGAGATAATGCCGGAAAACCTCATGAAAATCTGCCTCGACAAAGCATTCCAGACCAATGTGCCGAAAAACAAACGGCAAATTATAATTTCAAAGCTTGCTGAATGGAAAATGCTTGATAAGCCGTTCAGAACATTTGTCTATCTAGCGATAGATGAAATGGAAGTACCTGCAGTAGATGAAGACGAAAACACCCCGTCCCGTAAGAAGTCTGTAGGCCGCCGCAATCGCCGTCGCGGAGGACGCGGTACATCATCATCAGATCCACTAGATTGGATACCTTCTCCACAGGAGGCCTTGCTGGCAGATTCAGGAAGTGACTCATACCGTCTTGCAACTTTACTGGTGCATAAACTCCTCAAAAGTGATGACTGGGATGACGATTGGAATTCAACCGAAGCATCCCTCCGCGATTCATGTTTAGAAAAAGGAGTACATCCAGTATGGGTTTCCATCGGTGAAAAAACTGGAGTTCTAGGAATATTTGCAGGTTTCCCTAAGGCAAAGGTCAAGAAGCAAACCAGTGCTAAAATAAAAACTTCGCTCGGAAGAATTGATGTTGAAAATAGTAAAGAATTAGCAACGGTTTTGAGCACATTAACCAGCTCTTCAAACGATGCAACAATCCATGTCGCATATCAAAAAGTCGCTAGTCAGTTAAAGAATCAAAGAAACTTGAAGGTTGACCCTGAACTGTTGAATTTAACTGGACCTTCTTCGATTATCAGTGTTCTATTACAGTTGGCAAGTGGTTCGGATGCGAGTGAGTCATTGAAAGAATTGGCTAAGTCAGACTCTGAATTAGCAGCCGAATTATCAGATTATTCACAATTAAAGAGCGGCGTAGTCAACGATTGGCAACAAAGCCGCAGTATTACTGGAGATGATTCATTATCCCAAGCCCGCCGATTATTTGCTTGGCGAAACCCTCCTGCAAGTGCAGGAGATTTATCAAGTGACGAATTGAATAACGGTCTTGAAATCCTACGTCAAGGAGACTCAAAACAATCTCAAATTGAAGAGTTACAATGGTGGAGACTATCCGCATTACATAGAGAAGGAAAGGGCCAAGATGCTGTTGAGGTATTGATTTCATTACAATTAGAATCTGGTGCGGATCTTACTACCCTGCTACCTCTACTTGCAGATTTACCAGGAGATTCAGCGATTGAATGGTTGAATCAACAGATACCTCACCTAGATGAAATGGCACTTATCCAAATTTCTTCTTCCCAATCTATTGATGTTAATTCTAGAAACTTGGCAGTGAAGATATTGCAGGATTTTGATGGTGAAGCGTGGGAACAAGTAATTGTTGTAGCAATTCCACTATTCACACAAACAATGGAATTGCGAAGGTTGGCCAAAATAATCACAAATGACGAGTTACTGGCTATTGCTCATCCATATGAAACACTTTTCGTCGCCCATATTCTTGCCGCTGGTAAGGAGAATGAACTATGGGAGAGTGTTAGAGAATCAAGAAAAATAGCATTAACTCATATTCATAATACTATTGCTCCAGACACATTTTCTAGCACATCACAAGCGCTCTTGATGTTATTGGAAGGCTCCACCATCGACGATGAACGTCTCACTTCGTTATTAGACAAAGGCGGCTTGAAAGCATTTGGCGAAATCCGCCAAGCACTCAAAGATGGCGGTGATGGGATAGCCTCCTCAAAAAGCCTTGATGATTTGAGTACTTGCGTGGAAGCAGTGAGTCTAAGTTTGATGGAACAAAACTTGTTCAATTCAGTAATTTCAACTTTGAGATTGAACCGCGTTGGTTTAATGTTACAAAATGGAAATCAAGATGCCGAAGCCATAACTACACTCGACTCAATTCTAGAGGCAAATAATATCTCCACTGGCCTAATTCACACTGTACGCCATCTTGTTTTGGAGCATGATATTGGATTACCATCACTTGTAGCATGGTACCAAATTAATAATCCATTATCTCCTTGGCACACTCTAACAAGAGCGGCGGTTTCAGCATCTAAAGGGGATGAATTGAATTCTGCAAGAGATTATAGAAAGGCAGGAGATCATGAAGATTTTGATTATGAACATTCTATCATGCTATATCGCAAGGCTTTGATTCATCTAGCATTCGCTTCACAATGGAAAGAAGCAATTGAACTATTAGAGGCTCAACCAGCCTTAAAAACAGCATTAACGCGCCGCTTCCAACTTTATCTTCGAGTATCTTTTACCGCAACTTATCAAAAAACCGACGAAGCAACAAAAATACTCAAAGAATTTGTACAAAGGACAAAAATGGTTAGTGAAGAAAACGCCGAAGGTGAAATGGAGCAACACCAACGTAAATATTTTGCAGATGACGAATTGGATTTGCTAAGATCATATCATCTTGAACACCCGCGTCCTTTACCGCGTGAGCCGTTCGCAGGAAGGGTTACAGCAGCATTTAATTCATTACAAAAGAATCGTCGTAGACAAAGAAACTCTTCAGACACCCTATTCATTCAACTGATGCAAGGTAATCCAACACCGCAAGAAGTCTACACTTTAGCACATAATACTGCTGAAGAGAAAGCAATCGATGGATTAATGTTCTTAGAAAGAGCACAAAGCTCAGGTAAATTCACTCCTACTGAATTGGGCTTATTGGCTGACTCTGAACGTACCTTATTCACCCAATATAAGAACCAAATAACTACTTCCAAGAGACGATATCTGCGACATTTAAAATTGACTCCATTGGTAATTGTTGATACAAATATTCTGATTGATTCATTGGTCCAAAGATTAGCCATTCGTCTTGAATTGAGTGCTGATGCCAGCCTGGACATCACAGGGGTTGGAAATTTCCATAATGTTCTTCTAAATCGGGCTAAGGACGATAGAGTCAAATTGTGGCTACCCAAGATAGTTCAATCTGAGCTGAGATCTTTGGCTAAGGGGATTGATAGACTAAAAAGTCGATTTTCAGATTCATTAGTTTCGCCACAAATATTAGAATCAGTTCTAACAAAAGAAGTAGTTTCTGAATTGGTTGAAAGTGTAATATCAGATTTCAGCACATGGAAGCCTCTTGATTTACATGCAGAAGTCGATTCCAATAATCCAGAAAACACCGAAGCAGTAAACAAATTCCTCTTAGAGTATACTGACATATACGAAGAATTGACCGCTATGAAGCGTACAAGGGGAAAACCGTTGCGAACAATAATTGAGGATAGAGACATCTATCCAGAAGCACCAGATATTGATATTATCAAAATTGCAACGCACTTAGCAGACCAACCATTACGTGGAATTGGTACAGTTTTAATCGCTACCCGTGATGGAGACTTTACTATGGTCGCAAGAGCATTCGAAGAACGATTTGGATTCGGAGTTGCTAAGAATAGCAGAACTCTAAATCTATGGATTCGCACATGAATGATTTATCCTTAACAGGTTAAGTGAAATAACCGCTCATAATTCTACGATTGTGAATATTATGATTACATATGGGCGATCATAGCATCTCCGAAATCACTACATGACAATAGAGTAGCACCATCCATCAAACGCTCGAAGTCGTATGTGACTGTAGCAGCAGAGATTGCTCCTTCCATTCCCTTCACAATCAGGTCAGCAGCCTCATGCCATTCCATGTGCCGAAGCATCATTTCAGCAGATAGGATGAGTGAGCCAGGGTTGACTTTGTTCATTCCAGTATACTTTGGAGCAGTTCCATGAGTCGCCTCAAATATTGCAATGCCATTGTCGTAATTGATATTGGCACCAGGGGCAATTCCGATTCCACCAACTTGTGCAGCCAATGCATCAGAGATGTAATCTCCATTGAGATTCATAGTTGTTAAGACGCCATATTCTGAAGGCCTTAGAATGATTTGCTGAAGCATTGCATCTGCAATAACATCCTTGATTATGATGGTATTACCAGTTTTGGGATTTGTAAGAGTGCACCATGGCCCTCCATCAAGTTCACTCGCACCAAATTCATCCTTTGCTAATTGGTATCCCCAGTCACGGAATCCACCCTCTGTGAATTTCATAATGTTACCCTTGTGAACTAAAGTGACGCTTTCTTTGTCGTTATCAACTGCATATTTGATTGCAGCTCTTACTATACGAGCAGTCCCTTCTTGACTAACAGGCTTTATTCCAATTCCTGAAGTATTAGGGAAACGTATTTTGTCAACTCCCATTTCATTTTGTAAGAAATCGATGACCTTCTTGACTTCAGGAGAACCTGCTTCCCATTCAATTCCCGCATATACATCTTCTGAATTTTCACGGAAAATAATCATATCAACATTTTCTGGAGACTTCACTGGAGATGGAGTTCCTTCATACCAGCGTACTGGCCTAACACAAGCATACAGATCCAATTTTTGCCTAAGCGCAACATTGAGAGAACGAATTCCACCGCCAACTGGTGTAGTGAGTGGTCCTTTTATTGATACTAATCCAGTGCGCATTGCATCAAGAGTTTCCTCAGGTAACCATTCACCGGTTGCCTTGAACGCTTTTTCACCAGCCAATACTTCTGACCAAACTATTTGCTTTTGACCAGAATATGCTTTTTCAATTGAAGCATTGACTACTTTCATCATTACTGGGGTGATGTCAATTCCGATACCGTCGCCTTCGATATAATGGATAACTGGATTATTCGGTACATTAAGAAGTCCATTTTCCATAGTTATTGCAGTTCCAGACATAGCACTCATGCTGAGCCACCGGCATCCCCTTCAAGAATCAACCGCCCGATTGGTGATAATGTGTACAAGCATTTCAAAACCTGTGGCGGCATGGTAGTGTCATGCAGAGCAAGGTTGAATGGTTTGGCCAACATGGGTTGAAATGTACTAATTCCAATGGACAGAGTCTCGATTTGGATTGGGAAGAAGGGCCCAGTCCTATGCAAGTAACGCTGCAAATGATTGGTGCGTGCTCTTTGGTCGACGTCGTAATCGGCTTGAAGGAGCGACAATTTTCCAAAGTTTGGGTCGAATTGGATAGCGAGAGAGCAGAAAACTCCCCACGGGTTTTCACATCAATAGAAATGGTATACCATGTCACAGGAGATGTTCCGCAGAAACTTGTAGAACGAGTCGTAGCAAAGAGCCATGAAAAATATTGTAGTGTCTCAAATATGTTCAACCGATCTGTAGAAATTACTTGGAGAGTAGAGATTCATAATTGAGTTACCTGTTTGCATACGAATTGAATATTACAAAATAAGTTCATATTTGGAGAGAGTGAAATGCGCTTGATAATAATGAGAGCCAATAGAAATAAATTATTGGTTTCATTACTATTTTTTATTCTATTATTTTCATCACCGTTGGCACATAGCGTTCCATCGGGAGTCGGAGACATCGGCGATGATGGTTGTCTATGTCATGGCGCAAAATCACAATCAACTTCAGTAATAATTGACGGCATTCCACAGGAATGGGCGGCAAACAATAGTTACGAGATGTCTATAATTATCAATAGTTCAATTGAAATCTCGGACGAAGAAAATGCGCGAATAGGCGGATTTAGATTAACAGTAAATGAGGGAACAGTTATCTTTGCAGATAATGATAGTGCACAAGTAATCAACGAGGGCTATACTCATACATCTTCAGGAAATCAGTATAGGCAGTGGAATTTCTCTTGGACCGCGCCTAGTTCTAATGATTCGGTAGTCAATTTTGTAGTGCATGGTAATGCAGTAAATTCCAATGAACAATCAACAGGAGATGCTTGGAATTATTACTCAACTGCAGTAGCAGGTGAAGGATATACAGGAGTCATTGGAGAATCTCCTAACTATTCGGATGAGATTCAAAATAGCGAAATCGCACTACTATTATTCGCAGTAATTTCCCTAGTTGGGTTATTTTATTATTCAACTAAATGAACTCAGTTTACGAATTCAATTTGTCGATTTCGTAGCGCTCTAAGTTGGCGGTTTTCACTGGCACCATGTATCTGGTCACTCTTTACTCCAGTCAATACTAGCATTACCCGTATATCTTCACCAAGTGATTCATCAACAGCAGCACCCCAAATTATCTTGGCATGTGGACTGACTTTTTCTTGAATTATTTGTGCGCAGCGTTCCGCTTCACCGAGCGTTAGTGAACTTCCACCAACGACATTGATCAGTGCACCTCTTGCATCGGTAGTATCAATTTCCAGTAATGGTGAGTTCAAAGCCTCCAAAGTAGCCTCTTCAGCCCTGTTTTTGCCAGAAGCAGCACCCAAACCAATCATAGCAACACCGCTACCCGAATTGATTACTGCGCGCAAATCTTCAAAGTCGAGGTTTACCATTCCATCAGTAGTCAACAATTCAGTTACACCAGTGATTGAACGAACCAGTAATTCATCTCCGACTCTAAAAGCGCTGGCAATTGGTAGATTCTTTACACCTTCAATTTCCAATAGCCTTTCATTAGGAATAACCAGGATGGTATCGCAATGCTCGCGTAGACGTTCTAATCCCCACTCTGCATTTTGCTTCCTAAGAGATCCCTCTGACTTGAATGGATAAGTTACTACTGCAATTGTCATCGCTCCTTGCTTCTTTGCTAATCGAGCGATATGTCCTGCTGCTCCGGTTCCAGAGCCACCACCCATTCCTGCTGTAATAATGGCAAGTTGAGTATCGTTTGTAATTTTACGCAATGAGATTTCCGACTCTAATGCTGCAGCTTCACCTTTGGTTGGGTCACCGCCAGCACCTCTACCCCTTGCAGTTCGTCCGATCAGAACTTTATTCTTGATTGGCGACATCAACAATGCTTGTGCATCTGTGTTGATCGCATAGCCAGTAACATATTCTGATTCAAACAAATCTTCTTCAAATAAACGGTTGATTGCGTTGCATCCTGCTCCACCAACACCGTAAACTCTTATTCTTGGTTGTAGTGATTCTAACAAGGCTTTCAATTCGGCTTCATCACCAGTTCCAATCGGTGGAATATTTGCTGATGGCTTGGTCTGTTCTTCGTCGGAAAGTTCGAGAACACGTTCAATAAGATGACGCATATACGTTATGCTCTCTCAAGTGCCCTTGAAGATACCGCTTCAAATATACCCTCACAATGGAGTTTTGATAGCTTTTGCAATTTTCGGAATCAGTCACGAAGTCCTTCTTGAGTCACCTGATAAACACATTCGCCATCAGGTAAGTTAGGAGAGTCCACTAAGCGTGCAATTCTTCTTCCAGCCTTTGCTTTACGCAAGTACAATCTGAATGTTGATGCGTGAGCAAGAATGTGCCCACCAATCGGTTTTGTAGGATCTCCCCACATTGCATCTGGTTTTGAGTGAACTTGGTTAGTAACTAGAATTAGTGCATTATTGACAGTTGCTAATTGTTTCAAGTCCTTCAGGTGGCGGTTGAGCTTTTGTTGCCTATTTGCCAGCATTCCTCGACCAATATATTCGGCTCTGAAATGACTTGTTAAAGAATCAACAATAATCATTTTGACATTTAATCCCTTACTCATTCTCTTGATCTCCTCAGCGAGAAGCATTTGGTGATCGGAATTGTATGCTCTTGCTACATGGATTCGTGCAAGAACTTTATCCGGGTCTAATCCATAGCCACGGGCCATTTGAGTAATTCGCTCTGGGCGAAAAGTATCTTCAGTATCAATATAGAAAACATCTCCGTCAAGACCACCTTCTTCGACAGGAAGGGTGCAATTTACTGCAAGTTGATGTCCGATTTGGGTCTTACCTGAACCAAATTCTCCGTATACTTCAACAAGTGCCTGAGTTTCAAAACCGCCGCCTAATAGGTCGTCAATAGATTGGACCCTACTGCGTAATTTCTGTACTTGGCGTCTTCGCTCCAATAGTGCTTCACCAGAAATAAATCCGCCGATATTAGCCATTCTCTTTGCTGCAGATATTATTTTGGCAGCAACTGCTTCGCCTAATTCTGCTTGTTCTGCTAAGTCACCAGGTGCCATTACAGCCAGTGATAGGAGGTTGTCAAATCCAGCTTCTCGCAATTTTTCTGCGGTCGCAGGACCTACGCCAGGAAGCTCGTCTATCTTCGCCTCCCCCTCTTCATCTAGTGCCATTAATGGGATTGGTTCATCCAGCACCTCTTCATTCTTTTCTATTTCAATTTTCGTATTTTTCTTCGCTTTGGTCGCCATTTCGTTCACTTCCAAACTACTCTGTAGCACCAATGGTATATGAAGAAACGAAACGGGGCATTAAATTAAATCACCATTATGAGCGAAGAAATTGAGCCGCTAAAGGCATCACTAAGAACTATATTTTCACTTTCACTTCAGATTCACCCAAACTGAAACTGAAATCAATCATTTTCGTTTTGAGTAATTATTCACTCTAAAGGAACAGTAAATCACTCTTCGCCAGCAGGGAAAGGATTAGGTTCACTCTCTTCGGCAAGATATTTGATAGTCACATCGTGGTCAACATCAATATTGTCAGTTCCTTGGTCGATTACAACCGATAGAATCCAAATACCTTTCATCACATTGTATTGGTCATAATTCCATGAAGCATCTTGTCCTTCACCAATGATTTCGCTATGAGTGCCTTGTTCCACTTCATCTGGGTCATTCAAGTGCCAAGAAACAGTATCCTGTGCACCTCCTCCAAAAGGACCAACCCCATTATCAGGATTAGTAATAGTTGATTCAATTTGGATGAACTCAGGAGGTTGACATTCACAATCTGGTTGGGTATCAATATTCATTTCTCGTGGATCATCAGTACTTTGGTCACTCCAGATAATTTGTTTTTCAATTCTTACAGTAATAGAGATATTATTGTCATTTCCTTGGTCATCGATTGCGCCCAAGTAAACAGTGAATAATC
>JAPKFC010000088.1 GCA_028821785.1 Candidatus Poseidoniaceae archaeon | reverse complement strand
CATCTCTACATATCTCTGGTAGTTCCCTTCCTGTAGAATCAAACTTTTCAGAATATAATGATTTGAAATTAGTAGATAAGGGTAGGTTACTGATGCCTTTTGTTAGAGAATGCTTAAATCACCTCAAAGGTGAAAACTCTGTACTTTCATCTTACATCGAAGAAAATGATTTTTGGGTGCCATATGAATTGATAAAATCATACGCATCTAATCTGGATTAAGATAGTCCTGGTCGGAATCGAACCGACGTCCCCGGGACCAAAACCCGAGATGATGGACCACTACACTACAGGACTGTGGTAGTCGGGCCGTAGCCAATTCACTTCAAGTGCGTTTCGCCTATAACCTCTCTAGCCGATGCGATAAATTCAGACAAATCAAGACCTTGGGAATCTTCGTATATTCGGGCCATTAAGGCCATATCGAGTTTGTCTAAATGCTTCACAAACTTAGCTTCTGGAGTAACTCCTTCCTCATACTCTTCAAACAGCGCCAACCATTGCGGAGCCAATTTTTTCATTGCCGCATGCTCATCCTGACTTTTGGTACTAGTGTCATCATGTGGAGTAAGGTCTCCCACTTCGATTTCAGGAAGGTCATGGACCAAGCACATCTCTAGAACCCGAATCCGATCAAGCTCCTCTGGGCACAAGTGCATGGCAAGAATAGACATACCCCACGAATGGGCTGCCACACTTTCAGGTGCATCTACGCCTGCTCTAACCCAGCCAGTTCTCAGTACATGCTTGAGGTGGAGCCATTCACGCATGATTGTGGTATGCGGGCCTAGCATTAGAAACATCTGTTGTTATTTTGTGATGTGAAGCCAATTATGATGAATGGGGAACCGGTCGGGATGAACATGAGCATCTCAAAAATGGCTGTCCTTGGCGCAGGTCAAATGGGAAATGGAATTACTCAAGTTGCAGCATGCGCTGGAATTGAAGTTGTGATGATTGACATTAAGCAAGAATTTGTTGACCGTGGAATTTCCACTATAGAGAAGTCTTTGGCAAAATTAGTTTCAAAAGAAAGAATGAGTCAAGAAGATGCAGATTCAGCCCGTGCAAGAATCTCAACTTCAACAGACCGTTCAGTTTGCAGTAACGTGGATTTAGTCGTTGAGGCTGTCCCTGAAATCCTCGATCTTAAAATTTCAATATTTGCAGAATTAGATGGGATTTGTAAGCCAGATTGCATTCTTGCCTCGAACACATCATCGATTTCCATTAACACAATTGCTGAATCAACAAACAGACCTGACAAAGTAATCGGTATGCATTTCATGAACCCAGTTCCAATCATGAAACTCGTTGAAGTAATCAACGGAAAGGAAACATCAGAAGATGTAACAGCCTCAGTTTTGGAAGCAGCTGAAAGAATGGGAAAAACACCACTTATGTGTAACGACTCCCCTGGTTTCGTATCCAATAGAATTCTTTGTCCAATGATAAATGAAGCGATTATAACTCTACAAGAAGGAGTTGCAGAGCCTGATGCTATCGATGGGATCATGAAACTGGGAATGAATCACCCAATAGGCCCTCTGGCATTATCGGATTTAATTGGTAATGACACTGTTTTGCATATCATGAACGTACTGCATGAGGGATTAGCAGATGACAAATATGCACCAGCACAACTACTTGTGGAGATGGTTGAGCAAGGAAAGCTTGGTAGAAAATCAGGAAAAGGTTTCTACGACTATTCTTGAATTTTTATACTCATTCAGGGCTAAGAGTTTTGATGAATGAGGCGATGGCATAAATATGCGGAAGGCGATATTGCTCTCGGCTTTGATGTTCTGCGTGATTTTTTCACCTATAACATCGGCTTTAGATAGCGATGGAGATGGGGTCGATGACTCGATTGATATTTGTCCGTTCGCAGCAGGTACTGCAAATTCTACTGCAGGTCTTGGCTGTCCTGATTCCAATGGCGACGGACTTGCCAATTTTGAGCAAGCAGTAATGCATAATTGGGATGACGCCATTCGTGAAAATTCCGACCAGGGAAGTGTTGGTAGTGGTGTTAGAGGCATGGCATGGGCACTAAACAATAGTTGGTTCTATGCTGGTGGCGGAAACAGCGGAGTACACATATTTGACTCACTTGGAATTTACCGAGCACATGTCTACCAGATGCCCGGAGATATCAATGACATAGAAATTTCTCCAGATGGAACTATGCTTGCGGTGGTTGGCGATGATGGTGGTTGCCGAATTATCAATTCCACTACAGGCGCTTTAATTGCTGACTTAATCAATACTAGTAGTGATATATTTACAGTAGCTTGGACAAATGATGGAAGCCGTTTGATATCTCATGCAGGAGGTTTTGCAGTTAGTTGGTTTTACACTAGCAATTGGACGGTAGAGAGAAACATTACCGGACTTCCAGGCTATATTAGCGCAATGGATACAACTCCAGATGACAGAATCGTATTTTTTTCATCCGATAATTCTCTTAGGGGCTACTGGTCTTCAAACGGGTCAATTGCACTTAATATGACAAATCACACCGATTATATCCGGGCCCTCAAAGTTAGTCCAGATGGTAGGTATGTTGCAACGGGTTCTAATGATAACAATATTGTAATTACAGATATATCAACACAAACAGTAGTAGCGACAATACAAACTGGTTCTGACGTTTATGCTTTGGAATTCTCTCCAGACGGAGGTTCTCTAGTTGCAGCAAGAGGCCGGCAAGACTCAATGCATGTTTATCGAACAGATACATGGACCAGTTTGGGGGAGATGGAGGGCTTTGGCTCAAGTAGCCGAAACCGCGGAGTATATTCGATATCCTTTGATTCAGAGGGTGAAAGATTAGCAGTGGGTTGGAGGAGAGGATACACTTCACTCCATATGGTTCCTGATGCTTACATCAGTGTTCATGGGGATTATTACACTACATTGCTGGAAAGTTCTTGGA
>JAPKFC010000087.1 GCA_028821785.1 Candidatus Poseidoniaceae archaeon | reverse complement strand
AACGACATAATTACCGCGCACATTCATATACGGAAAGGTAGGGACGCAATATGTCCTTAGGGGTTAATTATCATGGAAGCAGGATTTCAACCAACACAGGCTGCAGCACCAGCAGGCCAAGCACAAGACTTGATAGCAACAGTAGCTGCAATTTCTCACAGTTTGATGAATGAAGTTAGTAAAGTAATCATCGGAAAGAATGAAAATTTGAGAAGAGTTACCGTTGGTATACTGAGCAATGGAAACATGTTGCTTGAAGATTTCCCTGGACTAGCAAAGACACTTCTCGCCAATACTTTTGCTCAAGCACTTGGATGTAAATTCAAGCGTGTTCAATTCACTCCGGATTTACTTCCTTCAGATATTATGGGTACATACATGTATGACCAAAAATCTGGAGACTTTAAGTTACGAGCTGGACCTCTATTCACCAACATTCTACTAGCTGACGAGATTAACAGAGCGCCTCCAAAGACTCAAGCGGCTCTGCTTGAAGCGATGGAAGAAAAGCAGGTTACTATTGAGGGTATTACTCATAAATTACCTGCACCATTCGTTGTTATTGCAACTCAAAACCCAATCGAACAAGAAGGTACATATCCGCTTCCTGAAGCACAAATGGACCGTTTCTTGATGAAGATGAGTATGGGATATCCAGACCGTGCTGAAGAAAAAGCGATCTTAGCTCGCAGAAAGATGCGCGGAAAAGATGGTCACGATGTTGAGCAAATTACTTCTCCAAAGAAGGTTGTTGCAATGCAGAAAGCATTGGAAACAGTTCATGTAGACCCTGCAATTCTATCCTATATCGTTGAAGTTGTCCAGAGAACACGTGAAGACCACCGAGTAACAAATGGTGCATCACCTCGTGCTTCACAGGCATTATTCAAGTCTGGACGTGCAGCAGCAGCAATTGCTGGACGCAACTATGTCATTCCAGATGACATCAAAGGTATTGCACTACAAATTATTAGCCACAGAATTAACATGAAGCCGGAAGCGAAGATACGAGGAATTACTGGCATGCATATTGTCAGAAAGATCCTCTCCGAAGTTCCAGTACCTGTTATTCAATCGGCTTGATTTGGCCAATCTTAAGGCTTGCATTGAAAGGGGGGGAGTCCCCTCATCAACATCGTAAGAGGTGAGCACATGAATCCGTACAAAATGGTTGTAGCAGTTGCAAATCAAAAAGGAGGTTGTGCAAAGACTACTACTGCTGTTAATTTAGCGGCATCCCTAGCGAAGGGAAATAGGAAAATGGGACTACCTCCTGCAAAGGTTCTGTTAATCGATTTGGACCCTCAAGGAAATTGTGCAACATCATTTGGTGTTGAGAAAAAATCAGTCAAAAAAACCACATATGATTTGTTGAGTAACGATTTAGGAGAAGAATTGCCACTAATGGATGAATATCTATTATCTCCTAAAAAATTAACAGAAGCGATGAGAGCGGCTTGGAGTTTACGTAATGGTGGTAAGAAAGCACCTGCGAATATTTCATCTGGAAATCTTTGGTTATTGCCAAGCGACATTCATTTGTCTGGAGCTGAAATAGAATTGAGCCACAAGATTGGAAGAGAAACGCGACTTAGAGAAGCATTACTTCCAATCGTTGACAATTTTGATTATATTATCATCGATACACCGCCTAGTTTGGGATTACTTTCGATAAATGCAATGTGTGCTGCTAACTGGGTAATGGTCCCAGTTCAAGCGGAATACTATGCTCTAGAAGGATTTAGCATGCTGATGAATTCGATCAAGATGATTCAAAGAAGAATTAATCGCCAATTGAAGATTTTTGGAGTTGTGATGACCATGGTTGATTCACGCTCTAAATTAAGTCGCCATGTTTGTGATCAAGTCAATACCAAAATGCCTAACAAACTATTCAATACCACTGTTAGGAGATTGGTAAAGGTTGCAGAAGCTCCATGGAGTGGTGCACCTACTGTTATTCTCAATAAGCCAACAAACTCTGGCTCTGGAGCAGGTTCACTGGAATACTGGACTTTGGCTAAAGAATTCCATCAAAGAACCTTAGAGATGAGAAGAGAGTTTGGAGTTAATGAGGTTCCAAGATTATTATTAGATCGGCAAAACCGTCAAAATCTCGCCCCTCCGCCTAACTAAAAAGGTAGTATAATTGCTAATTATTGCTAAACTTGCTTCGCGTGGCTTAAGTATGCTATAGAACGCACAGCGTAACAGGGATGAGATATGACTGCAGAAGGAATGACATCGATTAGCGTAAGTTATGAAGTAAGAAGACAACTTAACACAATGCGAACTAGTAGTGGGCATAGAAGTGTAAACGATTTGCTAAACGATCTGGTACGTGCTCATAAAATCGCAAAGATGCAAGGTGAAATTGACACTTTGCGCCAGCGAATGAAAGATATTGCAGACGTTCCTGTTGAGCAATTGGCTGACCGACTAAATCTAGCCCCATTCAAGGTGTGAAACTCATGATGGATTGGAGACCAAAAGGATTTGAATTCAAAGCGGCAAATTTAGTCCGTGCATTATTTGATACCAATACTGATGAAGGAAGGTTACTCGAAGCTGCTGCATGCGGCCATGTTGAAATATTCGTTGCACCGAACGCCTGGAATGGTGTTCTGTGGCTGATAATGAATACTCTAAAATTAGATGGAAAGCCAGTTTATAGTGGTGAAGAACTCGGTGCATTAAAGCAATCATTGCCAATTGTTTGGCTGTAATTTTTCATTTGATGGATTTGGGAGACCCCAATAATCCCTTGTTTTGTTTCATATACTTCCGATAACAGACCAATAAACATGAAAAACCTTGTATGCCCAAAAAGAAGATTGACAAAAACTCTCATTATTACATTGATATGTTTGTTAGCACCATTGACTGGCTGGGATATTGGATTGATACTAGGGCGAATCTATCACTTACCGATGATAAGGATGCTATTTATGATCAACAA
>JAPKFC010000004.1 GCA_028821785.1 Candidatus Poseidoniaceae archaeon | reverse complement strand
AATCTAGGAGCCATTCATAGTCAGAATCAAGGGTCTGCGAATTAAAGCGTAATGTAGTTAGCTTTACTCCATTACTGACATCAAATCCAAGGGATATTTCTGTGGTGGCACCAGGAATTATTTTTGAGAGCCCATCTCCAGTGTAAGTCGTATATATGCCTCCATCATCGCCTATTGCAGACCAGTATGGCGGACTGATAGATAGATCCTCGATTCCTATGTTGCTGATAGAAACAACGAAAATATGGCATTCCTCATCTTCTTCATAACCACAATAGCTATCAGAGTAGGGGCCAGTAACGCCACCAACCTCAATCACTTCAAATTGATGATTAAAAGTTATGATTTCTGAATTGCCATTACCGTCTTCAGCACCATCGTCTCCTCCTATGCAACCAGCAAGAAACAACGCAGCGGCAATAAATATGACGTTCAATTTTTTACGGCTCATAACTCACCCACGAACAAATATCAATTAAATTTATTCTCAGCGTTGAACGAATAGGTCCCTTTAGTTCATTTTGAACACGAGGGTAGCGAGTGTTCAGACCCTTGTGGATTCAAATCCAAGAGAAAAATTCAGGATATAAACCAGATACGATTGGTATAAGGCCCAATAGAAGTGATGGCCAATTAAGTATGAGTCCAGCGATGGCTTGCCTCTTCCCAACGCCAGTTGTTTTTGCGTTGGAGTATCCTATGTGTGAAAATATAATGCCCAAAAATGCAAGTGGGATTGAGAAGACACAGCAAATTAAAAAGAAAAACGGAGCCATAATTGAAAACACCATAGCGATGATTCCTAGGACCAACCCCGCCGTTGCAGAGGCATTATTCTGAGCTACTGCAAACACCCTACCTTGTTGATTTCCATAAGCATGGGGCGGCATTGCCCCCTCCATATCTGGTCTACCTACCAGTAGTGAGGGAGACTGTTGTGGGGGTTGCATTGAGGCACACTAGGAGCGCCTTCGCTTAATCATTATTGGGAAATCTGAACCCTTTGCATTTTATTTTCCGATACAAAGGGGATTCAGTGGGCCAGTAGGAACGCTAGTGTTTAGAAAGCAAGTTTGAGTATCGAATAATCCTTTTCGCTTGCTATTGCTTGCGTAATGCTGCACCCAAAAGTGCAATGATTGCGAACATTGAATCAATACCAATTATTCCAAGCACGCTCGAATCTTCAGATTCAATGCTGATGAATGATTCTTGAAGTGTGAAAGAATCACCGATTGTACCATCAATTCGATGATGGGTAAATTCTAGTTGACGTGTATTATCATCATAGACAAGACGAGTCCAGCCATAACTACTATTCTCTCGATAAGCACTCCACTCCGGCTGCGGCTCTTCCAATTCCTCATATGCAGATCTTCCAGCAATACCAATTACCAAATGTATCGGTTCATGGCCTTTTCCAAAGATATCTCCGCCACCTTTGTCTGAAACCTTCTCACCATTAACCGGCCATGTCCGTTCATAGAAATGGTCGTGTCCAGCAATAACAAGATTTACTCCATTTTCAACATAAAGCGCTTCAAGTGCATCACGAAGTTCAACCTCTGAACCATGATAATCGTTGCTTGAATACATCGGTTTGTGACCTATTACGATAATGAAAGGTTTGTCATTTCTAGCATCAGGAGTATTAGCTGCTTGTAAATCGTTTTGAAGCCAATTATATTGTACACTACCAGGAGTGTACTCGTGTTCTGTGGACATGAAAACAAGATGCACACCTGGAATATTTCGTGAAAACCAGAATGTTTCACTCTCTATTACTCCATCTGAATCAAAACGATGCTCATAAGCCTCAAAACCTACGGCTGGTTCATTTTCATGATTACCAACTGTAGTAACCCATGGTATCGAGGCCATACTTTCTTGCTGGGTTGAAAACCAATCATCCCAAACATTTTGATTTCCATCTGCATATGCTATATCACCAGAAATTGTTACAAGTTGTGCTTCAGAATCTGCAATAATGGCCTCTGTAACATCCAGTGCTTCAGAAGAAAGGCCATGGTCAGCAATAGAGATCCATTCAAAATGTTCCGCATCAGGATTGAAAGGGGTAAATGTGAATTCTTGCGACCAAACATTGCCATTTCCTACACGATAGGTTACTTCCTCACCGAGAGTTAAACCATTCATCACCACCATATGGAATGCCTTGTCATGATTGTAACAATATGAATCACCGTTAGCAGAATTAGAAGCGCTTTCAGAACTCCATTCAGCTACCGCATCGCCTCTTTGTTCTGTAGCCCAAACTACAACCATCTCGTTAGGATTATCTGTTATTTGCAAATGTACCTGCTCAGGTTGTGAACTTCCAGTCATCGTACTAGGGCACTCTTGCAATACTTCAGCGAGACCTTGTGCTTGGGACAAGGGTGCGAGAAGTAAAATTGTCAGCAAAGGGAATAGAAGCCTCACATTCCTCCCTTAGCGTCATACATAATTACTTTATTTGTAAAATCTCTATATTTGAAAAATCTCAAATAGATTCACACCTTCAATTAATGAGAGCCATACTAAACCGAGTGCAATCAGCATAAAAATAAAATTGAATATCAATTTCAACGGTGTTTCAGTATTTCTCTTAGATAGCCTATTGTGAAACTTTGAATAGTTCATTTCTAAAGTATTTTAATTCTTCAATCGACTCTAAAATGTCGTCAAGAGCTAGGTGGCAACCCTTCTTTTGAAATCCCTCAATTTGCGGATACCAGCGTCTTGATAATTCTTTAATAGTGGAGACATCTATCATTCTATAGTGTAAATACTGTACTAATTGTTTCATTTCCTTTTCCATGAATTTACGGTCATTCCAAATCGAATTACCACATAATGGTGCAACACCTTCATCGACCCATTTTGAGATGAATTCTAGCGTTTGCTTTTCTGCTTCCTCAAGTGAAACAGAATTATTACGAACTCTCTCTACTAACCCACTCTGGTTGTGATGGCTGGTATTCCATTCATCCATATTTGCCAATAATTCTTCATTGACAGAGATCGCTAAATTTGGTCCTTGTGCGAGAATATTCAATTCACCATCGGTTATTACGGTTGCAATTTCAATGATGGACTCAGATTCAATGTCCAATCCAGTCATTTCTAGGTCTATCCATACCATGCGTTGTGACCTTTCGTCCATGTTGAAGCCATGAGGCTTGACCCTTTCAATTAGGCGTAGTGTTGAAGAAGGAAACATTTGAGGCATGAGTATGTCCGCCGACACCATAGTCGATATTGCGGATGCTATTATCGAAATTGGTCCTAGCCCTAGCAAGAAGATGCTGGGTGCATTGTTATCAACAATACTTCTGTCAACGATTGTGCTAGGATTTGCAATGAATACTGATTCCGATATGGATAATGCGTCAGGAGAAGAGAAAAACGAGCAAAATCAATGGCGCTCTTTTTCCGTAGTATCACCAATTGATACTGGAATTAATGTATATCATGATCATTTCCGCAATAATGAAACATTGCCAGCATGGCTAGGTCAGCAACTAGGTGTTACAATTACTTGTAACTTAACTTTCGAAGGTTCATACCAAGAAAGGGTTGATGCAGATAGAGCGGGTTGCTGGGACCTGATTGGTTCTGATGATGTTGTTTACTTTGAAGGAACTAGAATCTTCGGTCAATCACCGGATTGGACCGAAGGTGAAGGAACTCCAATATTGGATGACCCAAATGATGGTCATGGTTCAGCAGTTACCGGTGCAGTAGTAAATGCAAATCCAAATGTAATAATTTTCTTCGTTGAAGGATTCAGTACCGAAGCAGTACTTACAGCGGCTGATCAACCACTTGTTGATGTCATAACAACTTCATTCGGAGCACCAGGTTCTGTACCGGCCCCGGGTATTGAATTAGGAACCAAAGAGGCGGTTGTAGCACAGATGAAACTTCATGCAGGTGCTGCAGATAATTCACCTTCCCCTGCAGTGCAGGATTCTACAGCAGGACCACCATGGAGTATTGGTATTGCAGGTTATGCCGAAGAAGGAGACGACCAAAAAGAAATAATGTCTGGCTCATATCCTGATATTTCTGCAGACTGGACTCAGGTATTACCTAATCACCAAGATATTGATGGTTATCATGAGACTTCTGGTACTTCCTTTGCCACCCCAAGAACTGCTGGAATCATTTCCTTTGTATTAGAGGAATTAAGAGACCAATTTTCTGACAATGGTAGTGGCGCCTCTCCTTCCAATAGATCTGGATATCTAGTCAATGGAACTGACGCGGAAGGAAATCCAGTTCAGATTAAGAATTCTGATGTGCGTGAAGCGATAAACTTGAGTGCTTGGTATCCTGATTTGGATTGGGATCCTACCAGTGGTACAATACCGGTTTCTCCGATAGCACCTTGCACTCAAACTGGTTGGGGTTTGGTGAATTTGAGTAATATTGAACCAATTATTAAACATCTAAATGGCAGTGAGGAAATGCCTTCAAGAGCCTCAGATGTCGTTCTTTGCATGCAACTGAACCAACAAGCGAGAGAGGCATATTGGGGCGCTTATCCAAGTATTCAAAACTTAACGATTCCACCTAGGACAACCGCTGGCGATGAAGGAGCAACCACTCGTGATTGAGCTCGATCATTCATTCTCGAAGTTCAACATAACTTGTCCAGAAGGAGAGAATCCCAGTACTGGCTTGAAACCTTCATGTGGAGTATTGTTGATTGAATTCAAAATATTTTGTACCACATCACTAGGTAGTCTAATTGCAAATCCATCAGCAGTTTCAATCAATCCATCATGAATCGCCGTAATTTCTGCTGGTGCAATTATTGGCACTGGTTGTTCAATTTCTATTACTTCATCATCTATTTCTTCAACGATTTCTGGTGGTGCTTCTTCCTTTGCAACTATCTTCTTAGTGGCTTGAAGTAAACCGTCTTGACTCTGTTCTTCCACTACTGGCATTGCCATTGTGGTTTGTAGAATAGCTTCTTGACTTTGTTCATCAGCGACATAAATTTCACCTTCATCACCAATTCTTTGGCTGAACATTGCACCATAACCGAATCCAAGTATTCCAAGGAAGACATATCCAAGTGCTTGGAAAATATCATCATTCAATGTATTTGCGAAAATGAATGCTGTAACCAATGAACCAAATCCTCCGAAACCTCTTCTCCATCGAGCATCGTTTTCCTTAGAAAATCCTTGAATAGCAACCATTGTAAAGAGAACAGTCATTATTAACCAAGAAAATGAATCAATACTCGTCCCCTCAAATGCATACCATGTTCCCGAAATTGCTGATAGTAATCCACCCATTCCCAAGTAGTCCATGAAATCTAAGAAATCATTATCGCTCTCCCAATTGAAAGTCTGCCACTCGTATACCTTGTCATTTTGGGTAGAGAAGTAGATCAGGGCTCCTCCTTCTATCGCCATTAATACTCCAACGAAGAGTTGTCTAAATTCTGCGGAGCCAATTTCGGCTTCACTCAAACAGTTGGCGATTGAAATACCATGCAATAATGGCATCAATAGTAGTCCATTTGTATTGCCTTTACGTATTGCAATGTAAGTTACCCAAACAGCAGCAATAACAGGACCAATTCCTACTGCAACATCAAATGAAAACAAAAATGCTACAATACCCATTATTCTTAGCGCATCGGAAATTTGATCTCTTCCCGCCTGAACGGATGTTGAAAACATTCCCCATTTTTCAAGTTCATTATCAATTTTATCACATTTTGAATATAGCCAATCGGTCATCTCCATTGCCGAAAGTGAAAGTGTGAATAATGCAGTAATAATAGCACTCCATCCAAATATTTCCCCTTCACTATAATGAGTAAAATTGGAATCACCTATCATTCCCATAAAGAATGAGAAGAAGAAGGCAATTGGCATCATAGGAATGAATGAAACCTTTCCTCTGTAAATAGCGCTCGCGGTCAACATTAACGTGAAAATGGTTGGAAGCCAAGAGACTTCAGGAATCGCTGCGATTAATCCTACCGCAACCCAAGCCATCGAACCCCACCATGGCAATTCAATTTTCTTATCAGAATCAATATCTTTAGTTGCCATAATCCAAACGATACTCATTTGGATTGCAATTATCCATCCACTAATATTTGCAATTGTAAGGAAACCATATTCAACATCAATTGCCAATGCATCTAGAATTGTATTGGCTAATCCAAATTCTGTTAACCAAGTTGTTCCAACAAATAAGAAAATCAATGGGGATGCTAACAGCACCTTGTTGTGTCTATGTTTAATCGCTCTAAATGTTACTAAAACAAACATACTGATAAGAAGTAAACCTCCTGAAGAATCCATCATTGCAAGTATAAGAAGTCCAGTCAATGCTGCAATATCGGAGTTAATAGATAATTCATCATCATCTATTCCTCGTTTGTTTATTTGAGAGTTCACAATGAATGGTGCAGCGATCAATATCAAATCCAAAACAATAGCTGGAAGTATCAATCCATTAAGCCAAGATGGGATGTCATCAGCAGTTGCTTCACCTCTTACAATTAACATTTTGATAACAATTGGAAGGGCCATAATGACCAACATCCATACTCCAGTTGCTCTAGTATGGGAACTAATCTTATCAAGCGCAAGAATCTCAGAAACTAAGAGTGCAACTGGAATTACCATAAACATCACCCAAAGAGGGTTTTCAGCGAGAGGCCTATACTCTACTGAGGCGATTGCAATTGTCATAAAAACAAGGGGAATTATTACACTAACTCTCGGAAGAGAGCCCCAAGATTTATTCAACCAATTTTGTTCAAACTTGATGAGATATTCATCATTTTGATTATCTACTTCAATCCATGCATTCAATTCAGAATCAAATGTGTTTGATGTCTTTTTCTTTGTTTGCCATCTAATCAACATCCCGATATCAAATTCAACATCTCTGCCAATACGTAATAATAAATATGACACAATTCCTAAAGTCATTAAAGAGAGATTAAATCCAGATAAATAATTATCAAGTGCTGTTTCAGGCAAATTTAATTTTCCAAACATTGCCAATATCAAAGTGGAACCAAGAGCGATTACTATGGTTAGGGATGCTTCCTTTCTATCATTAAATGTGTTAGATTTTGTAGCATTACTGAGGCTGTAGTTTGCAATATACAGGATATATGCTACAAATACCCAAGGTAAGAACCATTCCTCAGCACCTAATATTGCTCGTGATAATACTACTGCAGAGACCATAGATAAGTGTGCCCAAGAAGAGATTTTTCCTTTCTTGAAACCGGTTTCTGCAATAACAATCAACACTATCGGGATAACATAGTGGAGATAAGGAATTGAAAAAATGTCGGCGAAAGCGATATCATTTATTCGAGCAATAAAATCAGTCATTATGAATGATACAGCAATCATTGTGACTGTTAGGTCAGCGACCCATTTTCTGGTACTGGTGTTGATGAATAACATGTAAGGAATCATTACTAAAGTGATGAGCCATGGAATAATGTTAGAATCCGTAGGTAAAAAGAATAATGAGAATGCCAAACCAATAGGCATCCATGGTACTCTACGTTGCATAACTGCAGGGAAATATGCAATCAGTACAGTAACCCACAACATCACAGCCAAAGTTAGATGTTCTGCTAACATTCCTATGTTTTCAGCTCTCAATGGTCCAAGAATTAAATTCAAATCATTAATACGAGCGATAAATATTGCAATTAATACTTCACCAACCAATAGAACACTTGCTTTCTGCATTAAATCAGAGCGTAGTTCTTGCTTAGAGGCATAGTAACCCTGAATCGCAATAATGAATATCAACAGGGATAATGCGCCACCTTCGCCTCCAGCAGGAGCATTTGTGTTGAATAATTCGTAAAGAATAGGCACTAGCCCTGAAACGATTGCGACAACGAAGAAGTGCATTGATTTATTTGAACGTAAGGCTGCTTCCATGCTGACGAAAGAGAGTAAAATAATAGCGAGTCCCAACTCGTAAGAAACGATACTATTGGACCAATCTATCCAAGGGCCTACACCAGTAACCATCAATGCCAACGGACTATAAATAGCAACTCCCCAACCAAATGTTGTTGCACCTTTGTATCGTTTGAGTAGTTTGATTTCTCCATATAATAGAGCAATAACTGCTATTACTTGCATATATATTCCATTTGCATTGGGTTGCCAGTCCGATCCTTCAGATACATATATGTCCGGATTTCCAAAGATTTCAAGGCCCAAATTTCCAGTAGCGAATCCCATTAGGTAACGTGCTCCCCATAATGTGCCAACAGTTGCAAAGAAGAATCCGAGACCTAGCATGTAGTTTTGCACTTCCATCAATTGATGTGCATTTTTCTTCGATTGTAATTCAATCCAAGATATTGCCATCGCTGCAGATACCAATCCTCCGATAAATAGCATGAGGAAATTAGAATTAGTTGCATTTTCATCAAAAGCGATACTAAAAATCCCGCCCCAAATGGCAATTAGTGCAACAATATACATTGCCAATTGGGCAAATTTCTCCAGATTGATATCCTCCCGCGTCTTAACTCTCCCTGGCTGGCTAATTACCATCGGTTGTGCGTTAGCGTTATTCTCGGCAGCTGAATAAATCGCACTAGAATCTGTAGCGCGTGATAATAATCCTTGGTTAGAAACTCTTTGAGGGGCAGTTCTTGTTGGTGCAGCCATAATAATCATTCATTGATTACAACCTCTTGCTATAAGGATTATTCCGGCAAGTAAGGGAAATCAGCAATATTGCTATTGAAATATTTATTCCGAATGTAAAAACTACCAAACACTATATTGAAAGGATAAACGCTAGTGGATGCCTTGTAGGTGGTGACAAGATGGCATTCCGGAACGCAATGGCAATATTCTGTATGACTATTTTTTTATTGCCAACTTTGATGATGTCAGCACCAGTTAATGCAGAAATATCCGAGGATAATTCCGAAGAAGGTTGGTGGGTTGAAACAACAGTTGACCGCAATCAAAACAAGATTGGAGATATGGTCGAGTTGCACAAGGACAATCCAATCTTCTTAGATGAATTTGAGACATTGCCGCTAATCATTGATTTTGACCACACACCTGGCCAAGAAGAAATTGAATTACTAGAACGAGAAGTAAATTATCAACATCAATGGACATTAAAGCATATTGATGCACTTGCAGGAAGAGTTCCAGCGGGCTCTATTTTAGAAACGATTTCACTACCAGGTGTAGTTATGGTTGAATTGGATGGTGTTTTGACAATAGCTAATGGAGATTCAGCAGTATTGCATGGAGTCGACCAAGTTTGGCAAAATACTGGCTATGATGGAGCGGGTTCTACTGTTGCCATCATTGACACCGGAATTGATGGAGCGCACGCAAGTATTGATGATTTGGATGATGATAACTCAACCTATGACCCGAAAGTGATTGCCTTTTACGATCCAGTAAATAATCCAGCAGCGACCAATGGAACCGAAATATTCCCTTACGATGACCATGGCCATGGTTCTCACTGTGCTGGTACAACCGCTGGAACTGGAGCGCCTAATTACGAGCATATCGGAATGGCTCCACAGGCATTTTTAGTCGGTGTCAAGGTGCTTGATGGCGCCGGCTCAGGTTCATTTGCAACAGTTATGGCAGGTATGCAGTGGACAGTTGATCATCGCTTCGAATTCAATATACGTGCAGCATCCATGAGTCTTGGAGGACCTGGCCCTATCGAATGGACATCATCTGAAGAAGACAGTGTTAATCGCTATGCAAATGAAATGGTTCGTTCTGGAATTGCATTATTTATAGCAGCAGGAAACAGTGCCGTATCAGGTTCAATCGGAACTCCAGGTTCCGCTGAAGATGTAATCACAGTTGGAGCATTGGACAAGGATTCTGGAATCGCAGTATATTCTAGCCAAGGGCCATCCGAAGAAGGAAGAATAAAGCCAAATGTTGCTTTTGTCGGTTCTAATGTAATGTCTGTTGAAGCAAATAGTGGTACTGGATATACCGACATGTCAGGGACTTCAATGGCGACACCAGGTGCTGCAGGAGTTGCAGCATTAATGTACCAAGCGAATCCAGATTTATCTCCATTCGATGTCCGAAATATAATGCAAGAAACTGCAACCTATCGTCGCTGTGAATATATGTTGAAAAATGAACCTTGTATCGAGGATCTTGCTCCTAAGAACCGCCAAAACAATGTATACGGTCATGGTGAAGTAAGAGCACTTGATTCTGTAATGGAAGCAGCACAACAAGATTATGACTTTAACAATAATATTACAATCAATATCATTACTGAAATTGGCATGGATAACCGTATTCATTTAGAGAGTTCAGATGTAATGGAATTCAATATTTCACAAACAGTGGATACAATTCAATGGAGAAGCAATCATCTAAGAGATGATTGGAGCAACCTTCATTCATTTGACCATGGCGATGACGAATTTACTATTTCAGCCATTGATTTAATTCATAACCTAGAACATCTGCCTGGAATTACTTTAGAAGGGAATCACACCATTTCTATTCGTGGAATTGGCAATGGGGACGGAGATTCTTATTCAACAGCGATTATTACTGCAGATATTATGTTAATGAATCCGAGCAAAGAACTTTCATCATCAAGTGGTAATGGAGATGGAATTTCTAGCATTGCTCTCGCAATAGGCGCTTTCGCAATAGTTTTCTTAGCAGTACTGTTGATCGCAGGATTAGTTACCGACAAGGAAGAAGGAAGTTTAGCATCAGTTGATGTTTCTGCTAAACAATATGTTGAATCAATTGATGATGACATTGAATCAATAGTAGATGCAGAACTTGATGATTGATATTTCAATCACAATAGAACCTCTTTAGCCATAGTGTCCGGTGATTATTTCAATTACTATTAGAACTAGGGTCGGTTATGAAGTGGCTAAAAGACCCGGTCGGAGATAGTCATCCCAAAGTTGGATTCATTTATCGCCTGACCCGCAGATTTACACGTGCTTTAGTATCTGTTTGGTTCCGAGAAATTGATCTGATAGATTCAGATAATCTGCCATCAGAAGGCGGACTTCTATTCATTGCATGGCACCCATCAGGACTTATCGACCCCATGCTAATGCATGCTTCCCTACCTGGTAAGCAGTCGATGATTGCCAAACATACACTCTTCAAAGTACCAATTTTAGGCAGATTCATCAAAGCTGCGGGAGCCTTGCCGATTGAACGTTCACAAGATAGTAAAAACAAAGCGGCTGCAAGCGATAGGAATAAAAATCAATTAGCGACAGTATCAAGCGCTGTTGCAAATGGTGGAAGGTTGATTATTTTCCCCGAAGGAACGACCCATTCAGAGGCGAGTTCCAAACAGGCTCGCTCGGGGGCTGCAAGAATTATCAAAGCAGCGATTAGAGAAGCGGAAGAGATGGGTAAACCAAGACCCCAATTGGTGCCAATCGGGTTGCACTATTCTGATGCAGCTACTTTCAGAGAACGTTGTGCAGTAGTTATTGAAAGACCGATGGTCTTACCACAATTACCTGAGATTATTGAGGACTTTGAAGTGCAAGATAAACTCGATAGAGAATGGGTTACTTCGGTGACAAAAGCCATTGATTTTGAATTAAAACGCGCATCACTATCCAAAACCTCTTGGGAAGAAAGGGAATTCATTTGGAGAGGGAAAGGAGTAGTCCATGCTGAGAGGGCTCGACAAATGGGTGAGGCTTTTACAAAACCAACTTATTATCAATCGGTATTAGGTGCTAGAAGAATTCGTGCTGGATGGGAGTTCATGGCTCAAAACGAACCAGAAAAGACTGCAAAAATTGTTGAAGATTGCACCGAACATTTTGCAAATTTGGATGATCGAGGAATCAGTCCGTTAGATGTTGACAGTAAGCCCGAACGAATGAGCACATCTAACGGCTTCATCCTAATGGTAAAGTGGGCATGGGCTGCCGTTTGGATGCTTGGATTAATCACTTGGAGTGCAGTAATTGGCAATATGCCTGCCTATCAAACCAATTACTTAGTGATGCATTTTTTGAAGAAATCAGATGCAGTAGACAAGTCTGCATTGGGGACATACAAAGTTCTTGCAGCCGTAATTACCTTCCCAATTTGGTGGGTCATTGCATCTCTAATGGTTACTTGGGCGCTATTGGCTGAGACTAGTCCAGTCAATGAATTATTGTCTATGCATTGGTTATTAGAATCTTTAACACATTTGCCATTCATCTTCGTTTTCCTAATTTTCATGTATTGGTGGCCAAACTCAGCCAAGTTACATTTGAAACTATATGCAAATTTAGTCCGTAGTCATCGTAGTTTGAAGAGATGGTCTCGATGGTCAGACGATGAAATTGATTGGGAAAAATTACAACAAAACCAACGTTCTATTGCTCAACAATTAACTCAGTTAGGAGATGGATTAGTGCTGCCAGGAGACCCTGATTGGGTTGAACCTCAAACTGGAATGGATGATTTTTCTGCAGTAAGTTATCGGCAAAGTAGTTGAGATTACTTTTCCAATAGCATCATTAGTGGGCGTCAATAGGTCGCCATGGGCGACTATCGTGGTAGGGACAGAACATGTTGATATGCTACCAGTTGGAGCTAAGGAAATTTGGTCAGCAAAGGTCAATGGAGAGGATGTTGAAATCCTCACAACATCTAATGCAACACTACTCGATGTGCTACGAGATAAAGTAGGCACTTTAGGAGTGAAAAGGGGTTGTGATTTGGGTACTTGTGGCTGTTGTACGGTAATGGTCGATGGGCAACCACAACTTTCTTGTCTTACTTTCGCTGGACAAGTTTCACAATGTGAAATCACAACCGTAGAAGGTCTTGCAGACGGCGCACATCTTGCTCCGATTCAGAATTGTTTTGCAAAGTATGGTGGCTCTCAATGTGGATTTTGTACTCCGGGATTCCTTATTTCGGCACAATCTTTGCTCAATACAAATACTTCCCCAACAGATGAAGAGGTAAAAACTGCAATTGAAGGAAATCTATGCAGATGCACCGGATATCAACAAATTGTAGAATCTATTCAGGCAGCAGCGGCTATTCATAGAGGCGAAGTAGAAGCTGGGGAGCCAGCGAGTTCACCACATCCAGACCCACATCCATCCGGTCCTGAAGAACCACAAATGCCTCCGGGCCACGCTAGGTGATGTCATGTCAGGTGGATACAAACAACAGCCAAGTGGTGGAGGTAACATCACTCGCAAAGATGGTAAGCGCGTTGCGGGAAAGCAATCTTTCCCACCTCCCGGTTCCGGCGGTTCACGGCCACAAATGGCAAAGCGCGACTTGCAATTCATTCCAGAGATGGTCGGGGGTCGTGAAAAGCAACCAGCAGGTGCTCATGTACACGATAGGATCAGAACCGGAACAACCGTTGGTAAATCAATGAAATTAGTAGATTCCAATGCCAAAGTAACGGGTCAAGCATGGTATGGCGATGATGTAAGATTGCCAAATGAATGCGTTGCAAAAATATTACGCTCACCACATCACTACGCTAAAGTAATCTCTATTGACACTAGTAAAGTTGAGGCTTTACCAGGTGTATTGGCTGTAGCAACTGGGCAGGATTCTACAATCAGTTTCGGTGTTCTGCCAGTAACAAAAGATGAACACGCAATGGCGGTCGATAAAGTCAGACACGTTGGAGATTTAGTAGCCTGTGTGGCAGCGGTTGATGATGCCACAGCGCTACATGCCCTGTCTTTGTTTGAAGTAGAATATGAAGAACTTGAACCAGTCTTTGACCCAAAGAAAGGTTTGGAAGATGCCGACGAACCGATTCATTGGAGAGGGAAATACCACCTCGCCAAGACCAATGTTCAAAAGCGAGTATTCCAAGAATTCGGCGACCGAAGTTTAATTGACAAACCTTCAGCCAGCAATCATAACAAATGGACCATGAAAGGAGTACATCACGGTTTCACAGAACCTCATGCAGTAGTCGCACATTGGGGTCCAAATGGGCGTTTACAATTGTACACTCCAAGTCAAGTACCTCACTACACACATCGAGCACTTTCAACAGTCTTATCAGTCCCAATGCATCAAATAAATGTCATTAGAACCTTTGTAGGTGGCGGATTTGGTGGAAAATCAGACCCATTCCCTCACGAGATGTGTGCGGCACTATTGTCGCGAAAATGTGGTCGCCCTGTTAGAATTACATTTGATCGAGAAGAAGTCTATATGATCAATAGAGGGCGACATCCAAGTCATATCGAAGTGAAAATGAGTGCGGATAAAGAAGCAAGAATTACTGGTTTTGATATTGATGCTTTAATCGATGGTGGAGGATTCGCTAGTTTTGGTCACGTCACTTCATACTACAATGGAGTTTTAGCAACCGCTCCATATGAATTAGGCTCATTCCATTATACTGGTGCAAGAGTTTGGACAAATAAACCAGCAAGTGGCGCAATGCGAGGCCATGGTGCTGTCAATACAAGATGTGCGGTAGAAGTTGGACTTGACCAAATGGCTGAGGATTTATCAGTTGATCCAATCGATTTGAGGTTAGCCAATCTTTTGCCACCACATAGCAGAACAATCAGTGGATTCAGGATTACCAGTAATGGTATGCGTGAAGCACTTGAGAAGGTTAGAGAAGGTTCTGATTGGGACAATAAGTTTAGACAATTACCTCTTGGTAAAGGAATTGGAATTGGTTGTGGGTTTTTCATCAGTGGTTCAGGGCTACCGATTCATTGGGATCCGAACAAGTTCCCACATGCAACAGTGCATATTCAAGTCGATATGGATGGCGGCGTTACAGTTCATTCCGGTGCAGCAGAGATTGGACAAGGTTCCACTACTGCAATAGCACAAGTGGTTGCTGAAGTATTAGCATTACCGATTGAAATGATTCATGTTCGTTCACATGAAAGCGATACCAGCCCAGTTGACCTTGGTTCATATTCCAGCCGTGTTACTTTTATGAACGCAAACGCTGCAATCCGTGCAGCGATTGGGATTAGAGATAAGTTGCTAAATGCTGCTTGGGAAATGATTGGATACCATCCTGACCTTCTTGTTCTAAACGATAGAAGAATCTACTACAAGCATGACCCATCGATTGGTGTTTCTTATCTCAAAGCATTACACAAAGCCCAAGAAGATAAAGGTGCACTAATCTCTAGTGGAGCCTACCGCTCCCCTCCTATGGGTGGGGTTCACAAAGGAGCAGCAGCAGGATTAGCCCCTGCATATTCATTCTCTGCATATGTTGCAGAAACCGATGTTGACATTGAAACGGGCAAGATAAAGTGCACAAATGTTTGGGCAGCCCATGATTGTGGTAGAGCATTGAACCCTTTGGCTGTTAAAGGACAGATAATCGGTTCTTGCCATATGGGACTTGGACAAGTTATCTCTGAAGAAATGGTCTATGGTCGAACAGGGCATTTACAGAATGCTAATTTATTAGAATACAAGATTCCATCAGTTCATGAAATGCCTAATGTTGTACCGATCATTGTAGAATCGTGTGACCCGGAAGGGCCATTCGGTGCTAAAGAAGCAGGCGAAGGACCGCTTCTGCCAATATTGCCTGCTGTTGTAAATTCAGTATATGATGCAATAGGAATTAGAATCAATGATTTACCATTGACACCAGATACTGTATATTTTGCAATTGAAAAGAAAATGAAGGCACAGTCTGTTGACGACCCATTGGAATTAGAAAGTCCGAGATTAACTCATTCAGCCATGCAACAAGTTGTTGTTGAAAGAGCAGTTCAGCACAAGGTAAGAGATATTGCAAGACAACGAAGTGACGATACCTCGGCATATGTTAACGGAGTATTGTTTGGCTTTGACCCTAATATTCCTCTAGAAGACCAAGTGGAGGGTTGGAGGGCAGCAACAGAGCCTCTTCCTGAGCAATTAGCAGAACTTGGATTTGCTGGAAAAGCCTGGCTCAAAAAAGAACAACGTGAACTGGAAGGTGATAATTGATGCTAATGCCTCCTTTTACCCTACATCATCCATCAAATGTTGAACAAGCATGTGAGATTGCAAAGCAATTACTTGAAGATGGCCAACAATTTGATTGGGTTGCCGGTGGAACTGATTTGATTCCAAATTACAAATGGCATATTAACACTAAGCCGCATGTTATCTCTCTTGCAAAAATAGAAGGTGCAAATGTGATTTCTGCTACAGAAATTGGTTGTATGGCTCGGTTATCAGATTTGACAATAGCCAATGGTGCACATCCATTGATTGTTGAAGCAGCTTCTAAAGTCGCCTCATCTCTAATTAGAAAGAATGCAACAATGGGTGGAAACCTTTGCCTGGATACTCGGTGTTTTTGGTATAACCAAGGCGAAGATTGGCGACGTAGCATTGATTGGTGTCATAAAGCAGATTGTGGGTCGGGTTCTGATTGCAGAGTAATTCCTAATCAAAATACACTCTGTGTTGCAACTTACCAAGGTGATCTCGCTCCTAATTTGATGGTTCTCGAAGCAGTAGTACACATTGTTGGTCCTTCAGGACAAAGACAAGTTTCTATTGGTGACTTTTATCAATTGGATGGTAAGAAAAAGAATGTCCTTGAAGCAGGTGAGTTTTTGCTCAAAGTAACACTTCCTAAAGAGTCGCAACAAAGAACTGGCTGCTATCAAAAATTACGCGTTCGTGATTCATGGGATTTCCCAGAGGCAGGAGTTGCCGCATCATGGATTGCAGGTGATGAAAAGTCACTGCTCATAGCGTCGACTGCTTTAGAATCAATACCAAAAATGCATGATGAACAAGTATCGGAGGCGTTAGCTGCTGGTTGGAACGGTGCAGACAGTGTGAAATCACTATCAGTAGCGATTCAGAAGTCGATCAACCCAGTTAACAATACTACACTGACTCCAAGATATAGGAAAAAAATGGTTCGTGTATTAGCCAAGCGAGCGATTGAAGGTTTTTTACAATGAGGTGGTTATGTGATTCATACGAGAGGTAAAACAATTTTAGCAATTTTTATCTTGCTGATGATGCCTATTACAATTAACTCATCCGCCCAATTTGGAGGCTGGGAATTAGGGTGGGTCACCAATGTTGATGGAAATTATGAAGTTGAGATGGAGGCTGATTGGGATATTACTGGTGAGTTGGTGATTTACATCGATAACACAGGCCAAGGTGAGTTAAATGTTGCTTTCGAGTTAGAATGGGATTCGGATATCCCCTTTATTGTTGATGGGCCAGAGACTGGTACGATTGCAGGGGGGGAGAATCTAAGCTTCACTTTCACATTGACAGAAGACAGTGAACTCGAGATTCGCAGTTTCAGTCCATCTGAAGCTTATGTCCTAACATTAATTGCTGAACAAGTAGTTTCTGACCAACCAGTATCCACTCAAGAGATTGAAGCAGGAGTTGAATTGCCTGAGATTTTCAATCTTCAACCAAATAGTCTTGATGATCAAACCATGTATTCAGATACCTGGATTGAGGTTGAAGTCCTAGTTTCAAACTGGGGCAATAGTGGGGATGCGGTAACAAGTGCTGATGTTGAAATCAGAAGTTGTCCAAATCTCAAAGCAGAAGGATTAGACCAGTTTAACAATTTAATTGTTGAACCTACTGATTTAGACAACAATGTTGCAAAAGGGTTCAATGTCAAATTTATTGCTTCTGCTAGTCACCCAGACAGAACTTGCGAAGTTACATTTTCGGTAATTTCCGAAGGCGATGAAAGAGTACGTTCGGTAACCTTTGACCTCCATGTATCGGCTGCTGACATTGTTGTGGATGACCAGTCATCCAATGGCGGCTCATCTAATGGTGATGGTTTGAGTGAAAATTCTAGCAATTTAGCATGGCTTGGATTTTATGAATTATTTTTAATACTTCTATTTACAATCTTTTTCTACCGCGTCGAGAAATGAAGGACTTTTGCATCGGAAAGTATGCTCTTAGCCAACAATAAAACCACATTCCGCCGTCGCGAATTTCCGCCGCATGATTTCCGTATTCCGGCATATTTGGCGACAAAAGAATTGAAAACAGGACACAACGCAATTTCTGAAATTGCGCAGTGATGGAAAACCATTATGAGTAGAGCGAAGTTCCCACGAATGCTTGTATTGAGTTTTGCTCGTGCGAATACCTATGGAGATTTTGAAATGGCAGAGAGCGAAGGTTCCCGTTTCAGTCTTGAAACATGGCTGATGGCCGGTTTAATTTCCTCGCTTTTACTGTCTACAGTGGTGATTGCACTAGTTTCTTCTGACAAAGACACTGTCTTTTCTCCATACGATAACAGTTCAGAACATTCCGACCAACAACTAACTGTAATGCGCTCCGATTTAGGAGACGGCGGTTTCGGCTACAATGTTGCTAATACAATGTCTACTCCAATGCTTGTTAATGATTGGAAAGAACCTCACCGCACATTATTGGTCATCGTCGCGCCTGAGAAACCCTTTGATTCAGCAGAAGCAACAGCAATGTACGACTTTGTAGCGAACAAAGGCGGAAAAGTCATTCTTGCAGCAAACAGTACCAATGCACAATTGGTTGCTGAAGAGTTCGGTGTCAAATATTTCGATGCACCAGTTGTAGATCCTTACCAATACTATGAGGTTGCAGATGAAAAAGGTGAACGCATGGAGCCAGACCAAAGAAGACTTTGGGCGGTTGCAAGTATTGATAGAGATGTAACTGAAATGGGAGATGAATCTAGAATCCCTTGCAGCCAAGCTATGATTGATAATACGCAAATCAGCAATTGTAGAATGCCAGTATTATTCCACCGCCCAACAGCTATCCAAGTATTGGATGAACAAGCTGATACTGGTCGTTCAATCAGTGTATTAGCACACGCATCAACCCCTGCATTCGTCGCTCGTAATTCCATGGATGTCAATGATGATAACAACCCGACTCTGGGTGAAGGTAAAACCGGACTTATCGTTCGTATTGACTATCCGGTAACAAGTGGCGATATTATAGATAAAAAACCTAACAACAATGTTGGTAAAGTTTCAGTAACCGGAAGTATCGTATTCGTTTCAGACCATTCAGTATTCGCAAACCATCTATGGGATCTTGATCTTGCGGGTGAAACCGGAAAGCAACAATGTACTTCAACACTTTATGTTGCTAATAATCACAAATGCTGGAGTACTTCAAGCAATGGACTATCCGCTTCACAAGGCGATACTCAATGGAATGGTAATTCACAATATTTCTCAGCATTGATTTATGATATGATGGAATTTGATAACGATGAGATGTCAACAACCATCACTAGCCACCCAGACCAATTTAATTTGGTATTCGATGAGAGCAGACACGTTTCGAGTGCTTTGAGCATGCCTTTTACTGAAGCCATGGGAGCAATCGTATTACTTACCAGCGATGTAGTATTGAAGTGGTTGATTATTCTCAATCTCTTTGCACTCCTATCCATCGCAATCATGGTTGTACCAGAGAAAGAGAATTGGAGACATGTCTTCGATTTAACACGCTTCCGCGAACGTCCTAAGAAAGTAGACGCTTCGCAATACCACATGCGCACAAGAGAGGCATTACTCTCTAAGGTGCGACAAGTAAGTGACTTGACGCGTGATGAATTTGCGCTCAAGAGCCCAGCGGAAATAATGCAATTAGTCCGCGACCCACGATTGGTTGAATTGATCAGCAGCAACCGTGCATACTCCAACGAAGAACTAAGGGAAATAATCCCACAAATTCGACGTTGGGGTAAATAAATAGGAGGAAATTGACATGCAACCACCAGCACCACCAGCAGCCCCAGCAGTTCCTGCACCAGCAGCACCTGTGGCCCCTGCAGCGCCTATGCCTGCTCCTGCCCCGGCACCAATGCCAGCAGTAGCACCAGCAGCGCCAGCAGCACCAGCCCCAATGCCAGCAGCGACAGCCCAACCAAGACATCAGAGCACACCTGAGGTCCGTGAACGCCTACAAGCAGTCGGAGCAATCGCAGCAGCGATTGCAGCGGAAGTTCAAAAGGTAATTATCGGTAAAGCTCACGTTATTGATAACGTATTAGTGAATATCCTCTCCAACGGTAACCTTCTGTTCGAAGATTACCCAGGTTTGGCTAAGACTTTGATGACGAATACATTTGCCGATGCACTCGGTTGCGATTTCAAGCGTGTACAATTTACACCGGATTTGCTACCAGCTGATATCACCGGTACTAACATCTATGATGCTAAGAAGGGAGAGTTTACTTTCAAGCCAGGACCATTGTTCTGTAACCTTCTACTAGCGGACGAGATTAACCGTGCTCCACCAAAGACTCAAGCAGCTTTGCTTGAGGCTATGCAAGAGAAGCAAGTTACCATCGGTACAGTGACTCACAAGTTGCCAGCACCATTTATTGTTATGGCAACTCAAAATCCTGTAGAGCAAGAAGGTACTTACCCTCTTCCAGAAGCACAACTTGACCGTTTCATGTTCAAGATGTCCGTCGGATATCCTGACCGTGCTGATGAAGACGAAATTCTTGCCCGCCGTATTACTCGTGGAAAGGACGCAGTCGATGTCGATGTAATTACTGACCCACAACGAGTTATTGCAATGCAACAAGCTTGTGAAGACGTCTATGTCGATCCAGCACTTCGTATGTACATGGTAGAAATCGTAGCAAGAACTCGTGAAGATCCTCGTGTTCTAGTCGGTTCATCCCCTCGTGGTAGCCAAGCACTTCTGAAGACTTCTCGTGCAGCAGCGGCCCTTCGTGGCCGTGACTTCGTTACACCAGATGATATCAAGGGTGTTGCAGAACTTGCACTTGCTCATCGTCTCATCCTCAAGCCTGAACATCAAATTAAGGGTCTTGAATCTGGTGAAATAATTCAAGGAATTTTGCGCGAAGTACCTGTGCCTACTGTTTGAATTTAAACACTGTAATTATTGAAGAGGTGTTTTAGATGTGGAGTCGTAAATCAGCAATGTTGGGAAGTTTGGCTGTGTCCATGTATTTACTTGGACTCACCTTACGGAATACACAACTTGTTACAATTGCCGTAGTCATCTTTGTTTTCCTTACCTGGGCCGCCCTTTTCGGTGGCCATGCCGACGTCTCAAGTACTGGGCGCCGTGCTGATGAATGGAAGGGAGAAGAAGGAGTCGCTTTGGGCAATGTCTCTGCAATGCGTAAATTATCTAGTGCTCGTATTTTCGAAGACGGAGAACTAGATGTAACGTTGCGAATGCAAAACCACTCTTCATTAGCCAAGATTTTGGAGGTTAAAGATAGAGTTCCTGAAGTAATGCGAATCAAACAAGGTTCAAATTACATCTTGATGGAACTCGGTCCACGCCGTGAAACTTTGATTGAATACACTGTTGAATGTCCACTACGTGGCTTCTATAGTCTAGGTCCTGTGGCTGTCAGGATCCAAGACGCTTTTGGATTATTTCACAAGGAAAAAGAATTGCATGTCTACAATGATTTCCTTGTGTTCCCTAAGATGGAAGACCTTAGCGATACATTCGTCAAGTCTCGTGTTCCGAAGATTTTCACCGGTGCGGTAAATATCAGACAACCAGGTCCAGGTTCAGAATTCTATTCACTACGTGAATACTTTGACGGAGATTCCTTTAGATCGATTAATTGGTCAGCATATGCCCGTACTGGTAAACTGATGGTCAATGAGCGTGAACGTGATGCTGTATCGGATATTATTATCATCGTGGATTCAAGAGCAGTTTCAGAAACGGGACCTGTCTCTAGAAATGCCTTGGTTTATTCAACAAGAGCAGCAGCATCACTAGCCAAGTTTTTCTTGAGCCGTCGTGACTCTGTTGGTGTAATTACATATGGAAATGAAGTTGTCAGTGTCGATAGAGATACTGGAAAGAAGCAACTATACGTTATCTTAACCAAGTTATCAGGTGCAGTTGCTGGTGGTAATATTCCACTACAAGTCGTAGTAAATAGAATAATGCCGCACATCAACAAAGGTAGCCCAATTATTTTCTTGTCAAATCTTGAAGATGATCCAACCATTATCAATGCATTACGCGACTTTAGAGCAAGGAACTTCGATGTAACTGTTCTATCACCATCTTCTCTTGAATTTGAGTTTGATGCCAAGCGTCTTGACCGAACTGGATATGAAGTAATGAAGACTGAAAGAGATGTATTAATCAGCGAATTAAGCAGCCTTGGAGTCAATATTATGGATTGGGAACCAGATATGTTACTATCTACTGCACTTGCGGGAGCAAGAGGATTCTGAGGTGATTTTATGACAATTAATAAGCCAAAAGGAGATACTTCACACTTGTATGATGGAAAGACTGTACGTTCAGCAGCTCCTTCAAGAAAGAAAGCAGCAGGTCAAATGAACATCGGTTCTGAAATACCAAAGGATGCTATTCCAACAGTTGAAATTCCAACATTCATCGAGAGCCTATTAGGCGGACCACTAGTTCCAAAAATGAAATTCTTACCACCGGATAAGATGGTTCAAAACCTTCAGATTGGAGTTTATGGAATATTGATCGCTCTTGCACTTCTTACATTTATTGTTTCACCAGAAGAAGGTTCTCTTTGGTATATGATGACAGGAAGCCTTGGATTTGCCTTTATTATGCAAATGCTGGTAATTACTTCAGCGACAATACTTGGTTTCTGGGGAACATTCCAAAGAGACGCTCGTTTTTCCATTGCAAGTAATCTTTTATTCATCCTCGCAATATTGCGCTTCGCTTCATCAAAGGTCACATTGTCCAATGATGTGTTCGGATTATCGGAGAACCCTGCAATGCTATCAGTTCTAGTGGTAGTATATGCGGTGTTACTGGTAATGTATTTCGAATTATCAAATGGAGTAATCAGATACTCAATGCTCGATACAAGTATTCGCACAAATGAAGTATATGTGATGAACCCAAAGAAGATCGTTGGAAAATACCACCGTTCGCTCATTTTGAATCCAATACTTGCAACAATTCTTGCATTGATTGTATTAAACGCAAATAACATTCTCCCTTTCATCGTTGGAATCTTCTCCGAAGATGTCGCAATGCGCATGGAAGAATCGGTTGAATTGATTTCAGTATATGGTGTTGCACTTGGAACACTATTTGTATTCTTAGTAGTAGGTGGATTGTTTGCTTTGAACCTTCCAACCCACTTGCAGAATTACCGAGAGAATAAAGCAGAGTGAATAATTCTCTTCATTGGTGAAGAGTATTGCACAAGTTGTAACATTGACTCATCTCTACTAATATTGATTTGATATCCTCAACGTTAGCCAGTAACCTCACCGAGTGAGGTGATTGGCTGAGTAATTCGAATTCCCATTTATTACTAATCTCTTCAAACAACGCCATTTGCTGTTGTTCCGTTCCATTTCCAACCAATGAAATCATTGCTGAATATGTTTTAACCGTAGGGGATTGGAAATGCTTTGCTACAATTTGTTGAGATTTAATTAGGTCATGCTGAGATATAATTAATCTCAATTCACCAGGTTGTGAGTGTAAATTCCAACAAGAGATATCCTCATTTGAAAAATCAACTAATAAGTGACCTAGATTTTTACTTTGCGCCTCTAAAGAGAGTGTCTCTATTGACAAACTAGCCACACTGGCAAGGCAACCAATTCCCTTTATCCTGTATTCATCATAAATATCAGGTCCAATGGTTGTTTGTGAAAATTCCTTTTCTTGATAGAGGTGCATTATTTTCAAAGGGATTCCTACTGATGATAGGGGCTCTACTGTTGCAGGATGTATGACTGGAGTATCCAATCTAGAAAGTTCCATTGCTTCTCCATATCCGAGATAATGAATGGCCGTAGTCTCTATCCCCCAACGTGGATTGATAGGTAGTACTCCTGCAACATCTTTCCATAGAATCACTTCTGTTGCATCAACAAGATTGGCAATCGCAGTAGCAGTATGATCGCTACCACCGCGACCCAATAATGCCAACTCACCATCATCACCTTGACCGAACCAACCGGTAATCACAGGTGTTCCTTGCAAAGCAGAAAGGTCAAGATTCAATTTTGATGATTGCAAATCTACAGTAGGTGCTTTTCCTTTTCCGTTTAATCTTAATCCAATATCCTCTGCCCCGACGGGGTGAGAATCTATTCCTTTTATGTTTAGGAAATGCGACACTACTAGCGCACTCAATCTTTCACCAGCTGCCAATAAACGGTTTTTTGCAATATTATCTTGCGGATTAACCGCAAGTGCAACCAACGAAGTTTCAATTCCCCCCAGTACTGCCTTGAACAAATGACCTACCTTTGAGTCTGCTAATCCTGGGGCAAAACGAAGGTGTTGTTCTTCTAAATCATGGACTAGGCGACCTGCATATCGAGGTTCATGCGCTGCTCTGAGCAATCTATCAGTTGTCCCCCATAAAGCGGAAACGACAATGATTGCTTGCCCATCGGTTTGTTGAATAACCTGTGAAATCCGTTCAAGATCCGAAGAATCACGCAAGCAAGAACCTCCAAACTTGTGAACTGTAATCAATTCCTTAGTCATCTAAATAACCTCCTCTTAATGCTAAATCAGTTAAAATGAAAGTCGCCATTGCCTCAACAACTGCTACTGCCCGAGGTCCTATAACAGGGTCATGTCGCCCTTTTATCACAAGATTCTCTTCTTCACCAGTTTCTAAATTCAAAGTTAATTGTGGTTTTGCTATACTGGATGGCGGTTTGAAAGCAACATTAATTTTTAGAGGTGCTCCACTGGCTAATCCAGCAATTGCGCCGTCAGGAGATTGACCTTTCAGTTTAGGCTCTGCCGCAGTTCCCCCCCAAGCATCATTATGTTGTGAACCGAGCATTTGTACGGCATTGAATCCTCTGCCAAATTCAACACCCCTAGCAGCAGGAATCGACATCATTGCCCTTGCAAGAGCAGGTTCAACCCCATCAAACCAAGGTTCTCCCAAACCGAGAGGCAATCCGGTGATGCAAAGTTCTACTTTACTTCCAACAGAATCTAATTCAGTTCTTAGAGTGGTTAGGTATTGAGCCATTGATTTTGCAGCAATAGGATCTTTACATCTCATGTTTATACAATCTTCATCGCTCCAATCTTGTGGGCATAATTGAATGTCACGGGCAGTAATATTGCCAATGGATGAAACATGCCCCTCTATTTTCACACCAATCCCTTTGAGTAAAGGCGACAATATCGCTGCAACAGCAACGATTGGTGCTGTTAATCTAGCACTTGAGGTGCCCCCACCTCTCAAATCAGCCTTTCCGTCCGTTTTAATATGCATTAAAAGGTCCTGATGGCCAGGTCTTGGGTGATGAGGCAGGAATGAATAATCGCTTGATTTAGCATCATTATTCGCTATTCTAATTTTGCATGTCTCACCATTAGTGATCCCATCTTCTACACCACTCAAAATTTCTACATTATCGCTTTCCTTTCTTTTACTGGAATACTTTCCACCAGGCTTACGCTTATCCATTGCCTGTTGAATTGCATCTTCATCAATGCTAATGCCGGAAGGAATGCCCTCAACAATTGCCCCTACTTCTGGACCATGACTGGTACCAAAAAGGGTCAAACGTATGGCTTGGCCGATGCTCATTTGCATACTTGACTCACCCAAGCCAGCAAACACTGTTTGAAGAATGTGTTTGTTGCTCATTCAGTTTCATCTAGGGCGACTTCAGCGTTAAGAAATTTTGTTTCAATTATCTCAACATTAGTATACCTTGTAGAGAACAATTTCTTTAATCGTTCATATGATGGCTTACTGATAGAAGGAGTGACTACCACAATCGCAGAACCTGAACCAGATATGCCGGATGACCTTGCGCCATTAACAAATGCATCATTAGTCATTTTTCTGGCAGCTGGATCTGAAATGATACCGACCATTGCTCGTCCATTCCAAGTCAATGCGACAAGTTCTTGCCCTTCTTGAATCGCATTTAATGCTTGAATAAAATTTTGTTGTTGCGCAGCGAAAGCCTCTGGTTCGGGCCTTGAAACTCTTTCGCCTCTCGACAGAATCATCACATGCCAATCCTCAGCAACAGGACCAGGGCCTTCCAGTAGTATCCCTTCTTCAATAGTTTCAGCATTTACATCAATTAATTTCCAACCATTTGTTGCGCAAGCCCAAGAATCATCGATTGAACCAGTGATTGATACACCTGCTTCTAATTGCGCTTGTGCCGACATCAAGACTACATCTTTGTCTTCTAATTCCATTTCCGTTGAGTCGATTAATGCTCGTAGAGCGGCGACCGAAACCGCTGCAGATGATTTCAAACCCTGTCTAGGTGGGATTTTTGAAGCGACAGCCCAATGTAAATCGTCTTTTTCTAGTCCATTTGGTAATGAATGTCCATTGGCAATCCAAATATCAACCACTGCCTCAAGTACTCCATCGGGGTCTGATAAAGTTCTCTTGCTTTCTTTATCTAAAAGACGTACTGCAACTGGTAAATCAAGGGCCATACTGCACCCGTATCCCAAGCCAGCGGCATGAAGAAGACTACAAGCGCCATGTGCTTGCCCCTTTCCAATTACTGCCATTTCATCTCACCTCTCAACTACTTCGCTTGGCACAGCAACACCGATATGTCGTGCATCGGAGTCGCTCCATCCGAGAAGATATTGGCCGATGGTTAAATCAGTTACGGCTATATTTTCTTTTTCGGTACTGACCAAACGGACTGTCTCTGCTTGTTGGGTGAACATTTGAGCCTCTTTATCATTTTTATTCCTAACAGTGAATAATAACATTGGCCTACGTTCAATTTTCAATCTGCCTACAGTGGCAGGTCTGCAGTATTCAGAGCTAGAAACAATCAATATTTCATCACCTGCCTTTAGTTCACTCAAATATTTTGTAGTTCTATTTGCCATCACAATGTATGCATGAGGTGGCCCTGCATTTACTCTAAAGGGTCTTGGTGGTACATAATCGGAAGCAAGAGTCTCACCATGAACTAATGCCATGCATGAGGAACTTGAACCAATTAACATCCCCTCTCCAACTTCTAAGAGACTTGTTAAATCAATGCAATATCTATCCGATAAACCTCCGGGTTCAATATTAGTGATCAACAATGGTTGTAATTTAATCTCTTCATTATCCTTCACAATATTAGTATTTTCAACAACCTCTCCACGTTGTGATTTTGCAATTGATGCCGAATCAATCATCAGTTGGTCTGGAATAACCACCAATGCGTCAACGCCGATTTCTAGTGCAAATGCAGCACCTTGTGCTTCAGCCGGGGAACGTAGTAATGCTGCCACTTTGGTCGGGCTACCAGCACAAGCGGCAATGATATTCTCAATCGGAATCATTGACCAATTTTCAAATTCTAGTAATAACCAACTCACACTTCCAACCAAAGAACGAGCCTTACTTTGACCTTCTGAACCATCTATTTTTATTATTTCTCCGACGACCTTTCCGGATTGAATAAGGCCTTTTCCATCGATGGAGATTAGCGGTAAATCGGATTTAGCAGTTACTTCTATAGATTGAATTACGCAATCAATACAATCTGTGTCATAAGCAGATAATTTGGCGAGGTTATCGCGATTATCCAGCCACACTTCCATTATATCACCTCAAAGGCCACACGATGCCATTGCATCTTTAACTGAATAATCTTGATGAACTAACAACACAATCGCTTTTGCTATTTGCTCAACTTTAGGATGAGAAAATACTTGCCGACCCATACAAACTCCACTAGCCCCGCAGTCCAATGCAGTTCTTACCATTTCTAGAATCGTAAATGAATCACCAGTAGAAGGTCCACCGGCAACTAATAATGGGATTGGAACACCTTGACATATTTCTGAGAAACTCTCAGCATCACCAGTCCATACCGTCTTTGCAGCATCACATCCCAGTTCAAATGCTAGTCGAGCAGCATGAGCATTTCCAAGAGTTGAATCACCTTCCATTATGTTCAAAAATTCACCCCTGGCATATATCATGCCAAACATAGGCAATTGCAATTTATGGCTTTGACGACTAACCTCGCCCATTCGTTCAATCATTTCGGCTTCATTAGGGCTGCCAATATTTACTTGACAGGACACACCAAGCCCTCCTCTTGAAATGACTTCATCTGGATGGCCAACGAGTACTTTGTTTGCACAATCCGGTCCGGCATGCCTAGTTGAAACTGATAAATGTACTACCATATTTGTTTTCGTACCCTGGCAAAGGTGAGAATAGTGACTTACTACACCTTTTTGAGCGAGGATTACATCAACTCCTGCAGAGATCAATGCCTTTATTGTTTTTTCAGTATCAACTAAACCCTCAACAGGAAAATCAGATGCACCATGATCGATTGGAATCCATACCCCTCTGCCATTCGGCAATAGTTTCTCAAGGCGTTTAGCCCTACTATCCATGCCACTCCCACGAGCATCATAGGGTCAAGGTTTCGGATGAGTATTCAGCAAGAATAATTCAAGATAATCGGAATTAATTTTTTCTTAATGATTCTGCCGCCCAATTCATAAGATTTGCTTCTGCTCGACTGAGGTGTTCTTGCAGTGTTGAGCGAGGAATATTCATCTGTTCGGAAAGTAGTCTCAAACTAGTGTTTTTTGGAGTTTGGTAGTATCCTACCGAGCAAGCAGCAATAACGCATTCAATTTGCTTCTTGGTGAGTAATTGTTCTAATTTTTCTTCATCATCAGCCATTTCGACAATTTTTACTTGATCTGGAGGCAAAAATAGTCTACAGGTTTTCAAGAAATTTGAGATTCCACTAGGAACTCCTCTAACGGTAATTTCTATTCCATCACCTCCAAATGTATACGGGGGGATAATATGGATGTTTTGAAAACCAATAGCAGCTAATGAGAGTGGATGTGAATTCCAAACTACAAGATGTCCTGTATCATTCTCTTCTAAAAAGGATGCTTCAAATGTTAAAAATGGAATCTTATTCAAATCCTCAGGTCCCATTCCTTTCTTAAATGTTGGAATTATTAATTGGCGAATACCCTTCTCACCTACGTCTAAATGAGCGACAACTTCCAATTTATGGGCTATCTTGGCAATAGAAGCATATTCTGATTTAGCAATGCTATTTGCATGCCAAGAAATATGCGCTTCTCTCATGGTCCACCGAATCGGCTATTGTTATTAATGATAATTGATTGATATTTTTTATTCATCTTGCTTGGATATTAGCAGCACACATATAGGCACTTGGAGAATAAGGGAAATGGATTTGTAAATGATGTTCTCACCATCAATTGAATCCTTTCAGTGGAATGTTTCAATAGTTACCACTTTTAGAGAGGTGACTATGGAAGCCGGTGCATTGGGTATGACCCTCATTTTAGGTGGTGCATTTTTCATCGGTATTTGGGCTATATTTCTTCGCAAGGGAGCATCTGTTAATGTTAGCCAAGGAATGAGTGCTGAAGGATTACGTAATGCAAATAACACTCCTGGTTTTGGCCGAGCCAAAAATGAATTCGACCGCAAACTTGCTTTGGTTGAAGAACGCCGTAGAAGACGTGAAGCAATAGAAAACCGTTTGGAAATGGAAGAATCAGAACGTTTGGCTAAAGAAGAATCAGAACGGATTGCTAAACAGTTGGCTGAGGAAAGAGAACAGGCAGAACGTGAGAGAATTGCTGCTGAACAAGAAGCGGAGAGACTTCGTCTAGAACAAGAAGAGGAAGAACGCCTACGTTTAGAACAAGAAGAAGCAGATAGAAGTGCTCGTGAAGAAGAAGAAGCACGTTTAGCAGCAGAAAGAGAAACTCTACGCCAAAAAGAAATGGCTGATGCTGAAAAACTGAGATTAAAAGAAATAAAGAAGGCAGCAAAACAGGCCGAGATGGAATCACGTGAAGCAGCACAACGAGCAATGTCAGAATTACAAGAGAGATTAGCGCGTGAAGGAGCTCGTTCTTCAGATGTCCAAGTCTCTCTAATGTGGAACAATTACAATGATTTGGACCTGCATATCGTTTGCCCAAGTGGTGAGCGTATCCATGGTGGTAACAAGATGTCCAATTGTAGTGGAGAACTGGATGTCGATGCCAACGTGAGAGCGGAAACTAAGAAACCGGTTGAAAATGTTGTATGGCCAGAAGGTAAAGCACCTGCTGGAGTATACCAAGTTTATGTTCATCATTACAAGAAGCATGCAAAGCGTAGAACAAGAGATCCAACAAAGTTCCAAATAATTGCTTCAAATGGAGGAAATGTAATGGAATATAATGGCGCATTAACTCATGGAGACCCGATTAAGTTAGTCTGCGAATTCAAGGTTGCATCTCCTGAGGAGAGGGCTGCTAAGAAGAGAGAAATTGAAGAGCAGATAAAAGTTGCAAACACTCTAGAAGAAGAGGATGAGGAGGATTCAGACCTTGAAGAGCAAACAATAGATGCAGATTCTAGTGAAGCGGATAATGAGGTGTCTGAATCAGACACTGAAGGGCAAATAATTGACGCAACCGCGCTGACAATCACCGAATTGCAAAAGCGATTAAAGCGTGAAGGTGGTCGTTCTTCTGATGTCCAAGTCTCTCTAATGTGGAATAATTTCAATGATTTAGACCTGCATGTGATCCCTCCAAGTGGCGAAGCAATACACGGTGGAAACAGGAGTTCTGAATGTGGAGGAGAACTAGATGTCGATGCCAACGAGAAGGCTGAAACTAAGAAACCGATTGAAAATATTGTATGGCCGGAAGGTCAAGCACCTGCTGGAGTATACCAAGTCTATGTTCATCATTACAAGAAGCATGCTAAGCGCAAAGCAAAAGATCCAACAGAATTCCAAATCATCACTTCAAATGGAGAAGATGTTATGGAATATAATGGTGCATTAACTCATGGAGACCCGAAGAAGTTAGTTTGTGAATTCACAGTAGTATCTGCTGAGGAAGAAGAGGACGATACGGGTGATTCCAACCTTGGTGAAATTCCTGGAATGCCAGATTTAGATGAACTCTCCGAGCAACTGAAAGATTGAGACAAAGCCGGTTAACTCCCGGCCTTTGTTCAAAATCCAATGATGTCGTCTAATTCCACTATGGGAAACATGATATGTGGCTCGCTCTACCGATGAACATGGAAGAAACCGTTGAGTTTAACCCTGCATACACACTATTGACCTATACCCTCGCTCCTGGTGAATCGGTAAATGTAGAACCTGGTGCTATGGTGGCAATGGGTGGTGTAGAAATGCAAACTCGTAAAAGCGGCGGTGGATTCTTCAAGTCCCTCAAGAAAATGGCTCTTGGTGGAGAGTCCTTTTTCCTCAACACCTTCACAGCAGGCGCAGCCGGTGGCTGGGTCAGCGTTGCACCAGGTTCTCCTGGTGATATCCAAGGATTCAACGTCCATCCAGGTCGTAAGTTGTTCATTCAAGGCGGATCTTACTTAGCATCGAGCGTCAATATTCAAACCGATACTAAATTCCAAGGTGGAAAAGGCTTCTTCAGTGGTGAATCAATGTTCTTCATCCAAGCCTCAACCGAAGACGGAAGCATCGGAAGAGTCTGGTACAATTCCTTTGGAGCAATCAAGCAAATACCAGTCCAACCTGGACAAACTATCACTGTTGATACTGGCCATGTTGTTGCTTTCGAAGACTCTGTTCAATACACCGTCAACAAAGTCGGTGGCATGAAGTCGTTCCTCGTTGGTGGAGAAGGTCTTGTAATGAACTTCACAGGACAAGGTAGTGTTTGGATTCAAACTCGTAACGTTCAAAGTCTTGCAGGTAAGCTTATTCCGTTTTTGCCTACCTCAAATAATTGATTGGAATTAATTCCAAACTTGAATCTACTAATTCATTTTAGTGGAAACTCTCAAGACAAAATGTCGAGCAATGTCCCATCGGCGATAGACTTCTTGATGGAGCGAGCGATTCTTCTTCCAGTGGACATGAATGGTTCATTGATATCCGAATATGGCGAACCTCCAATGAATGGGTTTGACCCTGCCACTATTCTTGCACTGATCTCAAAGACTTTGAATTCAAGTTGGTCTGTGACAATTGTTTCAAGGCAGAATGGTCCAATCATCCCCTTTGCTCCTTCTTCTAGTTCAAATGATGCAGAAACAGTCCCCTCAGCCATTTCAAAAGCACGTGGAAGTAATGATTCACGAATTACAACAGGTTGGTTACCGGTTACTACGAATGAAGGCTCTATTCCCTTTTCTCTCAAATCTCTAAGAGATCCTAACTTGTAAAATTCATCAACATTCGCTTCATCTCTTCTATCCATGCTCAATAATTCAAGACGACCAAGATTTTGTCCAGCATGACTTCCTCGCCCCTGAACTTGAAATCCATCAGTTGCGGTTGGGTCAAAGAAGAAGTGAAGGTAATATCGGCAGCCTAATGCATACTCTTGAATTGTAAACTCATCTTCTAAATCTGCGTTCCTGCGAAAGTCTCTGTAATCTCTTGCGATAAAGTATCCTCTTCCACCCTTTGCTCCAGCGTATTTGACGATAACAGGACCATCGATGTCGTGAGGGTCAGTGTAGACTTTTGGCATTGTACAGCCGCCTGCTTCTAGCCATTGGCGTTGTCTGTCACGGCTACTTTCCCAATGTAATATCCCTCTATTACCAAATGTTGGAACCTGTAAAGACCTAAAATTAGTCGAACCAAGATATTCAACAAGTGAGCCATGAGGTATTATCACAACATTTCTTTTACGAAACCATTCAGCATAATCTAGCATTTCTCTATAATTTTCAAGCATTAACCATTCATCTGGTTCTGCACCTGGGAATGCTTTGTAATAACGGCGTCTGTTCTCACCGACGGCAATTCCTAATGTTTTGAAACCCTCAAGGCGAGCTCCATGAAGAATTTGCAATGAAGAATGAGAAGCAACCACTCCAATTGTGATTTGACTTGGGTCATAGTCGGCCAGCCATGTAGCCAGTGTATTGGAATCTACGCCCATGTTGAGGGGTTTAGTATTCCCCCTATATGCGTTATCCTAAATAAATGTGCAAAAGTAATAATGAAGGTAATCCATTATACTCACAACTCTTTTTTTTCAGTCTTTGCGTTGTGGCAAATTATTTTCCAATAGTCATTAATCAAAATAATTGGGTGAACAATTCAAAGGCTTGATGGCAATCGCCAACCATGGCAGAGGACAAACCAGCATCAAGGATGACCTACGGCGGATATCTTCGTATAGAGGAACTTTTGAAATTACAAGGCGGGCCACAAGGATATTCACCGGCCCCATGCAATAACGAATTACATTTTATTATAGTCCACCAATCATTTGAATTATGGTTTAAATTGGTGTTAAGTGAACTTAAAGAAGCATATCAATTACTTTCAGAAAGTAGCGTCGATGAACAATCAATCCCGCAAATAGTTCATCATTTTGATAGAGTTACTACAATTATGAATTTGATGTCTCATCAATGGGATGTGATGCAAACTCTCGATCCTCAAGAATTTTTGGCATTCCGTGATAAATTAGGAACTTCATCAGGATTTGAGTCTTGGCAGATGAGGGAATTAGAAGTAATTCTAGGTTTGGATAATTCACAACGCATGGGTGGAATGGACCCATTGGCACACATGAAGAAATTAGTTGGTGAAGGTAAAGTAAGTCAAGAAGTGTTTGACAACTTCGAGGAGGTCTCTTCTCGTCCATCACTCAATGATGTACTAACCGATTGGTTAGGACGCACACCGATCAACGGTTCAATTTCTTCCGACGCTGGTGACGATGAAATCATTTCACAATTCATAGAAGGGCACATTGAGGCTATGACAGGGCATGGAGAATCAGTAATATCTCACATTGTTGAAATTGGCCATGGTGAAGAAGAACCTGTCAGGGCAAGAATAGAAGCTGGAATTGATGGTGCTCGTTCGTTCTTAATGCCGGATGGAGAAATTAATAGAAGTAGAGCAGGTTTGCTATTCATTGAATCATACCGCGAATTGCCCCTACTTGCATGGCCAAGAAAATTAATTGATACCGTAGTAGAATTAGAACAATCAATGCTATTGTTCCGTTCTCATCATGCAAGAATGGTGGAGAGAATGATTGGAAGAAGAATGGGAACTGGTGGCTCTAGTGGTGTTGATTATCTCGATGCTACTCTCAAATACAGAATTTTTGTTGATCTTTGGTCGGTTCGCACATTATTGGTAAAGCGAGACGCTCTGCCGGATGTAAAGAATTTAGAATTCTATGGCTTTGCTCAGTCTTGAGCAATAATAATTGACAATCAATCTAAGTGAGGGTCAATATCGATTGGGATTAACTCGTGGTCGTATTCATACAGAGCAATCTTTAGAGGATCTAATACGAAACGAACTGAAGCTTCTTCCAATCCATAAAGAGTAACTAATTCTGCTCGAAAAGCCTCCCGAAGAACTTCTTCGGAAGCGAATAGCGGGGCACCCATTCCAATTTGTAGTGCCCGGGCACCAATAATTCTAGCGCGTTCAAAACGTGTATGTTTTCGGGCTGGTTTTACCATTTTAATGACACCTACGAGCGAACTCGCATTCGTGGGCTACTGCCTTCTCTTTTTGAACCTACCCCCGAAGGGTGCTTCAATAAAGATTCATTCTTGCTCAAGAATTGATTGATTAGGATGCTTTGTTTCCTTTACCCAGAGTATTATTGCGGGAGTGATTAATATCAGCATTATTACAAACCATATCGCTGCATAGTGGGCTGAATTAGAGGTTTCTACTTGAGTTTCAACTTCATTTTCATCCTCATTAAATTCCATATTAGTCGCAGTTTTATCACTATATGATTGCAGTTGTGGAGAGCCATTGTTTTCCAATATGAAAATTAGCCGACCACTCCAATTTTGCAGCAAGCCGGTGATATTAACTCCTTCATCGCTGGAGATATTTGGATCGTTCAAATCGATTGTAACAGAATCTGATGCTAGATATTGGTGGGTGAAATTCCTGCTATCATGTTGTGTAGAATCCAATCTCCAAATTGTCAGTGTTTGACCAGAGGAATGGTTCCAACGAACAATGCCATTTTCCAAGACCACATCACTGAGACTATTATTTAGCAATCCTGTATGGTTATTGAGTGATTGATTCAAGTCGAAAGATTGACTCGAACCGGTAAGCAATCCATTGCCATCAATTACTAAACTTGGAATAAATAACAATCTAAATTTGGCATCGTATCTCAATTTTGAATAATTAAGATAAGTATAATCTTCAACCGAAGCATGATGCTGAAGAATAACTGTATCAGTTCGATTCATCATTGCTAAGTTATCTTCGACAATTTGACAAGGTTCACACCAATCAGCGCCGAAATATTCCACAATATGCTCGCTTTCGGTTGCTTGACATTCTAGTGATTGTTGATAGCACGAATAATCAATATATTGGACTGCAATAGTATCGCCATCATCTATAACTTCTCCATTTTCTGAAGATGTATTTGTTATAGTGATGGGTAGCAATAGAAAAACTGCAATCCACAACAAAACCCGCCTCCTACTACCGGCCATTAACAAGCGCTATGGGAATGTGTTCAAAAGGGGTCTGCAACAGGCTTCAAGCATGGACCGAGTTTGGTGGGCCCGCCCTAGTGCCTTTCCATTGGCATTGTTGGTAATCTCATTGCTGATAATCGTAGTCGGGGGCACAATCCGGATCAATGATGCTGGAGAATCATGCCCCGATTGGCCACAATGTTTTGGCACTTGGACTTTCGATGTTTCCGAACAAGAGCAACAACAATTCTGGGAAGATAATCCCGGCCATGAGGATTCACGTGGAACCGACCATCGCTATACAACATTCCAAATTTTCACTGAATGGTTACACCGTTTACTCGTTGCAGTAGTGGCAGTACCAGTATTATTGAATTTTTTAATGGCTAAGAAATTAAAAGAAGAATACGGGGATAGAACGGTAAAAGTATCCCTTCTTGCAGGTGTCTTACTCATTACGCAAGCGTTAGTAGGAGCGGTAACTGTTATTTTCGATAATGTTGATTGGTCAGTAGCATTACATCTCTCATTGGCTTGTATTTGGGCATCAACTTTGATGTATCAATATTTATGGATGAGAATTTGTGAAGGAGCAGATTGGTCATTATTGAAGACTTCACAAGACTTTTTCCATAACCATGCAAAGAGAATTGATTCGATGACAGCAGCAGTATTTATTCTTCTAATTCTTGGCGCTTGGGTTGCAAGTACAGCCCGTGGCCAATATAATCAATCCTGTTCGGTAGGATTTCCTAACGGTTGGCCAAAATGTAATGGTACCTTTTTGCCCTCGATTGATGGTCCAGGAATAATGGTTCAAATGATTCACCGTACTGGAGCATTAGTAGTTGGAATATTGCTGATATTATCTACTGCAAAAATCACTGAAAGCGTTAGACAAGATAAGAACGCATCCGGATTCAAAACATTTGCATCGTTAACAACCGGATTCTGGGGTTTAAATCTCTTGGTCGGTGCTTCATATATCATTTTAGCACAATTAGATGAATTCCCCGAATGGCTTTCACTGGTTCATTTAGTGGTTGGAGTAGGTAGCGTTTTAATAGCAATTTGCGCAAGTATTTTGATGCGCTTTAGTAAAGAAGTTTCAATGGATTTATCTGAGGAATAATTATGAGTGAGGAAATCAATCAATCAATTCCTCATCCAGGCATGGTGAATGTTTTTCTTCAATTGATGAAATTGAGAGTAATTGTATTACTGCAGATAACAGCTGTTTGTGCAATTTTAATTCACGACTTATTAGCCCGCCATGACTTGTTGAGCATAGATCGAACTTGGATGGATACAGTTCAAACAATTCTAATTACCGTGGTTGCAGGAACTCTCTCTGCAGGTGGCTCTAATGCCATCAACATGTGGTATGATGCAGATATCGACCCTAAGATGAAAAGAACTCAAAACCGACCAGTTCCGCTAGGTCATATCTCTGCAAGAGGTGCGCTAATCTTTGGAATCACAATTGCAGTTTTAGGTTCATCACTATTCTTCTTAGTTCATTGGAAGGCAGCATTTTGGTCATTTTTCTCTGTTGCTTTTTATGTATTCATTTATTCAATGCTGCTAAAACGTAGAACTCCACAAAACATCGTTATCGGCGGTGCTGCAGGGGCAACACCTCCAGTCATTGGTTGGGCTGCAGCGGCTGCGAGTACAATAGATTCAAGCAATCCTTTTGATTTGGGTTCTCCGATTCCATGGATGCTATTCATGTTGATATTCTTATGGACGCCTCCTCATTTTTGGGCCTTAGCACTTTACCGTTCAGGTGAGTATGCTAAGGCAAATGTTCCGATGATGAATGAAGTAAAAGGTCCAAAACGTACAGTAACAGAATCTAAAGTGTACTGTGTGCTATTGTTGTTATTAGGTGCTGTACCACTATTTTGGCCCGAATCAGGCCTTCCATTGTTATGGTCAATTTTTGCGACAGGTCTTACCTTATGGTATGCGAAATCAGTTTGGAGCATAGATCCACTGGAAGACTTTGATGAAAATGGTCGGATGCCAAAAGCAGCAAAGTCATTCTTCCGTTCATTGTATTATTTGGGTTGGATGTTCCTTGTTCTAGTAGTGGTTTGCGCCATCCCTCCTGCGTGGCTAGGCTCCCTTGGCCCATTGGTTTGAAAGCGTGGTACTGCAAACATATTTGCCATTGTTAATTGGATGGCGTTGAACCGTCATCTTGATGACGGGTTCACCGGTGGCCGCAACTACAAGCGGTGATCGCATAGCCTGGCCATTGCGCTGGATTGCTAATCCAGTGGGCTCGTCTCACGGGAGTTCAAATCTCCCTCATCGCGCCATTTCTCTTTTAGTTCAGTCAAAGAAATCTTCAAAATCATCGTCACTACTTGCTGACTTACGACGGTTCCTAGCAGCAATAACACGCTTCAATCTCTTTCTCTTCTTCATTATCAGTGGGACTAAAATGATACTTAATAATAGAATCATAATGAGTGTTCCACCAGAATACAGGAAGATCTCCTTTTGCATTGAATCTTGTAAATCCCCTAGCCATGGTACTCCGAGAGGTGGCTCTTCTGGTACTGGCGGCACAGGGATGATATGTTGGTTATAGTCCCACCATAGGTCTTCGATATTGACTCTTTTCACATTACTAGATGGATAGGATGCCAAAGTGTTTTCATTTCCTACCCAATCAATAGGTGCAAGGATGTAATAGTATGTTCTGTAAGGTCTTATTCCATCAATTTCGCTTCCGCTTTGATTGAAGTATCCAGTTTCACCAGGGGTTGATTGGATGGCGGTAGAAATAGGCGTGATATACTTCAAGTCTACATTGACAGGCCGTGACTCAACTCTGTATAAATTCCAAGAAATTGGCCCACTTAATTCATCATCAGGCCATGTCCAAGTCAAATTTACTTCATAGCACATATTCCAATCTCTAGAAAGGTCATAACAATCGCTTGAGTTGGTGAAATCATAATTGGAAACAAAGTTGGAGATTGTGGCAGATGGCGGAATAGCATCACCACAAATCATACCTGGAATTCCATCTGCATTAGTTGTAATACTGGCTTTCAGATAATCTGGAGTTCCAGCTCTATCAGCAGGCATTATTGCATATGAGGCACAGTCGCCGGTTTGCAAATTAACAGGGTCAATCCAATTGTCTGTAGCGGTTGTGATAGTGGCAACCTTTGTTTCAAGGGTTAGTTCTTCCCAAACCAATGGATTTATTCCACCATTAGGGTCTGGGAAATAAGTTGAACTCGATTCTCCGCCAATGATTTTGTATATTTGCCAGCCTCCCAAATATGGATTTGACAAATCACCTGAAATCGTCCAATTTAATTCTATTTGGCCGTCTTTGAGGAGAGTATTGTCAACATCTCCCAAAGAAACATTTGCTTCAGGTAAAACTCCCACGATTAGAATCGCTCCGTTAGACTTCATGTTCACAGTAAATGTACCATCTTCATTATTTGTTAATTCATTAGGAGGTTCAATAAATGACCAAATATTATCGTCAATAGAATCAATTTGGCGGACATCAACAGTTGTGAGATTGATATTAGATGGTAATAGAGCGCTCATGTTGAGTGTAACTTCCATCAATTCCATTCCAACATCAGCAGAACCATCCGCCAGTGACAAGATATCAAACGACATTAACAACAATGGTTCTTGGCCAGAGCCAACTCCATAATTAATGCCAAGTTTAGGTAGAATTGTTTCTGTTTCTAGATATGCTTCCGAACGTGTGATTGCACTTCCTGTGTAATATGGTTCATTACTGATATCAATATGATCGAAAATTGTGATATATTCATGTACAGAATCAACAGTTCCGAAATCATCTATTACCCTAAGTGTAATCGTATGGTCACCTAGTCCCAAAGTACTTCCACTGATGTTTAGAACTTGACCATATCCTAAGTTAATAATTCCAGAGACCCACCACGAATAATTTAACGGTTCAGCAGCAGTAACTCCAGTTTTTCCTACCATCTCAATATAGTCGCCAGTATTGTATTTTCCATTGGAATTTTCTTGCTGTATTTCTGCTTGAATATCGCCTGCAAGAATATCGGCTTGCTCACTGATGATATTATCTGAAGTTTTAGCGTCTTGGCCGCTAAGGTATGTATTAGGTGCAGAAATCTTTAGGATTCGGTTATCTCCTGTCACCGTAATATTGAATTTGCAAACCTGACTTTGACTTGGTATCAGAGAGATTACTTGACATTGCTCTTCCATTTTTAATTCACTACCTAAGTCAAATACTTCAAACGCTACAAAGAAGTTTCCTACCGTTTTGTTACCTAAATTTATTACCTCTGAAAAAACCATTTCATTTCCGAAATAATAGTCTTCCGAACTTGAGTCATGTGCAGGATACATCAACATCACTGCAATATCAATAGTATCGTCAAGAATGATGGATGTCGAAGTAATGTCATTGAAATCATTTAGGTCGCTATAAGGAGTTCCAGTACTGTTATACAAGCCCCATTTTAGAATATATGTTCCCGCAAATGGATAATTAAACACAGGCATTTGGTGGCCAAATGCCATAACTACACCCCAAGAGTTCAATCCAGAGTTGTACGAGTATGACTCATCGAGCATAACAGTTTCACCTTGATCCCATAGTTGCCATCCAATGGTTGCATTGAAGTTACATGAACCACAACTATTGACCGTTCCTTTAGCCTTTAGAGTATAATCTGTATTTGAATTTAGTATCTTTTGACCCTCAAAAGTTGCAAGACCTTCAATGTCATCATACGGTTTCCATGATTCATCTACGCTCAAATCAACAAATGATTGTGATACGTTAAAATTATATTTCAATAAATCATTACTAGGCACTTGGTCTGTTAAATCAAAGGAATATACTACGGTTACAATTCCTTCTGCCCCAGCTGGTGGGATCCAAGTATTTGCGGAAGTGATATTGGAGTATTGTCCTTGAGCAATATTTACCAGGGTGAACTGACCTCTTGACTCATAGTTTGATTTACATACGGGTCCATCTAAATCACCTAAACAAACATGCCAACGCATTAATCTATCTAATCCAGCATAACCCAAACCTTGATTTTTAATTTGAGCGGTGAATGAAAATGTGTCAAATGATGAAGCCCAAGTGTCTTCAGATGGTGAAATGCCATCAATAATTGCAAGATCACCCGTTTCCGAAGCACTAACGCCAGGTAGAGCAGTGAGGCTTCCGAGAGAAGAAATAAGAAGCAAAAACACAAGGAACAAACTGCTACCTTTGGCCCCGTATTGATACGACACGCGCTGCGACATCATCCAATGGCTTGCAAGGGGGATTCAAAGAGTCATCGCCCACGAAGGTGTATGTTGTGGTGATAAATGCACTTTTGCTGTCAACCGAAATAACCTCGGTTGATTTAAAGATTTGAATTTACATTACCAACGATGTTGAAATATGCGGCAACCTCTTCAATCGTCAAACAACACCCCGTAATATGCAGGGAACCGTTTACTCTCACTCGGAGAGAGAAGATGGCGCAATTACCGCAGTAATTGAATTCCTTACAGCCTTTGTATTATTCTTGATGATATTAACTGCATTTCTTTCTCTCGCACAATTAGAAATGGGCTCAAATGACCCTGCCTTAGACCGACTAGATGGTGCTGCAGTTCTTGGCATGGATCGTATTAGTTCGGATGAAGGGTGGTTCGTCCCTATTCAAAATGAAGTATTGGATTATGACAATTCAACTGCTAACTGGCATTTATTTTCAGCCAAACAATTAGATTCGGGAAGAGTTCAAGCGGGATTGATAGTTAATGGGCAAATAAATGAAACAAAAATCAATGCTTTGCATAATGTAAGCGAGGATGGCTTTGCCATCGGAATTGGATTGCATGATGGCTACAGTTTCCACCTCAATATTGTAATCACTGAAAGTAGCGATGTCCAACGAATGGGCCAAGTGTTGTTTGATGGTGGCACAGAAAAGCACGGTACTCGCTCATCATCAACTTCTTACAGATACTTCTATCAAAACGATGAAACGATTCAAATAATTCTCGAAGTGCATGATGGAGGGCGCAAGGAGAATCAATTGCAGATTACAGAAGTCCATCCGCGTCCAACGCAGTTAGGTCCAGAATGGATTGAAATCTATAATCCAAACGACTTCGCAGTATCTTTGTATGGGTGGTCACTCACTCATACCTCTGGTTCTTCAGTTTCAAATCTACTCCTTAAAGAGGGAATAATAACAGGTAAGGAAACTGCAATTTTTACCGGTGACGCCTCTAGTCAAGTCACTGGAAATGCGAGTGAAGTTATCGATCTGGGACTTGAAGGTTTCCTGGGAGTCGGTTCGATTGATATTTTAGCAAATGGTAATGGGCAATTGACTTTGAAATATACGCAGGTCTTTGAATCACGTCCGGTGGATATCCAGCGAATTAATTGGGGAGGCGACACAGGATTGTTTTTGATAAACGGCCAATCAATTGTTTGGGATGGGACTTCAATGTTTGATTCTGCATCATGGTCAATTTCCGATGAACCAACTCCTGGAAATTAATGTTTGAACATTTCGCATTCAAATAAGTTACCAACACACTAATCACAACTGCTTTTGGGCGCACAGTTCATCAACCCAAAGCGTTTCGTCGTATTTGTTCCCATGCAGCCCGCAGCAGTTTACACCCGTGACAGATGCGTAACTGGCATCCATGGATTAGATGAAATTCTCCGCGGAGGAATCCCATATGGTTCAACTGTATTGTGCTCTGGAACATGTGGTTCGGGAAAGACCACACTTGGAATGGAATTCTTGGTGAGAGGGGCACTAGCAGGTGAGGCATGCGCTCATTTTACTGCGACCGAACCATCCGTCAAGTTGTTAGAAAACATCCGCCAGTTCGAATTTTTTGACATGAATATGGTCGATACCGGATTGATTAATGTTTTTGACATGGACGTATTATATTCTTGGTTGGGTTTGGAAAAATCATCCTTCGATTTGGATGACGTCCACGCTCTAATCAAGGCGATTGTCGATATTGTCAATACAATTGGTGTCACTCGTTTAGTAATTGATTCAGTTACAACACTTTGTTACAAGATTAAGTCCGAACAACTAATTCGAGATTTCCTTTTCACATTAGGAAAGAAATTATCAACTTTAGGCTGTACAACCATGCTAATTTCGGAGATCACTTCCGCTACTGAGAATGCTCATTGGTCGTCTTTCGGTGTTGAGGAAGCAATTGCTGATGGAATTATCGTTATGGGGGATGTTGAACGAATGGGGCATCTTCTAAGATTTTTACAAGTGGTCAAGATGCGTGGAACTTCACACTCTAGGGCAAAGCATGCAATTGAATTAACTCCGATTGGTGTGATGTTAACTCCGATGCTCAAATGGGGCGCTCAGGGCGATAAACAAGGTAAATGGGGTGCCTGAAGATGTTTGAACTCGACCAAAGAATCGCAGAGCAGCTCACGGAAGTTGCTCTAAATAGTTCAGTTCAAGTTCGTTGTGGTAACTCAAATGCATTTATGGTTACTGCCAGTACTATGGTTCCATTAATGCAAATGTTTGAAATGGGCGGAGTTTACATTTCTGGAAGTAGAAGCGCAATGGAAATGATTGAGGCATTTGAGGGACTTGGAATAGATGTATCTAATATACAGTTCGTCGATTTAGTTTCCTCTGGTGTACTTGGAGGTACAGATTCAACTAGAAAAAATATCCATTTCGTAGATTCGCCAATTATGCTAGAATCTATCTTACTTAGGGCGCTCTATTTACTGAGAACCACAACCCTAGAACGTAATTTCGTAATATTGGATAGTGTTAACGCATTAGCGATATACAATGATGATCGAATGCTCGCAGAGTACCTTCATACATTCATTAACACCTTTAGGCAAAGAGAAGTTCTTTCCGTGATATTGAATGTTCCTGACCAAACTCCTCCGTTGGTATTGTCAAATCTTGATTTATACTGCACAGACCTAATAGACAGAGGGCAAGTCGTAATCCATTGAGGTGATTGTTATGAATAAGCAATATACTTTCAAGAAAGAAGATGAAGAGTTCTTTGGAGGTGTCGGTTCCTTCGGAGTTCCGAAATTCGATTTGGAAATGCATGGTGGAGTTCCGCGCGGGTTCACAATGGTCAGTTTTACTGATACGGGTTCTGGTTCTGAATTATTTGGCAAGCAATTCACATCTCCGGCAGAAGAATCGGAAAACACGCTATATGTTTCAACCAATGAAGGGCAACAAGAAATAGCCCGCGTTTTCGATAAGTATGGATGGCCATTAGACATCAGTGTCAGAACCATTGGTGAGGAATATAATAAGGAGGTATTGGAAAAGGAACTGCTAGCCAGTAGATATCGCCTTGAAGGCTTTAGATTAGAAGATATTCAACGCCTAGCCCAGACAAGATTTGTCGATGAAACTCACCAAGATTACCTAACCGAAGTAACAAATGAAATCATGTCACTTGGGCCATATTTCAGAGTCGTAATAGATAATTTAGATTTCTTCTTACAGAGAGAAGATAATACCAAAGTTGTAGCGATGGTTAGAATGTTACAAGCGCATGCACAAATGATGCGTGGTCTATTGTTGATCAATATTTCCAACGAGGGATTAGATGCAACAATCAAACAAGAATTGTCATCTATTGCCGATATGGTGCTTTCATTCAAAGTTAGAACCATCGGAACAGATTTTGAAACATCTATGATCGTTTCAAAATTCCGTAACGCTCCTGAGAATTTGAAAATTCTAGTTTTCAGAGTCACGCCTGCGGAAGGTATTACTCCAGAAACAGTAGAACGTATTTCTTGAGTAGTGATTGTAATCCGCTGGTCGGTGCTATTACATCCATGCGACAACTCAAAAGGCAGGCCCTAGCCCGCGAAAGATATGGCTACGCGTGATGCAACTGGTGGTTTTGACCCATCAGGCATTGATGAAGAGGCGTGGAAAGACTTGAAATTGCAACTTGAAGCAACAATTCCCAATTATGATAAAGTCAATAAATTAATGACTTTTGGTCAAGATAAAAGATGGCGCAGAAATGTTCGTAATCATGCTACAGAAGGCATGAATGTGCTAGAAGTCGGATGTGGTCCAGGCTCTTTTGCGGAAGATTTAGTGGGTCTTGAAGTCACATGCCTTGACCCATCTGCGTTGATGTTAAAATTTGCTAAAGAGCGTGTTGATGCAGCACGAAATTCTCGAGGAGAATCTCCTGCAAATTATGTAGAAGCTATTGCGGAAAACATCCCCCTGCCAGATGATACATTCGATATGGTATTCTGTTTGTTTTCATTTAGAGATTTTAAAGATAAAAAACAGGGATTGACTGAGATATTTAGAGTTCTAAAGCCAGGCGGCCAACTAGTTATTTGTGATGCCGGCAAAGCAAATTGGTTACACGGAATTTTTGGAGCGATTTGGATGGCGACAGTCGTTCAATGGATGGCTCGTTTTGTTACCAAGGATAAAAACCACCCTTGGAAAGGGCTAGCTCGAACTTATACGCATTATGGTAGCAATGGATATTATCGTAAAATGATGAGAGAAGTCGGCTACAATGACGTACAAGGACGCTTACTTCTACCGTTTGGAATGGCGAGCAGATTCCGTGGTAGAAAACCACAATGAAATTGTTTTTTGACTTTAAAATTCATCATTAATCTATATTTTTCACCGTTTCGGGGCACAATCGCCATCTAGAAGCCCCACTACCCTCATAAACCCCTTTCATCTCGCCGAGGTTACCGGTGATTGCTATGGGTATGGCTGAAGTTCTTAGAAGCATTAAAGATGCAGAACAGGCTGCTGAAAAGCGCTTGTCTGACGCACAAGATGAAACCTCAAAAATAATGGCTGATGCACGAAGGAATGCATCAGAAATAATCACAGAAGCAACCGAAGATTCAGTAAATAATACTAAATCCACTATGGATAAAGCACGCAAGGCAGCAAACAAAAATGCTGATAAGGTGAAGTCCAAGGGTGCAAAAGGAATCGAGTTGATCGAATCCGCTGCAAATGACCGTAAAGGTGATGCAGTACAATTAATTATAGATTCTCTAATGCCATAATAAGGGTGATTCAATGTTCGTAACCGTTGATATGTCTCGCCTGACAGTGGCTGCCTCTGTCGATAAAATGGAACATGTCCTACGTATTTGTTCGGACATGGGCTGCGTACATATTGAAGAATATGGCAATTTCGAAGATGGAATTGGAGTCGGTCATGCAATCAATAGTAATAATGCAAATTCAGTTAGTACTCTACTAACAAAAGTCCGTGGCGCTAATGCACATTATTCTCCGAATAATGTCAAAGGTCCGAAATCAGTCTCCGAAGTACAAAAAATGATTAATTCAGGTTTTGAAGAAATTGTAGACCAGGGTTTGGCATTTGCTGATGCAGTAAGGGATGCTGAGGCAGAGATTGAATCAAAGGGTGACCAACTGGCATTATTGAGGAGAATAGAACCACTTAACATTCCACTAGAATTGCTTACAAGTACAGATAGCTTAGAAGTCTATGTCTCTGAATCTGCAAAGTCAAAAACACTTTACAACACTATTGTGCAAGAATTGGGTAAGGATGTAGAAGTCCACGCCGAATCTAATGTAATAGCGATCGCATGTCTTCCTAAACATGCAACTGATGTCCAACTAATTCTCAACAATCAAAGCGCAAGAGCAATTCAAGTTCCAAGCGGAGTTGGGTCACCTTCCGAAGTTATTTCCTCACTTAGCAAAGAAATTGGTAAACTACTGATTACTGTGGAAGAGAATTCCGCTCTTGGAGACACTTGGGCCGCAACTCATGGCAGAGACCTCGTAATCATGGAAGAATATTTGACAAGGGAAGATGCGATTTTTACCGCACCGACACTCTGCGCAGTCTCTAATCAAGCATTTGCAATCGATGCATGGGTTCCTACTGAAAATACATCAGATGTCATGAGTGCACTTTCATCGATTGCTTCGCACGTTGAAGTCGAAGAATATGTTGAGGATCACCACCACGCTGGCGATGAAGGGCATCAACATACAAATCCACCTATCGCATTAGACAATGGAGTTGTTTCAGAACCGTTTGAAATGCTTGTCGATTTATTGGGGCGTCCAAAGTATGGTACCTTTGACCCGACGATAATGCTGATGATGACATTTCCATTCATTTATGGAATGATATTGGGTGATTGGGGATACGGCCTAGTTATATTGATGCTAGCAAAATGGCTTGGAAGCAAACCGTTTGCAGTAGAACCAATTGCCAAGAGTGCAATTACTATATTGAAATGGATGGGTGTTTGGGCCATCATTTGGGGAATTATTTTCGCTGAAGGATTTGGATTTATTTGGGATGGCTCAGTTGGGGCATCAGGACCTACGATTGGGATAATTGCAGACTTCTACAGTTGGACATTCGAAACATTCCATGTTCCTGAAACAATTGCTACCTTAACGGGCTTGACTGGCCTACACATGCCATTCCATAGAGCAGTAGAGGGACATGGACTGCAAGAATATCTTCTTCTATCAATCTATCTTGGCGTATTACATATATTCACTGGATTCATTATTGGACTTTCTAATGTCTACAAGGCACATGGCCTCGCAGCAGCATACTTCGAAAAGGGTTCATGGATTCTGATTTTCATCGGCGGTTTCATGCAATGCAGAAACATGGTTAGCGGATACAATGAGTTGTTTGAATTCCAAATTTGGACTGCAATGCTATTGATTGGAATTGTTAGCCTAATAATCGGTCTTGCAATATTTGAGAAATTTGGATGGGTTGGAGGAATCATCATGGGGCCAATTGAAACAATCGGTCTTCTTGCAAATACACTCTCATACTTACGTATCATGGCAGTCGGTGTGGCTGGTGTCAAAATCGCAGAAGTATCCATCACTATGGGGTGGGAATTGATGTGGAGTGGAGACATCATTAGTTTCATTATCGGATTAATATTATTCGTCTTCATACAAATATTCGCTTTAGGCCTAGGAATACTCTCGCCGAGTATTCACGCGATCCGGCTCCACTTTGTGGAATGGATGGGCAAGTTTTACGACGGGTCTGGTGTGATCTTCAATCCACTAGGCGGCCGCACCCTACACGTTGAGGGTATATCACAGTCCACTGGACAATAAGGAGGTAGCAAGAATGAACAAAAATACCCTAAAAATGAGCCTACGCACACTGATTGCAATGTTAGCACTAACCCTTGTAGCACAAGGTGTAGCAGCTGAAGAAGCAGATACTGATGCAACATCTGGAATGACTGGAGACGTCGGAGTCGGCCTCTCACTTGGCCTCGCCGCAATTGGTGCTGGAATCTCTCAAGCATCAATCGGCAGCGCAGCTGTTGGTATGCTCGCTGAAGACAGTTCCAAATTCGGTACAGCAATTCTATTGATTGCATTGCCTGAATCCATTGTGATTCTAGGTGCTTTGCCAATGTTCATCTAATGATGGCACAACTGATTGGGTTCGCCCAATCATATGAATAAACTCGGAGGAAATATAATGACACTTGAAACATTAGCAAAAGACATAGCAGCATCTGCAGAAACTGAAATAAAAGATCTCTTAAACGAGGCAAAGGCTTCAGCCAAGAAGATTGTTGCAGAAGCAGAAGCAAAAGCCAATACTATCCGTGAGGAAGCGGATAGCCGTACTTCACGTGAGGCAGAACAACTAGCAAGGGAAATCGTTGCTAGTGCTCGTCAATCCAACCAAAAGGATGTGCTCATAGCACGTCGTACAGTATTGGATGCCACATTTGAAGAGGCCAAAGGACAACTAGCAGACCCAGCATTATCTGGAAGGGCTTCAATTCTGAAAGGATTGATGGCTCAAGCAGATGAAGTAGCGGTTGGCGACTTTACTGTTCGCCCAGTTGCAATTGACCGTGCTGCCCTATCGGGCATCGTTGGCTCTAGAGCTATTGGCGATGATGTTGAAGGCTTAGGCGGCTTCATTCTTGAAGCAACGGATGGTTCAGTTTCTTTCGATATGAGATTTGATACACTTCTTGACCAAGTTTGGTCTGATAAGCGTACTTCAATAAATTCAACACTTTTCAATTGAGGAATAATTATGGCAATGCTCGATAATACTCCATATGTGGCCGCCCGCGCTAAATCGCGTAGGCAAAAACTAGCAGATCGTGCACGTCTACGTCAGTTAATTAATCAATCACCAGAACAAATGACCGTTGCTGTCGGGGACATGGGTTACCGAGCAGAAATGGACTTATACGCTGGAAAGTACTCTGGTGGAGATTTAGTTGAGGTAGCACTTACACATAACTTGGAACACGAGTTGAAGGAAATTGTAGGAATGTGCAATGGTACAATCCGTGCAATGGTAGAAGTATACACTCTTCGTTTTGAATATCAAAACGCTAAGGTAGTTCTACGCGCAGTAATTAACGATGTTGACCAAGATAAAGTGTTAAACAATATCTTGCCAGCATTGAATGATATCAATACTCCTTGGTTGAAAATGATAGAAAATGCAGATGATCTAAGGTCAGCAGCAACTCAAATGCGTAGGATGTCATTCGGTCCAGACCTTATGTCTCTGCCAGATGATGCAAGATTAGCAGATTATGAAAATGCACTTGATAGACATTATTTCAAGAGGTCTCTAGCATCACTTAGCCTCAAAGGAGCAGGTGTTAGATTCTTGAAAGGTTTGTTGAAATCTGAAATAGATCACCGTAACATCCTCAATATTATTGAGGCAGAAGCGGTTGGTATTGACAGCGATAACATCGTGGAGATGTTAATTCCTGGTGGAAGACTGATCTCAGAGAGAGCATTTTCTTCTATCGCAGCAGGTGGGAAAAGTGCAGCTCTTGACATTCTAAGAAGCGATAATCGATTTGATATTCAAGCATTTGAAGGCGTATTGGCAGAAGCAAAATCCGTTAACAGTCTTGATCCAGTAATTACTTGGTTTAATGCTAGAGAACACGCATTATTACAACGCATGAGTTACCTACACCCTATTTCAGCCTTACCTATTGTCAATTATGTTGCAATGAAGGTACAGGAAGTTGCAGATTTGCGTTTAATCGTACGTGGGCGTCTAGCAGGACTGCCAACTGAAGTGTTAGAGGCACACATACTCTGAGGTGAAAATATGGATATCGTAATAGTCGGGACACCAGAATTCACACTAGGATTCCAGCTTGCTGGAATTTCTACACTCTACAATCCAGAAGATGATGAGGCTATGGTTTCAACATTGAGTGGATTGCTAAATAACAAAGAAGTGGGGGTTGTCGTAATCGACTCCGCAACCCAAGCCACATTGCCTGAGCGTCTTCGTGCAAGACTCTCAGCATCCGTCTCCCCAACCGTTCTTGGTATCGGTACTGAGGAGGACACCACCTTACGAGATACAATTCGTAAGGCAATCGGAGTCGACTTATGGAAATGATTTCCAAAAAAAATAATGGAGGAATAATAGATGAAAAATGAAGGATTGATTTACCGTATTTCAGGCCCAGTGGTTACTGCCATTGATATGAAAGCGGCAATGTACGATGTTGTCCGTGTTGGAACGGAAGGCCTAATGGGCGAAGTGATTGAATTACACGGTGATAAGGCTGTTATCCAAGTTTACGAGGATACATCCGGAATACGCCCTGGTGAAATCGTAGTGAATACAGGTGAGACTCTTTCAGTTTCACTTGGACCTGGTTTGTTAACTCAAATCTACGATGGAATTCAAAGACCTCTTCCTACACTTGAAAAAGAAATGGGAGTTTTCCTTACTCGTGGTGTCGATGCAGATGCATTTGACCTAGAGAAGATTTGGACCTTTGAACCACAAGTCTCCGTTGGAGATACTGTTGTCGGAGGACAAGTTGTTGGACACGTACAAGAAACTGACACGATCATTCACAAGATTATGGCGGTCCCAGGAATGGGCGGTGTAGTCAAGTCTATCGAATCTGGAGATTTCAATGTCACACAAACCATCTGTACTTTCGAAGATGGAAGTGATATGCAGATGATGCAGAAGTGGCCAGTTAGAACACCACGTCCTTATCTCCAAAAGTATCCACCAGTAATCCCTCTTATTACTGGAATGCGTATTCTTGATTTCCTTTTCCCATTGGCAAAGGGTGGTGCAGCAGGTATTCCAGGTCCATTCGGGTCTGGTAAGACTGTTACACAGCAATCTCTAGCAAAGTACTCTGACGCACAACTTGTTGTTTACATCGGTTGTGGAGAGCGAGGAAATGAGATGACTGAAGTATTGGACGAATTCCCTCACTTGATAGATCCAAACACTGGAAAACCATTGATGGAAAGAACGGTAATGATTGCAAACACTTCGAATATGCCTGTGGCTGCACGTGAAGCATCTGTTTACACAGGAATTACAATCGCCGAGTACTATCGTGACATGGGTTACGACGTTGCTTTGATGGCAGATTCTACATCTCGTTGGGCTGAAGCAATGCGTGAAATTTCTTCTCGTCTTGAAGAAATGCCTGGTGAAGAAGGATATCCTGCTTACCTATCAACTC
>JAPKFC010000086.1 GCA_028821785.1 Candidatus Poseidoniaceae archaeon | reverse complement strand
CGACCTGGATATCCGACTGACACCCCTCAATGTTCCGGATTACATGGTCACCTAGCTGGCTCTGTTGATGGTGCAATATATCGAGGAAATCCTTCATGTGACGGACCTGCTGTCTATCGAAGTTTAGATGGAGGATATGTATGGACTGAACACACAATTACCACTACAGTTCCAATGCAAGAAGGCTGGCATAGTCATGAAGTTGCCGTAGCAGCAGATGATGCCGGTAACCTATTCGCTTCATGGATTAGCATTGACGATATGCCTTGGATGGCATATTCTCGTGACCAAGGAGACACATGGTCAGAACCTATGATGGTGGCACCACCAGGAGTAAATGAAACGGGATTCCCTACTATTTTTGCTGGTGCTGAAGGAAGGGTTGTGGTCGGATATATCGGCGAAGGTGATGACAATGGTGGTTGGAGTGGATACATGTCGGTAATGACCGATGCGTTCGCAGAAAATCCATTGATTACAACCGTTGCAGTCAATTCACCAGATGACCCACTAGACATTACCGATGATTGTGGAAATGTACGCTGTGGTGGATTTGGAGATTTCATCGACGTTGAATTTGATGATGAAGGAAGACCATGGATCGCATTGGCTCACAATACAAATGGAGAAATCGGAATAGTTGGAACATTCATTACTGGACCTGCACTATTTGGAGAATTAAGGCAATTACCTGAACTCTCACCTGGTGGACCAAGTACTCTTTGAGGCGTTACTTCAACGTGAGCCTATTACAAAGATGAAATTTAATAACGCTTGGAAAAAGGGGAACTGCTAAGAACAAAATGATTACACCGGCAAATGAGGCAATAGGTATGAAACTTCGAATTCATCAATTTCTTTCAAAATGTGGTGAGTTCTCATCGAAAGGAGATGTCAAACAAGCCATTTGGAGTGGTGATATCACAGTCAATGATTCTATTGTGAAACATATTGCCTATGAATTCAATCCTGCAAAACGTACTGTAAAATACCGTGGAAAAGAATTGTTTCTCCCTTCCAATGATGTTTATTTCCTCCTCAACAAACCTTCTGGGTGTATTTGCTCTCGCCTCAATTCACAAGAACTTGAACATCACAAAGTCTCCGTCTATGAGATTTTCAGAGACGAAGTAGAACCATCTATCTATGAATCACTGATCACTGTAGGCAGACTTGATGAAGAAACAACTGGCTTGCTTTTGGTTACTACTGATGGAAAATTAGTCCATTCTGTAACCGATCCGAATAAGAAAATTAAGAAAACCTATCGAGTGAAGACTGAGGAGGAGATTACTGAAGCTCAACTTGAGTCTATTCGTCAAGGTGTTGATGTATCTGTTACTGAATACGGTTCATTAGAAGAGTTTCAAACTCGGCCTGCAACCATTGAGTTAGAACATGCAACAAGTGCAGTTTTGACCATAGATGAGGGCAAGAAAAGGCAAATCCGAAGAATGTTCACGACTCTTGGAAACCATGTTACTCATTTACATCGGTTATCAACCGAGAAAATGGTTTTGAAAGACTACGACCTTGAACCTGGCCAGTTTTGCACCATCACACGCGAAGAGATCGACCAAACATTGTTCTCTTGATGTACTCAAAATAAAAAAGAAATATCTCTTTACGAGGTGGAAACCTACGAGCGTCCTGTAATATTGTGGATAATTGGGTTAATATCATGAATTACTATCACTTGCGAGAGTTGTGAACGGACCTAATACGCAGGTGTATACTCTTGTAGAATTGTTTGTTCTTGTCATTGTGTTAATGTCAACATTTACCTTAGGTTATGAGCCCCCAATTGAGTCTGAGGAAGATCTCGAAATCTCTCATGTTTCAGGCTCAATTCTTCTTTCTACACGTTCAGCAATGGATTCTTTTGGACTTGATGATTTCAAGCAAGGTGCAGTAGCAACATTAGAGTTGGATTCGCATACTGTATTGAGCAGCAATTGCAATATCTGTACTAATGCACCGGTAGGAATCCAACTGCAAGGAAATGTGAATATTACTGATTTAGAAGCAATAGAAAGTGGAGGTACTGGGCGCGTAGAAGGTAAATTGAACATTACTCATTTGCGCGAATACATCCAAGAGGATATGATTTCAAGAGAATGGTTGACCGTTGATTGGGATGCAGCAGAATATTCTTCGCATTCGGAGGTAATAATTGTCCATGACCCGCCAAAATGGATGCCTCAAAACCGCTACCAAGCGTCATTTATCTCTATTGATGAAAATGAAGAAAGCAGATCAGGTCCTTGGTTATCGGTTGAGGAATTACTTGGAAATGCATTGAATGTACGTGGATGTTTACCAGATAGTTTCAACTGTAACGGTACTAACCGTCAAGAGATAAATCTGACTTCTACATTTTCTGAAGTTAATCCGTCAATTGAAATCAATATTCCAATTGAATGGGTTCTTTTCACTGGAATGTCAAGTACTAATGAAACTCCAGTAATGAATAGTGCTTTACGTGGTTTGTTGAATGTGGGAGAAGTTGCAATTCAAGAAAATATTTGGTGTCCTATTTCGAATGAAGAAATTACAGCATCTAAATCTTGGCAAATAGTTGAGAAAGGAGGAGTTACAATTGCTCCGATGAGTATTTGGCTTGATGCTCTAGGATTACCGAGCAGTTCCTTTACTCCAAGTGATGGGGTTTGGAGTGAAGTTGACTTTGAGAATACAGGTTGTGGTTCATTTTCTAATGAAAAGGGTGAACTACTTCTTGGTATAGTAATTTATTAGTGTTTTAGGCTATTTTTCGCCGATTTAAGGAGTTTTTTTCTCCATAAATAATACATAGTTGATTTGAATGGGGTAAACATGAAGCGTTCCGCGTTAATAATAGTGGCAATTTTTGTATGCATGTCGTTACAACCAGTAATTGCAACTTCTGTTGCTCCAAATGATACTGAAACTGTTTCGGGTTCAATCAATGTTTTGAGTGTAGATGGTTTTGTGACTACTAAATTTGCTAGTGTTGGTTCTGAAGTTGATATTCAAGCATATACAAGAGGTCATACCTCTAACACATATGTCAGTGCTGATATTGTAAAGTATGATATCGATCCTCTAGATTCAATGATTAATGCTGCTTTCCCAGGAGCTGGTGCATTCGTTGACAGAGTTGTTCTAACTTCAGTTGGAGCACACGAGGATGATGCTAACACAATGGTTTGGCAAGGCACCTATACTGTACCAGTCTCTTCCATGGG
>JAPKFC010000052.1 GCA_028821785.1 Candidatus Poseidoniaceae archaeon | reverse complement strand
TCAAGGTAATCAAATTTCTTACCTTTCTCGGCAAGGAAAGCCTCAACCTGTTGGTCGATAGCAGCATTGAGGTAAAATGCTAAGATAATCGGAGCAGGTCCATTGATAGTCATGCTAACAGAGGTATTAGCGTCACATAAATCAAAACCAGAATACAATCGCTTTGCATCATCACAGGTTGCTATACTTACACCAGAGTTTCCAACCTTACCCCAGATATCAGGACGCTTTGCTGGGTCTCTTCCATACAATGTTACTGAATCAAAAGCGGTTGAAAGACGAACGTAATCTTGTCCTTGGCTAAGATAATGGAATCTGCGGTTAGTTCGCTCAGGCTCACCTTCTCCAGCAAACATACGAGCTGATAATTCATCAGTTCGCTTGAAGGGGAATACTCCAGCAGTGAATGGGAAATGACCAGGTGCGTTTTCTCGACTAATGAATGAATACAATTCACCATCATCTGCAAAAGTAGGTAATACTACACGTGGAATCTTCGAATGTGCTAATGATTCAGTTGTAGTTTGAACAGTGAATGCTTTTCCTCTAACATGATATGTGAACTCTCCACTTGCATATTGTTGGGCAAGACTACGGAAATCAACAAGGGTCTTTCGAGCCTGTTCTACTTCCTGTAGTAATTCATCAATCTGTTGTTGAAGGTCATTGGCTACTTCAGTAGAATTTCTTTTGCCAGCATGCTCAGCAGCAGTCTCAAGGTGTTGGCATAAGCGAAGTTTCTCAGCCATTCCATTGTTCAGGGCATGGTAATCTCTAACAGTGGTGGCAATTTCTGAAAGATAGTAAATTCTCTCTGAAGGAATAACTCCTTTGCGAACTCCCATCTCATCAACCGGTTTACTAGCATTAAAACCAACCATCTTAGCCAGTTTAATCCACAAACGGTCAACGCCACCATCAGCGAATTGGCTGGCTATTGTCGCTACTACTGGTAAGTCTTCATCAGCGATATCAAACATGTTTCTATTGCGCCTAACCTGCTTACGGATTGCTCTTAGTGCATCTTCGCTACCACGCTTCTCATACTTGTTGAGAACAACAACATCAGCAACATCGAGCATCTCAATCTTCTCAAGTTGAGTATGTGCTCCAAATTCTGCAGTCATCACATACATCGAGTGATCAGCAACAGTGGTGATCGCATCGCTACCTTGTCCGATACCACTGGTTTCACAGAATATCAAATCAAAGCCAACAGCCTTTGCAACTTCTATTGCTCTGTCTAAGTTAGCACTAATTTCTGAACCAGAGCCTCTGCTGGCAAGACTGCGCATGAATAGGTCATTATTGGATAATGAATTCATTCTAATACGGTCGCCAAGTAGTGCTCCACCAGTTCGCTTACGAGTTGGATCTACACACAATAGACAGATTTTCTTGTCAGGATTATCTCGTAAAATACGCAGCATTACTTCATCCAAAAGACTCGATTTTCCTGCACCACCAGTTCCGGTAAAACCGATCACTGGTACTTCTTTCTCGGAAGAGCGACAGTTTTCCAGAGTAGTCTTGAATGTGGATTCATCAGCGGTTTCAGATAGTGTTAGCAACAAACCAACCTTGGCCATATCATCAGCAGTTACCGGCCCGTCAAGGCTAGCAAGTCTTGATTCAGCGATCAGGTCTGCCTTACATGCATTCTCCATCAAATGATGAATCATGCCCATCAATCCCATACTTCTCCCATCATCGGGTGAGTATATTTTTGAGATTCCGGATTGATGTAATGTACGAATTTCAGGTGGAGTAATAGTTCCTCCACCGCCTGCAAAGATGCGCACATGTGCACATCCAGCCTCATCTAATAATTGACGGATATAAGTCAAATATTCAACGTGACCTCCTTGGTATGAGGTCAGTGCAACAGCGTGTGCATCCTCTTGAACTGCACAATCAACAACTGCTTTTGCAGATTGATCGTGTCCTAAATGAATTACTTCAGCACCAGATGATTGAATCAATCTGCGCATGACATTTATTGCCGCATCATGACCATCAAAAAGAGATGCAGCGGTGATGATGCGAACTGGACCAGTAGTTGTTGTGAACACTGGCCCCGCCTCGGCTTGGTCAGCCGAATCAGTAGAACCATCATCGTCTGCCATGTTTATCCCTGCCGCTTTGAGTTCATCAATACAGCCCCTATAGGGGCTGGTTAAATTAAACAAAGGAAACTTCGTCTTTTGCTAATGGTGGAAGCCCTTTCTTAGCGCGTATATAATCAGTATAATTTCCGTAGTAAACCTTGATAACTCCGTCATGTAATTCCCAAATACGATTGACTACTTGGTCGAGGAACCATCTATCGTGAGAAACTGTAATCAGAGAGCCAGTATAGGCTTTCAGAGTTTCTTCCAAAGTGTCCTTGCTAGCCATGTCCAAGTGATTTGTCGGCTCATCCATCAGTAACAAATTATTATCTTCAAGCAGTAGTTTCAGTAGTGCCACTCTCGCTCTTTCTCCACCAGATAATTGACTTAGTTTGGTATCAACTTGTTCGCCTGTGAATTGGAATCTACCGAGTGCTGCACGGACATCTCCATATTTGAAATCTGGGCGCAATTCTGTAATCTGCTCTACAGGACTTAGATCAAAGTCTAATGTTGCGTGGTCTTGATGGAAATATCCAATCACACAACCTGGTGCTAAATCTCTCTTACCACTGGTTAATTTCAAATCACCATTTATCAGTTTTAACAAAGTAGTTTTTCCTTGACCATTACCACCAACGATTCCTATTCTGTCACCCTTTCTGACCTCTATATCTTGATTGTGTAATATCGGCTTTTCCAATCCTTCAAAAGTCATACAGGCATCTGTGATCTCCAGTACATCCATACTGGCTTTATCTACTGCATCGAGAGTCATTATCAGTGCTTTACGCTGTTTAGGAACTCTTGCTCTATGTAACTTTACTTCTTGTTGCATTCGTTCAATCATCTTGTGTTTTGCAGAGATAGATTTGTCGAATTTATTAGCTCTTTTCATTTGTGCAAGAGCGCCCATTGTAGCCTGAATCTTCTTTTCAGTATTTTTGATTAGGTCCCCTAAAGCAGCCGCACTCTCAGCCTTTTGCTTAACGAATTGAGAATAGTTTCCTTTCCAATTCCAAGCTCTTAGGTTGTCCACCTCAACGATTCTAGTACAGACTTGGTCTAAGAAAAATCTGTCGTGAGAAACGATTAATTGTGCACCTTTGAATTCTTTTAGGAACTTTTCAAGCCATTCAGTTGTTTGAATATCCAAGTGGTTGGTCGGTTCATCGAGGAACATGACATCTACTCCAGATAGACCGACCAATTGACGAGCCAATGCCAATTTTGCTTTTTCGCCACCTGATAGTTTGCTAACAGGCATTTCCATAGGATGTTTATCCAAACCTAAAGTCTTGAGAATTCCTTTAGCGATTGCTGCAACATTGCCGCCACCACTAGATGCAAGCATTTGTTGAAGTTCAGAATAACGTTCCATTACTCCTTCCCAATCTCCGTCATAAAATTCCGGCTCGATCATTCTCGCTTCAATTTCAGCGATTTCATCTTCTAGTTCCTGAAATTGGCGTCCTTTGCGGCTTAATTCTTCCTCGATAGTCTTGTTAGAATCTATATCGCGAATCTGAGTTAGATAAGCAAGCCTAATTCCAGGAGCCAATTTAATGTCACCAGCATCTTGCGATTGCTCGGAGATTGTGTTGAGCAGTGTTGTCTTTCCGGCACCATTGTGGCCGACGATTCCAATCCTGTCTCCGTCCTTGACCAATAGATTAACATCGCGAAGAACATCAACCGCGCCAAAGCTTCTATCGATATTCTCGACGCAGATTAACTCTCGAACCATGATGTTCCCTATTCAAGTCCCCTTGCCACCCGTTCTTAAAGCAAATGCTTAACCAGAAACTCAGATGGCGATTGAATTGTCAATCAAATGAAGTGAAAGCAGAAACAATTCTTGCACGTTTGGACAAATTATTGGAGCGAGCTGCTACTAATTTTCTTCGCAATGCTAATTCATCTTTCATTCCAGGACAGAATATCAAGCAGACAGCAAAACCAAGAATTGTTCCAGCGATTATAGAAGGGAGTAATGGGATTCCCAATACAATACTATTTGCAATTCCAGTAATAGAACCACCAATAATTCCGATGCCTAATGGCTTCTGGGTGAGGGAGAGAAGAGAGGTTTGTACAGATCCTGCTAACTCATCCGCAACGTTGCGGCTGATGGCAATCATTTCTGTAGCCTCTTCAGTCATTTCATAACATTCAAACACGACGGTATATAGTATAAATGCCGTCATGGGTAATATTTTGTCCGGATTAATCACAATCAAACGACAATTATGCTGTTTTATGGAATATTGGTGATGTTAATCTGTAATAACTGGCAATAGCAGTCGAATCGGTAGGATGATGAAGGATTGCCCATTTAGTAATTTCATGGACATCGCTTCAGAGTTGGTTAATGCTGCGAAAAAACTGTCAGCAGTATGCGATTCCCTAATACCTACAATCGAGCAAAAAACAATCGTCTGCCATGCTACCAATCCAATTAATTATGCTTGGAAGCATCATTTACAATATCTAAACAAATGGGGTTCAAGAGGTGGAAAAACAATTCTGCTGGGAATGAATCCAGGTCCTTGGGGTATGGCGCAATCCGGAGTACCATTCGGCTCTACTGATGTAGCCAAAGCATTCCTAGAAATCGAGCCTCATAGTTTGCAAACACCTAGCAATGCTCACCCAAAGCGACCGATTGAAGGTTTATCCTTACAGCGACAAGAAGTGTCGGGTGAGCGCCTTTGGGGTTTGATGGAAATGCATTACAAAACGGTAGAGAATACATTTGACAATATTTTCGTAGTAAATCATTGTCCACTTTTATTGTTGGGGGAAAGCGGTAAAAATCTAACTCCTGATAAATTACCTACAGCAGTAATGAAACCAATTTTGGATGCTTGCGACCAACATTTGCTAGAAGTTGTTGATATTTTACAGGCGGATAGGATCATCGGAATTGGAAAGTATGCAGAATCTAGAGCCAGAAAGGCTCTCTCCGCAGGTAAGTCTGGTAAAGGACTCTCCAAAGACGGACGTCAAATTCACATCTCTACTTGCTGGCATCCAAGCCCAGCAAGTCCACTAGCAAATAAAAATGGCAGTGCTGATTGGAGAGCGAATGTAATCGCTGCCTTAACCGAGGATTATTGAATCAAAGATTGTTGATTGCATCATCGTGCTTTGTTAGCAAGTTGCGCAACTTTACCTTCATTGAAGGAGTTAGTAAATCATTGTCAGTAGTCCATTCTTCATGATCTAAAATAATACTACCAGCGACTTCATATCCCTTCCAAGCAGGTGCTACCATATTGTTGGTCTTCAATTCAGTGAGTAACCAATTCTTGACATTTTGGTCTTTACACATCTCAGCATCATCACCTGAAAATTTAACATTAGCAGCGGTTAAACCAGTCTTGAGGGCATGCATATTAGGATGAACAATCAAGTAGGTTTTGACCATGTTTCTTCCGTCGAGGACAGCGCCTTCCACATATGGTGAAAGTTTGACATTTTCTTCAAGAGGTGCAGGAGATACATACTTTCCATTTTGCAACTTGAATTGACTCTTGACTCTTCCAGTAATAGAGAGATAACCATCCGAAGTTAATTTTCCTAAATCTCCGGTTCTAAATTTACCAGGTTCCATTATGACTTCAGCAGTTGCTTCCTCATTATTCCAGTATCCCATCATTACGTTTGGTCCTTGAACAATAATTTCGCCTTCATCTGGGCGAGCAGGGTCATCCCATGCATCGGTATCAATAATGACATTAACACCATTTGCAACTCTTCCAACAGTATTCAACTTAGACATTCCAGGACCAGACCATCCATTTGCTGAAACAAGTGGCGAGGTTTCGGTCAATCCATATCCTTCATAACAATTGAATCCAACCATTTGGATAAAAGAAGCAACATCAGGGGATAAAGCAGCAGCTCCTGACATACAGAATCGGATGTTTCCACCGAATCGGGCACGTACCTTGCTCCAAACCAACTTATCCCATAGTTTGTCAAAGAAGCCACTTGGTGCAACAGCGTCACATTCGACACCAGCCTTTTCGATTCTCTTTGCAGCAGATTTCTGCGCTTTGCCAACAAATACCTTCTTCAAACCAGTCGCACTTTCGAATTGACTGTTGACCTTATCGTAGAACTTACTCCAAACTCTTGGTACTGCAATCAATACTGCTGGCTTGATCTCTTGACATTCATCTGCGATTCTTGTCAAGTCTGAAATCAAGTTGATGTGAACTCCAGAACGAATCATCCAGTGTAAGTCGAAAGTTGAACCGAATGAGTGAGCCCAAGGTAGGAACGCAGCATTCTTATCGCCGACATAGATTGTGAATGTTGACTGTACACAAAGAATATTGGATAATGTATTCCAATTAGAAAGCATTACTCCCTTTGGATTTCCTGTTGTTCCAGATGTGTAAATCAATGTGTTGAGTGCGAATGGGTCATCTGCGATTTCAAAATCTCCAGCGCTACGTCCAGCACTAACAAATTCTGCCCATGTGTGGACAGTTACTCCTTCCGGAGGTAGTTCATTTGCAGGTTCATCACCAATTAGTAATACTCCAGCGGATGGCCAACCAGCAGCATCTGCTGGCATTGTTTTTACCAATTTGTCCAATGTTGCTGAATTTTGAATTGCGATAAGTGATGGTGCAGAATCGTTCAAGATATATGCCCATTCTTCAGGATGTTGGTGAGTATACATTGCTGTATAAGCTGCACCGATTGCGTTTGCTCCATAGGATAATGCAGCCCATTCTACTGAATTGTTGAGAATTAATGCAATACGGTCGCCTGTGGATACACCGATTGAATTCAATTGCTTAGCAACAGAAGTTGATAACTCTCCAAATGTATTGTAATCCAAATGAATTCTATCCATTCCTTCACCAGGGATATATCCAAAACAATCTAATTTTCCAAATCGTCCAACACTGGTCATCAGCATTTGGTATAAAGTTCGGGGGTCATCGCCCTCAGGTGTCTTCCATTGTCGGTCGTCGGATTGTTTTTCCCAAGCCATCTGCTGCTCTGCCATACTCGCTAAGTGCGGCATCAAACACTTAAACAATGGGCCGGTTTCTCAATGGAGACTCTAACTGGATTTATTCAAAAAACACTGCAAAATCATCATTCCAATCAACATTGGTAGCATCAAACCATTGTTGTGGACTTTGGTAAGCACCAGAGTTACTATTTTTGCGTATATTCTTAGCCCGTTGACTCACTAGTTTCCAAGCAGTTTTCTCTCCAATACCAGGAATCGCTTCAAGTTGTTTTTGTGATACACTGTTATGATTTAGATTAATTTCTACCCCAGTGATCGAACGAGCACCATGACCTGTAACGATTATATCGGATTGAGTTTCTAATGGAATATGGTATTCAACTCCAATCAGTATTGGATATGCGCCTATTTGACGCCCGAAAGAAATACCCGCCTTACCATGGCAATCTTTGCTTGTATGTGCTTCTGTTTGGTGTGCTGCAAGGCGAGTCCTTCCATCATGAGTTTCCCAATGCACATTGCATAACTTTTCACCCAAAGGGAATAACTCCTGTAACAAGGGTCCATCAATGTTATCTCTAACACTTGTTTTGAATGAATTGAAATCTTTTTGTGATATCTCTTGGAAACCTTCACCTTCTACTTGGCGTATGTTGATTCTACGAAGCAGTAGGCCCTCATTACGAATCTCGTGTAATAGATTGAGGTTTAGATCATATGATGCAGAAGATTCACCATTTAATCCAGCAATAAAGTTCAGTCCTGGTAACAGATTTGGTAATCCGCGTGATCCACGTCCTCGGCCATGCTTATTGATGAGGCGAATTGCACTCTTCAGTTGTGTAGAATCACAATTCAACCAATTTGCTTGATGGACATTAGGGTCTGCTGATTCTAAACCGAATGATAGAACTGCACCATCCGATAAAGTTTCAACCAAGGTTTTTGTAATCTCTTCAGAAGGTTCAAGATGTTCTGCAATAATAGAAGGGTTTGCATTATCGGTATGGAGTATTCCAAGCCGTTCATCTTCTCTTAACCCATGCAATAATTGAGCGATAGGTTCTGGGTTAGGAATTGGATATTCGAGTTCTTGCACACCATCGGCCATGTAGGTGTATGTGTCGGTCATACCACCGAGACGAACATGTTCAACACCTGATTCATGGGCTAGACGAACTTCTTCGATGACATCTTCTGGTGTCCGCCAAATCGGAATACCCTTTTTCGGTTCTATGCAAAATTTACAACCCCTCTTGTAACGAACACAGCCTTGGTAAACTTCTACTTCATAGGTAAGAGGTCCTCTATTTTCTTCATCTCCTAAATCAGGATGTTGAGTTACAGCCTTACTAGTAGCACCTGATTGTGCCCATAGAGTCCACTGTTCGGCAGTTCTACGGCAATGTTTCCATTGACCAGATTGTAAGAAATTGGAAAGTGTAGCGTCGGTATCTTGCACAGCCAAAAACAAGTTACTACGCAATGGATTCCAACCCTGTTGACGCCATCCACGGATAGCCCATCCACCGAATAGGGCAGGGACTTGGGCAGGTAATTGACGAATAATATTACGAGTTTCCTTCAATGAAATCGGAGTACCTCTCAAATACCTTCCAGGAACAACCGCACCAGCAATACAAGCCAGACCAGTAACATTTGACAATCGCGCACTTGCAGCCTCCTCTCCTTCAACACGAATAAAATCGCGCCACTGGTCAATAGTGACGTAATCATATTCTATTTTTGCTTGCTCAAGAACTCCGCATAAGTAGCGAATATGAAATCCAACATAAGGAGGAACGCCGAATGCAGCTGGCTCATCCTCATAACCATCGAGGACTAACCATCGGGGTGATGTTGACTCGACCATGACGTCAACTCATATCTGTTCGCTATCATTCTTTCTTAGGATGTGGGCGGCTGCGAGGTTTCTTTGAATCTTGATCTTCCTCACGCATTGCTTGAAGTTCACGATTGGATTTTGCAGGTTTCCCATCTCCACCTTTGGCAGCAGGAGCACTCTTTTTCCCACCTTGTGCAATATCGACTTTGATTTTACGGCCCATCAATTCAGAACCGTTCATCTTGGCAACGATCTCTTCACCTTTGTCACCTTCAGCTATCCAAATAAAGGCAAATCCCTTTGGCTTGCCTGTGTTTTTATCAGTCGCCAAAACCATTCCGTTAACGGTTGCAGTTCCTTCAAAGTGCTTTTTAATAGATTCTTCAGTTGCTTTGAATGGAAGATTACCAACATATACTTTAGTTCCTTCAGGGTCCTTTCTCTTGTTATTTCCCTTCTTACTATCATCATCAGCATCCTTTACAGCAATTCTACGCCCGTTAATTTTATGGCTATTTAGGGCGCTGATTGCAGCGGTTGCCTCATCCTTGCTTGCGAATGTAATGAATCCGAATCCCTTGTTAGCAGTTCCATCACCAGCAGGTAAGAAACAATCCTTGACAATTCCGTGCTTTTCAAACAAATCTCTTATCTGCTCAGTTGTAACATCTCTTGGTAGTCCACCAATGAATAAACGAGTTCCAGGTGCAGGCTTATCACGACGTCCTCCAGCGCTACCACCTTCGCTTTCAAATCGGAAGTAACTTTTTTCACGACCGTCTTCACGAACGTCAGCAGCGATGAATGTTGCACGACCTGATGGTCCTTTTGCGAATAATGTTTCAGCTTGCTTACCCCATCTTTTTCCAGGATTGTTCAGAGCACTTGCACCTGTTTCAAGTTCAGCCCATCCAGCAGCAAAATTATCTGCTAATGCTCTGAAAGATTGATAGTCACAATTTGGACACTTTACATTCCAATCTCCATTTAGTTCAGCGATTAATATACTTCCACAAGGAGGGCATATAGCGTGTAATACTCCACAATCATTTCTATCTCTAAAGTTGATACTGACCACTGGTGAAACCTGCTTGACTTCTGCACGGCAGATATCTCTGCGACGAACTGCATCACTTGTTTGATGCATATAACGGTCAACCAAATCTGTGACACGGAATTGACCATATAATTGGTCAGGGATTATGCTACCAGTTTGACCTTCAATAACGAGGATTTGCGCTTCCCCATTCTTCTCATTCAATCGAGTGATTTCACAAATAACAGTATCACCAATACTAACACTGTTAACCATCTTAGTCGCTGCTACTGAACCGATGCCCTCAGCGATTGAAAATTGTCCAATAACTGTGGAGATAATCGTTCCATCTCTCTCAATTGTGCCTTCACCAGCCTCGCATTCTGAGGTGGTTGACACTTGCATTCCTGGGGTGACGAGGCTCGCCGTCATTTTTATCATTCCTTAAGCAGACTTGGCCCAATGAGGGACTCAAATCGTATCGCTCTAATGTTGGGGGGTAGCCCACCCCTTTTCAAACTCTCTCATCAGCATGGAGTTCTAACCTTGTCACAAATGCAATACTGTGAATGGATATCATTCAGTATCATCAATCTCTTCAATTGGTATTTTGGAATTACCAGGTCGATGGAATCTCCAGCAAATAATCTCGGTGAAAGCCTTGCCTTTAGAGTGATGTGAATAGGTTGGAGGTAGGCGGAATTTACTTTCTAATACACCTTCAATCTCCCAACCATGCTCTTTTGCAAGAGATTCTAAGTGAGTTGCTTTTGCAGAATGTAAGACATGAATAGATTCAACATCTTGGTCAAATGCATATTGTAATATTGCACGGTCAGCCCGTTTACTTTGAACTCCCCATGGTGGATTCATTACGATAATGTCTACATCGGAAACATCGATCTCATCAATACCCACAAATGCTTCAATTACAGTTGTTGATGCAGAAAATTTGGATTTCAAATTCTGACAATTCTTTCTCGCAATTTCCGCAGCGAGTGGGTCTGCTTCGACCAATGTGACTCGTCCTGCTCCAATGTAAAGACAGCCCAAACCCAATATCCCATTTCCAGCACATAAATCCAGTACATGTTTCCCGTCAACATTGTCTAATTGGTCGACACCTAGCATCCAATAGGCTGCTAAGTCACCTTCTGTTGCGTATTGCTCAAGTTCAACATTTGAGCATGGATGAGGAATCAATTTTGATAATTCAATGGCCAGATGCTTTGGCCGCATCATTGTATTCACCAACGTGGCTGACGAAATTGTTGGTTTTGGTGTCGTTGTTGAGCAGCAAGATCTGCTTGTTGGCGCGTTTCTTGAACTCTCGCCATCGTATTGTTTTGATTGTGAGGTTGTCCAGCAGAAAATCGCTGATAGTGAATTTGTTCAGCCTCTGAACGAAGGCGAGCAAGGAGTTGTTCTCCTGGTTGTTGGTTACCACAAAATCTGCAGAAACGGATACCATCTTGGTGTTGTTGTCCACAGTTGATACAGAAACCCATTTCTCTCCCTCATTCAATGCAGTGGCCCGACCATTTTGAACCTACTCATCCCATAGCGGTTAATTGCAAGAAAACAGGCCATGTTTCAAATCCAATTGCCAATGCTCTTTCACTGAGATCTTCCCATCTTGGGTCATTCATCATTTCAGCAGGTTCTATACCCGCCGCCATTAGGCCAGTTACCAATTCTCTAAATTCAATTTCGACATCAGACATTTCTGGCACTTCTTCAACCTCAGGTTCTGGAAGGCTAACACTATTCTCATCATCAGCAGGTTGTGACTCATTAAATGATGATTCAAGGGTTGAATGTTCTACAGCATTGTCTAGAACTGGTGCAACAGGGGATGCACCTGGTAAAGGAATAAATGACATCTCATCATTGGCAGCAACTTCTTCAACAACGCTGGCCATGACCTCTTGATTGAATCCATCGGTCATAGCCTGTATATTTGATTCAACTTCTATTGCCACAGGGGCAGGGGCAGGAGGGGCTTCAACACTTTGTGCAGCAGGTTCAACTTTTGCGATATTGACTTTTTTCTGTAAGCGCCCGACTCCTAAAACTTCAGCCTGTTGTCTAGCCATTTCTGCGGCTTGACGTCGTGGCAAAGAAACGAAACACTTCCCAGGTATGCTAGAAGGCGAGAATGGCAAGTAATAAGTTTCAATTTGTGGAAGTGAAGGGTGCCTAAAGCATAGCATCATCTCGCTTTCAAAAGGTCTTTGATTTGGCAAACCCATGGAGAAAGGAACCGAACTAACCTCTATGGTTCCGCGTAACCATCCTTCACTCGTTATCAAATGTTGTAACCAAGGGCCCATGTCAGGTGTTGCCAAATCTACGAATTGGAAAGAAGCATCTCTTGCATCAAGTCCTTGTTCCTCTAATAATTTAGCCTCTGCTCGCGGACGATGGAATACAGTAATCACAGGTTGTCCGTGCTCAACCATATCACCGTGAAGTTCCAATAATTTACGTTGTTTTCGTGGTAGGATTAGTAAGATTTTCATCCTTGTGGCTTGGTCATCCCACATTTCGCCCCATCTTTCTTCAGCTTCTACAATGAGTTGACCAATAGTCATATCCGGAATTAACGCTGTGATTCCCATGCCGCACCAATGCCTAGGAGTAGGGCTCATCCTTTAGCAATAGTGTCGCAGCAGTTAGTCGAGATAACCTTCGCTCAAGGCGAATTCAGCCAGCAAAACAACACCGCCAGCAGCGCCTCTAATCGTGTTATGAGAATACGCTTCAAATGATAATAGATCAGGCTTTATCAATTCGAGATTACCTACTGTTATCGCCATTCCCGCTCTTAGATTGCTACTCGGTTCAACATCTTGAGGGAAGTTTTCACCATCTGCCCAAAGATGCGTAGTAGTATCAATTTGTTCAACCAATTGAATCGGATTAGTCGGCGCACTTGGTAGATTGAGCAATTGGGGAGTTGAGTGGAAAGTTGACATTAACATCTTTACTTCTGAAAGGGTAGTTGGATTCAATAATTTAACAGTGACGAATACCTGATGTCCATCTTTTCTTGAAACTCTTTGACAATTGATATCTGTGTCGATGGAAGCATTTGTAATGTGGACAGAAGACTTTGGATTCTTACGTGAAGGTTCATCATTTGTTTTTCCGAATACATAGCGCAGTTCACTGGCAGTTTTTCTTGCCTCATCTTCTATCTCAGGGTCAACAATTCCAGCTAGTGCATTTTCATCGAATAATAATCTCCATCCGGCACCTGAAAGGGCTTGTTCGCTACGCATAGTAACCGATTTAATTCCCAGTAATTTACTAAGCGGAGCCAGAGGCATTGCCATTGGAACCAATGTGCAATTGGTTGAACAAACCATCGGCAAACCATCAACAGCAAAATGTTCCATATGTTGTGGGTTAATTTCTGCAATTACCAGTGGAATGCCATCAACTCGCCGATATGCACTGGCATTAGAGAATATAGCAAATCCGGATTCAGCCAACATCGGTTCAACATCTTGCGCTATCTCACTAGGAATTGCAGAGAATACAATACTAACTCCAAGATCAAGCAATGTATTACATATTTTAGAATCGGCCAAATCCAAAACAGTAATATCTGAAATATCAGGCCTTTCTTGTTCTAGTTTCCATTCGATAGTATGCAAGGCCTTTCCTGCAGTATCGGGGCCACCGCAGACAGCAGCCAATTCAAACCAAGGGTGGTTAACCAATCGCTGTTGCAGTCTTTGACTAACGAGTCCACTAGCGCCTAGTACCGCACATAGACGCTTTGCCATAGATGAGCCAATGAATTGCTGTCTTTGACTGTTTGTAAAGTGGATTTAGTTCTTAATGACCAAATTCCCTTCCCCTAATCTTAGTTCTACTGGAGTTGGAAATATTTTACGAACCAATAATTTGCGAAGAATAATCCACCCATCAGGTACACTTCCAAGTTTTGCTTTTCCAAGTCGTTTTGAGTATCTTATAGGGATAAATGAAATCTTGATTCCTTCAACAGCACAAGAGGTGAACATTTCTGCTTCGATCTCAAATTTCATACTGTTCAATTTTAATTTGCTTAATGATTCTCTATTGAATGCCCAAAATCCAGAGCAGAGGTCATTGGTCCCTACTCCGAATAAAGTAGTTGCAAACCAAGTTAATAGGTGATTTCCTAAATAATTTAACCGGGTCATAGCACCGTCATCAATACTGCCTCGCAAACGGTCACCGACGATAATTTCTCTATTTGGTAAGAGTTTGACAAAGTTAACAATTTGTTCGGGATGATAGGTTCCATCGCAATCCAACATGATTAAACTGTCACTTTTTGATTTCAAAAAATGCAAAAACCCCAAGCGCATTGCAGCACCTTTACCAGTTCCTTGTTGCTTAATGACTTCAGCACCGAGCGCTTTTGAGATTTTCACAGTATCATCTGAACTGCCACCATCAACGACCATTATTGAAACATCCCAACCCATTTCTTCTAACTTTGAATGGGGGATTCTAGGAATAATTTCTGCCACACCTTCCGCTTCATCAATAGCGGGAAGCATCACTGTTAGGTGTGGCATGTATACTGGTTGAATGTTAATTGGTTTTGATGCCTTCGCTTATTTAGGCCTCATTCTATCAGTTCAATCCAGTGCAAAATCAATCCCGATTGGTCGAAAACAACATCTCCTCTACCGCTGAGTCCCGTAGGATTTACCCACATCGTTGAAGAAGTAGAATCATTCCATTTTATTGAATAATCAATATTAGGGGAGAGTTGATTATTTTCAATGTAAAAGCAGTCTTCAATAAAACCGCTTCCTTGCTGTAAGGTATTTTTGATTTCAATTAGTCCATGACCTAAGGTTGTTATCGCAGAGTCGACATCGCCGATCCTCTCTATTAAGACACATATCGTAGTTGAATTACTTTCTACATTAGAAAATCCATTTAAAAATTCTAGTTCTAAATCAATCCCTTCTTGAATAAATATTCTTTTTTCATTTACTGAGATTGGATTTAGGAACTTTTGAGAATTCCATGTATCGGTTCTTTGCTGACATGAAGTTATACAGTGTTGCTCACCAATTGCAATAAAATCACTTTGTGATTGATTGCCGTTGGGCATCAATTGCCACATTTTACTAGAATCAATATTCTCTATCTGGTTCCAATATTCAGACTTTGCTAGATAGAATTGCATTACTCCTCTTGGCGAGGTAATCGCATGAGTTATCGCCAACCTTGAAAGCGAATCAACATCATCTAACTTGATTGCAGTTGTCACTTCTGCTTGGATTGAAGATTCCAATTCGACCAATCCCAAAGTAGGTATGCTAGTTAATTGGATATGAGATGGTACATCCCATAAATGACCCCAATGTGTGTTTTCAGAGTAAACAATACTACCCTCTGGCAAAGATATTAGCGATTCTCTAAGCTCTAAATCAGAGTTACTAATTGGACGTAATTCATCATGTTGTGACATTTCAATCATCATTACCAATCCTGAACAAAATGCCAACATTATTGCAACAATAATTGTGAAAACAACTCTTTGGTTAAGATGGGGATCCCATCCATGTGTTAGAATTCGATTCCCGCCCCCTTCTATTCTCAAATTTGTTGTAGGGCTTAACCAAAGAGCAACTAATACAGCCAATGGAATATGGAATGCATGTATACTCATTGAGTATAATGTATAGGAGAGCAATGACAAGATGGGTAATTTATCAAAACCTTCGATGAGATGAATTCCAGTCAA
>JAPKFC010000085.1 GCA_028821785.1 Candidatus Poseidoniaceae archaeon | reverse complement strand
GACAAGGAGGGTTAAGTCGTAACAAGGTACCTGTAGGGGAACCTGCAGGTGGATCACCTCCTAAGAAACCCGGAAACGGGGGCTTCGGCCCCCGTTTCCACCCTTTTTTAATTCTCGTATCACTTTACTTTTTACATTAAGTGTACATTGCTTACGCAAGTAATCAATTGGCTCTAATCAATCCTCATTGGATTGATTCTTCTTCACTCATCATTGAGAATTGCCTTGCATTGATCTACCCACTGGTCACGCTTTACACGTCCAGGGAAGAATTCTATTGCAATGTTAACTTGGTCTTCAAGTTCACTAGACATCTTGGAAATCTGCTTAAAGGTGTAGATACCTAAAGCATTCAGTTTCTCTTCAAGGAATGGTCCGACACCTTTGAGAGCTTGCAAATCATCTCTATCATCCATTGTTGCTACACCTATTGCAGCAAAGTCAATCTTAGCAGCATTTGCCTTTACACGTTCTATGCCCGCAGCCTTCTTTTCTTCCTTAGTCATAGATGCTTCAGCCTTCTTTAACTCAGCCTTAGCGGCTTTTGCTTCAGCCTCATCAGCCTTCTTGGCAGCTTTTGCTTCTGCATCTTCAGCCTTCTTGGCAGCCTTTTCGCTTTCTTCTGAATCTAATTGAACTTCATCATCTTCGTCGACATCATCTAGAGTTTCATCTACATCCTTTACATAATCTGGATCACGATCAACTGCAATATTCCACTTAAAGTAAACAGAATTACGTCCAACCTTGAGCATTGAATCATAGTCTCCTCCAGCAAGAGATGGGTCTGCACTATCATCAAAGGATAATCTAAACTCCACACTTCCTTCTTCATTAGCAACAATCATTGAAACTCCTTCTTCGCTAATCACTTCATCCACCATCAAGAATCTACGGCCATTGTCGCTTTGGTTCAAATCAACAATAGGTACTTTCATTTCAGGAGACATATTGGTAATAGTGATAGTTTCCTCACTGAGAACAATTTCTCCTGGATCAATTCCTTCAACCGGAGTTAGAATGAATGGGTCCTCAATAAGACCTGTTCCTGTAACTTCTGGCGTTATTGTGGTATTCTCTGGTTCTGCATCCTTTACCAAACGCAATATCAATGGTAATATGATTATTATTAGAATCAAGAAGAGGAAGCATAGCCACCATGGGAATCCATCATCATCAAGATCTGGAATTACAACTTCAAGACTGTCACAGATTCCATCTCCATCAGCATCACCTGGAACGCTATTAACATCAAGTGAGTCAGTTCCACAATCATCTTCATCAGTGTCAAACCATTCATCATTATCATCGTCAGGGTCATCAGAGTCACACCACAAATCGGCATCATTATCAGTTGGAATACTCATGTTATCTAACTTATCAGTTCCACAGAAATCTTCTTGAGAATCTGTCCATCCATCTCCATCCGAATCATCTGTAGGGAAGTCAAGCGGGTCAAGGGGGTCTGTGCCTGCAGCCATCTCATCTATGTCAGGGGATTGATCACCATCATCGTCAAGGTCAGCATTATTTCCAATCTTATCGTCATCAGTATCAATCCATTCAGTAGGGTCATCAGGGAAAGCATCGGGTCCTGCGCTACAGATTAATACTCCATTAAACCAAACCTCAATATCTCCATCACAAACTCCATCATAGTCAGTATCAGGTAACTTCGAGTCTGTCAATGAACCTTCTATAGTTTCATTTTCATCAGAAAGCCCATCATTATCATCATCAAGGTCTTCCACCAAAGGTGGTTCAGAAGTTGAATCTCCTACAACATCATCTGCATCGCCATCACCATCGGTATCTTGCCATGCTGAAGGGTCAGTAGGGAATAAATCAGGTCCACCCTCACAAATCTGTACACCGCGGATAGTAACATTGACCGCACCATCACATCTTCCATCACCATCGGTATCAGGCAGTAAAGAGTCGGTCAAAGGAATAGAAGCCAATTCATCTTCATCAGAAATGCCATCAGCATCATCATCGAGATCTTCTATTAATCCAGTATTAGTACGGTCACCTAAGTCATCAGGCAGTCCATCACCATCAGTATCTTCTAGAACTTCTATGGTGACATTTATGCTTTCAGTGATTATACTACTGTTAGCCCAAATGGTATAGACAGTAGCATCCATTATTTCTGTAGGTGTGCCGATAATTGAATTATTGGCAAAATCAAAGATTAATCCAGGAGGTAGGTCTGGAGAAATTTCCCATGAGGTGATATTATCGCCGATGTAAAAGAAGTACCATGTTGGCATTGTGCTATCTCTTACCAATGTGAGATTTGGAGAGGATATAGCCAACCCCTCATGAGCAACTTCAATCCTAATAAAAAGCCCAGCAGAATCTGAACCTCCAGTATTGTTAGCCCAAATTGTATAGGCGATTGCGTTTTCAACAGTGAGAGGGATTCCACTAATCGTTCCATCAACACTGCTCATGGTGAGTCCAGATGATAATGCAGGTGAAATCTCCCAAGTATCAACGTCTCCTCCAGTATTTGTAGGAACAATCGGTGTCATTTGCTGATATCGGGTGAGAACTACTGGCGAGTCATAGGAAATCTCAGGTGGGTCTGGAAGCAGTTCGTTAACGGTAATCGTCACAATTGCAGAATCTGAACCTCCAGTATTGTTAGCCCAGACGGTATAGGCGATTGCGTTCTCAACTGTGGTTGGAGTTCCACTAATCGTTCCATTTTCACTGTTAATTATGAGTCCAGGTGATAGTGCTGGTGAAATCTCCCAAGTATCAACGATTCCACCACTATTGGTGAATTCAATTGGCGACATTGCCGTAGTATTAGTCAACACGACTGTTATTGAAGCAGGCGAAATCGAAGGCGGGTCTGGAAGCAGTTCGTTGATAGTAATCGTCACTATTGCAGAATCAGAACCTCCAGTGTTGTTAGCCCAAACGGTATAGTCAGAAGCAGCCTGTACTATTGTCGGAGTACCACTGATAGTTCCATTACTCGTATCAAGTGCGAGGCCAGATGGTAAGCTTGGTGAAATCTCCCAAGTATCGATGATTCCACCACTATTGGTGAATTCAATTGGCGACATTGCCGTAGTATTAGTCAACACGACTGTTATTGAAGCAGGCGAAATCGAAGGCGGGTCTGGAAGCAGTTCGTTGATAGTAATCGTCACTATTGCAGAATCAGCACCATCGCTATTGTTTGCCCAAACAGTATAATCAGCAGCTGTTTGTACAGTAGTTGGTGTACCACTAATAGTTCCAGAAGCGAGTGACAAACCATCAGGGAGTGCAGGATCTACTTCCCAACTATCAACGACTCCACCACTATTTGAGAAAGAGATTGGAGTCATTGCTGTAGTATTGGTCAGCACTACTGATATTGAAGCAGGCAAGATTGAAGGCGGGTCTAAAACGCTTTCATCTATGGTGATGTCAATAGTAGCAGAATCAGAAACACCCGAATCGTTGACCCAGAGAGTGTAAGTTGTAG
>JAPKFC010000051.1 GCA_028821785.1 Candidatus Poseidoniaceae archaeon | reverse complement strand
TTCAGTGATGAGGCCGCCACCCCATTTGACTACAACCTTGTCACGCATTATTACTCCCACAGGCCACCACATGATGAGTATAACGCAATCTCTTGAACCAATACAAACATGACTAATACTGTTTTATTGCCAAATTATGCCGTTTTGTAAACTATGTACCACTTACAAGATTCACTACCTTATTGTTACTGAGATTGCAAAGGTTTGATGTGGAAGGCGTATGGAGGCCACCTTATGAGCGAAGGACCGAGCATTGATGAATTCATGAGACACTTGCAAGCTGTTCTTGATGATGCAGCAACAATTTCTGATGACGTTGAACGTGAAAAACGCTTGTGGCAAATTGAAGCAACACTACAAGAGACTATTATTTTCAAAAACCGATACTTAGAATTGAAAGAACATGGAATTGACCCTCTTCGATTGATTGAACCGCAAGAAGGAGATCCTACTCCGCCAAGAACTTCAACTGCTGAAGCGCTAAAATTTAGCTCTTCTGACTGTGAAAAATGTGGTGCACATATGGATGCAGATTTAAATTTCTGTCCATCGTGTGGAAAGAAAAAGTGAATTCTAATAATCAATAATTAGAATCAGCGGGAAGCCAATGTTAGGTTCTTCCACATATCTTCTGGAACTTCCATAGCCAAACGAAGACCGCCCATTGCTCCTAAGCGAACTGGGTCATCAACAACATGAACATTTACATCGCCCATATCAGAAAGTCTACGTTCAATCATTGCACCTAGACCCTTAATTCCTGAACCGCCGCCTGCTAAAACCATGTTAGCACGGAATTGATCGTGGAACTCTGGGTTTGAGTCTGCGATTAGAGTCTTGACATTCTCAACGATTGGGTCAACGATTGATTCACAAGCTGCTTGCATACAATCAGTAATATCCAATGTCATTGCCTTACCTTCAATTGAAAAGTCAACCATTACTGGATTCTTAGGTGTTGAAGTACTAACGAATGAGAATTGTTCCTTCCAGCGACGTGCCATATCTTTGGTAATTTGTGCACCGTTATACTTTGCTTGAATTTGCTTAATCAATTCAGCATCAACGAAGTCTCCGCCATGTCCTGTATGCATTTGGTCACCTGGACCAGGTATAGTTCCGTATACACGGCATAAATCTGCAGTACCTGCACCGATATCGATGACAAGAGTATGTTCGATCATATCCAGTGCATAAGCGACTGCAAACGGTTCTGAAATAATCATTGCAGCGTTTACTGAACCTGCTGCAGCATCAAAAATTGCAGTTTTATCTACGTGACTTGCTTCTGCAGGTGCACCGATGACCGAAACCACACGGTTATATTCTTCAGGGTCTGCAAGAGCGATTAAGTGAGTAATGAAATCAGCGATGTGCTTTCTATCTTCAGATGTATCCTTGATTACACCCTTTTCCAATGGACGATATAGATTTAGGGCAAGGCGATTTTTCAATGCTTCTTCGCCAAATAATACATCGCGCTTTAGGAAATTCTTTGCGATTGCATCCTTTGGTGTCCCAATAACCGTAAGCTCTTCTTCTTCATGACTATCAGAAGATACCATTACACTTCTAAAAGTTCCCAAATCAATTCCAATATACAATACATCATCAGCCATGATACTCGCCTGTTACTTGGCATTGCGAACCACCTTATGAAGAATGCCTCCGAAATGATTGATTGTAAAGTCAATTTTATACAAATATAGAATATTCGTAATCAGAATTAATTTCTATAGAATGCCATACTAAGTGTAAAAGACTAGATTTAACACCAAACTTCACAATGATGACAGAACCAAGAAGCATATTCGGGGTGTAATTCCGCCATCTTGCCGCAGCTAGTACATTCCTTGAGGGCCTTATCACCGAATAATTCCATTACTATTTGGACATGGTACGAATCATCGATGCCTAATTGTTGGCGCATTGCCCATAATAATTGATCTTCGCTTGGAGAAATTATTCCATCTTCCAATACTAAAGCAACTACTGTCTTGTAATCATTGAAGTCTTTTACATTCCTTGCGTCTAAAATTACTCCACCCTTTTCAGCAACAATGTCTGTACCACCTGGGTCATCAACGAATAAAACCAATGACTCTGCTTTCAAATGACTCTCTCTTAGTTCAAAGGAGATTCTATTGCCTTCTAAATTGGCATAAACCAATTTACTAGAGCGATTGATAACATTGACTATTGAACGTGCAGTGTCTTCAGCACTACGTCCACGCTTCCAGCCTGTTGGCGAGCGTTCATTGTAAGAATAGAACTCTGTTCCTAGTGCAGGATATTCAAGGCGGATTTCTTCACCGCCGTCAAACCCATTTGATACAATTGTTAGTGCCGCTACTTCAGTAGAGACTATATTGTCATCATCATCAAAATTAATCATCAATGGTTTTCTTTCCTCAACAGCAGCATTGAAGTGTCCTTGCATGCCACTCATCCATTTATCTTCCAGTCTAGTAAGGGAAGATTCTTGTTTCTCTGTAAGGTTACTTTCCACACCCAAAAGATCTGCTAATCGGCCACTTTCCATATCACGTTTGAACTCATCAATTAATTCCGCATCTCTTCTATGCTCTGGCGGTGGAGGGGGAGCTCTTGTAGCGACATGGTTTGGGTCTGACCATTCATGGTTACAGGATTCGCATTGAAGATATCCCTCCATTGTAGAATCTTGTGACTTACCACCACAGCGAGGACAATCTCCTTCTTCGGTAAAACCAAGATTATCCGCTGCTTCTTTGCGCCCCTTGCGCATACCGCCGAACCCTGCCATAATTACTCCACACACTTGAGTTTCTATCAAGTCTTGCATTCATCAATCTCAATTCTGCAATGTATCAAACTGCTAAAAACAGTTTGATCACAAAGTTACAATTGGCAAATCACTCTTCTTCGTTTGCCGCAGCAGCCGCTTCTGCTTCTGCCGCAACCGCCGCTTCTGCTTCTGCTTCTTCTGCCGCAACAGCCGCTTCTGCTTCTTCAAGTTCCCATTGTGCGAAGGTTTCTTCGATAGATGGGTCATCAGATTCAACTTGGTAAAGATATTCTCCAGGGATTTCATCAACCAGGTAAACAGTAGTTCCTGCCCGGTAAATGATGTGCCCATCTGCAACTGCACGAACTGTATCGATTTCTACAATAGATGGTCTGCTGATTCTGACATGACCTGCTTCCAATGCATTGATTATTGTTTTTGATAAGTGAACATGATTTCTGTCACCAGCAAGTATTCCGAACTCCATTAGAGTAGAGATTTGTCCTTCTTCACAAGGGTAGTAAAGAGATTCAGGAATTTCATCAGTTGGTAGATCTAACTCAAGTTCAATAGAGTGCCCATATGTTGCCCTCATCATTTCACCTTCAACTTGGTAGCGTCCTTTTTCATCAGCATCTGAAATAGCCTCGAAGTGCCATGCACGTAGCCAGTGATAATTGCGGCGTTGCTTAGCAATCGATTCTGATAACTCACGAGAGTTTACCCATCCATTGATATCCATTTCAACATTAAATTTCTCAGGAGCGTGACGAAGAACCAGAGCCAACATGCGGCCTAGGGAGTTCGATTCTCTATCGCTCATGATGAATTTTCCTTCTTCATTACAAACAGGGCAATTAGCGCCACTGAAGTGTCCGTGTTTTCTGCATTGTCGCAGCATAATACAAGGGCGTTAGAAACCCCTTCATAGAGTCTATGGCTAATCTCATTCGTTTATTTGTAGAAATAAGGTGCGATTTTCCTCTCAAATGTACTTTTTATTACTTGGCAACCGTTGCTATCAAGTGCCTAATACCCCTCGGCGTGTCATGGTTGATGTCGCTGTAATCGGTGCGGGCCAAACCAAGTATGGAAATCATCCACTCGGACTCAAAGCAATGTGGGCCGAAGCGGCAACAAATGCATTCAATTCAGTAGACAATAATTTTGAGGCCAATTTAGTTGATGAAGCTTTTATTGGTAGCGTTGCATTCGGTGGAGGCCAATTAGGAAACACCGCTGCTATACTGACTGAACACTCTGGAATGAAGGGTTGCTCTGTTAGAAGAGTTGAGAATGCTTGTGCTTCATCTGGTTTTGCACTAAGAGATGCCATGATGGCAATAAAAAGCGGAGAGGCAGATATCGTAGTAGCTGGTGGTATTGAAAAAATGAACGACCTCAGCGCTGAGCGAAAGCGATACTGGCTCGGTGTCTCAGGTGATACAGAATGGGAACGATTAGCGGGGCTAACTTTCCCAGGCACTTATGCTCTGATGGCAAGAAGGCATTTTCATGAATATGATTCTAACCACGATGACCTTGTCAACATAAGTGTCAAAAATCATATGCATGGTTTTGAAAATGAGTTTGCTCATATTCGCAAAGAAGTATCTTTTGAGAAGGCTGCTAGCGGTTTTATGGTTGCAGACCCTCTGACATTGTACGATTGTTGTCCTACATCAGATGGTGCATCTTGTGTAATTTTAGCTGCTGATCATGTTGTTAGAGAGTTTACTGATGACCCGATTTGGTTGAAAGGTAGTGGTGCTGGTTCAGACCACTTAGCCCTGCACGATAGACACTCCATCACTCAAATGAGTGCGACTCAAAAGGCGGTGGCCCAAGCCTACAAGAGTTCAGGAGTTTCAGCAACCGACATCGATTTAGCAGAAGTTCATGATTGTTTTACCATCGCTGAACTAATGGCAACAGAAGATCTAGGTTTTGCTAATAGAGGTGAAGGTGGATTATTTGCTAGACAAGGTAGAGGAATAAGAAATGAAGGTGATGTTGCAATTAATCCAAGTGGCGGATTGAAATCAAAAGGTCATCCTCTCGGCGCTACTGGTACCGGACAAGCAGTTGAAGTATTCAAGCAACTGAAAGGTACTGTTGAATCAGCAAGACAAATTCGTGATGCTGAAATTGGATTAACCCACAACGTTGGCGGTTCTGGTGCTACATGCGCTGTTCATATATTTGGGAGGGATAGATGATGGATGAAGAAACCATTGTTTGGAAAGGTTATCTAGCCTGTATAGGAGAAGATTCGTGTGTTGTACAATCCCCTTGGTATTTGGGAGATGATTGCGTTTTTGGAGCTGATTCCGATTACACTACTTTGGCGGTCGCAGCCATTCAATTACTGCAGAGTAAAGGATCTCAAATAAATTCTATCAACGCACTTAACGATGTTGAAGCCTCAATTATTTCCATGGCCACCGGTGTTGAAGTAATGCAAACATCCAATGATGATTCTGATGAACTTACAGCAGATTGGGACTTGTGCATTAGTGATGATGCAAGAGTGGTGGTTTGCAAAACTGATTGTGATGTCGAATTATGGGAGCCAGAGGGTGGTTTAGAAGTTGATGAAGAGTTTCACCAACAAATCACCTTGGCTTGGGAAAAGGAATGCCTGCCTGAACATGTTTCTCAAGGCGCATATATTTCACAGCAACAATACCAAGAGGGTGCTGCTGCAAGACTTAACTTAATGAGCCAACAAGTGGATGGGGAATTGATATGGCCACCTCGGCAAATGGATGGAAAGGGTAATCTAATGCCCCAAGCAAGCATTCCCTTACAAGAGAGTGCAACTATTGAGTCTTGGACTAAACTTGCAGCAGCAGGTGCGCCTTCTGAGTTTTCAATTAGAGCACCTCTGCTAGGTGGAATCACTACTGTATTTATCCGCTTTGAACAAGGACCTAGAGGCGTATTCCTATTGGTCGATGATGAAGATAATAATCCTAAGATTGGTGATCAAGTTCAATTTACTATTAGACGGATATATGCTCAAGAAGCGTTTATTCGCTATGGATTAAAGTGTCAAATAATCAAAGATTGATTATTCTTCTTCTCTATATTTTGCTGCAGTGTTTTCGCTAACTAATTTGTTATTGCAATGTGGACATCTGTCATCTGAACTAAGCATATTGGGCCTAATAGCCAAAACTGCAAGACAACTAGAACAGGCTGCGAACATTTCACCTTCTTCTAATTCTAGATCCATAGAATCATCTTCACCCTCTCCGAAAAATGCAGCCTTATATCCTGGGTGGAAATGAAACCGGACTCTTCTTATTGAACCAAAAGTAGCCCAACCAAGTAATATTGCCATAAGCAAACTACCCATATTTCCTTGAATAAATAAATATGCATCGTAAAGAGTAAGCAATGCAAAGAATAACGCTGCAAGCGAAATAATTACTGCTGCTGGCCAATATGCCCATCCTTTCTGCCTTCGATAACCAGTCCAAACCAAACCACCTACAATCGCTGGTACGATTATAATGACTTGTGCTAATTGTGGCGCTCCGAGACCCACTAGATACGCGTCAAATAAACTTGAAAGAAAAATTACTATGATCAATGTGTCAATGGCTAAGATGAATGATGTACCTCGATGAACCCTAGCAAAGGTATTTTGTGTCGAAGTAATTTTTGATGGAGCAATCCCCGCTGGGATTATTTCTCCGCCCCTATCCCCTGTCATTATTTGCTGGGCAGGCAACACCGTCTTCAAACATTGGCTCGTTTTGGGTTGTAATCGCTTTAAATCAACGGCGAAGGGGTCTTGAGCAAGTTCTGTTTGGCAGTGTCATGGCGATACGGGATACCGATGTCGAGATTCGCGGCTCTAGCCTTGCCGGCCTGCGAATCGTATTGGGTATTTCTGGGGGAATAGCAGCCGTAGATACTGTTCGTTTAGCAAGAGAGTTACGACGTCATGGTGCTGAATTAACTGTTATAATGACTCAATCTGCTCAGAATATCATTACTCCTTTAGCAGTTCGTTGGGCTAGTCAATGCGAAGTCATTACCGATTGGGATGGAGATTTATCAGCCCTCGATGAGTTTGATGGAATTTTGGTAGCACCAGCCACTCGTAATTTGATGGCCGGTTTCGTTCATGGCCTCAATAATGGACCACTGCTAATGGCACTGTCAGCTGCTAGAGGCAGAAATACAGCGACTATGTTGATACCAAGTATGCATTCTGATTTAGCAGGTGACCCTATTACCGATGATATCGTTTCAGAAGTAAGGAAACATGGTGCTGATGTTGTCTGGGGGCCAAATGTAGAGGGTAAGCAGAAAACACCTTCACATGATGAAATAGTTGCAAAGTTTGCTCATTTCGTTAATAGAATCAAGCCAAAAAGAAAATCAATTGTCGTTACACTGGGAGCTACTCGTTCTGCAATTGATGATATCCGATTTGTCCAAAATACAAGTAGTGGTGCTACTGGATTGGCTATAGCAGATCATTTTTATCGTCTAGGACATGATGTTACTTGTGTTACAGGAGTTGTGTCATGCCCAATACCAAGTTGGCTACCATTGATTATCTCAACCCCTGATGCTGATGATATGTTAGCAGAACTAATGGCTATTGCTAAGGATAATATTGATGCATGGATTCATTGTGCTGCTGTTTTAGACTATATTGTTGCCAACCCAGCAAAGGGCAAGGTTGCTAGCCAGCAAGGTAGTTTGCAAGTTGATTTGGTCGAAGGAGCAAAGCATATTCAACTTTTGAAAGAGTTGTGTTCTGATTCAGTTAGAATAGGATTCAAACTTGAAAGCGGAATAAAACAAAATGATTTGATTTATCGAGCCGTTGCCCAAATAGAGAATTCGGGCATGACGGCTGTAATCGCAAACCGCTTAGAAGACTTAGGAAACCCAGAAAAACCACGTGGTTATTTGGTTGATACACATGGTGCTCATTTCATTTTAGAGGATCAAAAGAAGATGTGTGATGCAATTCAAACCTTTGTAGAAAGAGGCTATTGATTCTATAGAATAGGTGGTTGTGATGAGAAGATTCGCAATTATTGGCAATAGAGCAATGGCTCAAGGAAAATTACCTTTGAATGATATGGCTGGTGCTGCTGGGCGTATGGATGTTTTAGTTCGAGCATTGATGTCAGCATTGATGACAAGTCATGGAATGAGAAGAGATAGTGAAATCATCTTGCATCTTCATGGTGGACCAGGTCCAGCTCGAAGAATAAAATTCGTTGGTTCAGAATTGAAAGGAGTTCATGCAGAAGAAAGAGCTGTAGCAGGACAAATAGGCAAAGTGATCCAGTTACCAACTCCTGCAAGAGGTCAATGGTTACAACGCTCAGATGGAATCTATGATGGTGGAGGAGATATTGAAAGTACAATTACAGAGTGGAAGGATTCTACAATAATTCGCCTAGATGCTGCTGCTCCAAGGTTGTGGAGTGCAGATAGTGCAATCCCGCAACAGAGTAAACCCCTATCAAAAGCAGTAGGAGAGTGGGATGAAACTGAAATCAGTGGCATTGATATTGCATTTATTTTGAGTGATGATAAGCCACTTACTGAGTCTCAACTATTGCTTGAAAATACAATCCCTCGTTCACTAGGTGAAGAATGGTTACAGGGTCACTTAGCGATTGCAATTTGTCACTTCTTAATAGATGAAGGCGTATCACTAAATTTGTAATTTGTTCTGATATTAATCAACAAGCCAATTGGGTGTTCCACCATCACAGAAATCTAAGGCCCAAGTTAGAAGTTTGTCATCCAATGCCAAGGGATGTGTTTGTGGCCAGGTAGGCATACAAGAAATACTGGCTTTATTTGCTGCTATAGCATCACAATCTCCTAGAATTATTGGATCGTGGTAAATTTGTGCTCCTGCGATCTTAAAAGTTGCTGTTTCACCACTTAGTTGCCCGTCCGCACTACCCTCTTCAAACATCACAGCATTGCGATACCAGCGTAATCCAAGACGAGTGGTTGCCCAAGTCCCATCCCATTGAGGAGGAACATTGAGATTTAGCATTAATTCACCATGTCTAAATGCAGTCCTTAGGGCTGAGATTGGATCACTTTCCCAAGCAGGATGTTGTGGGGTTTCTGGCCAGCGAGAAATGTGTGTTGCAGTAATATCAATATGAGGGCGGCATCGGTTCTCAGGAATTACCGGCAGAATTTTCAGTGCTAATTCAACTAATTCAACAGTAGCAGTAATTGCATGTTCAATACCTTCTTGATCAAACGAAGCGAAGGAAGTTGCAATCGCTGGCATACCATACAATCCTGCTTCCCTTGCAGCACCCATAGTGCCACTGTGTAAACTATCTTGAGAGAGATTAGGTCCTAGGTTTACACCAGATATTACCAAACGTGGTTCGATGTCTGGGATTAATCTTTGAAGACCTCCATCCAATGCAACGATTACTGTATCACATGGTCTGCCATCCAATTCATACAGGTGAATTGGGGCAGCAGAATCATCTTTGCACAACCCCCATTCAGAAATCAGGTCAGAACGTTGTCGTAGTTTCATAGATGTATTGAGATTGATACTCATGCCTGTAGCACTTTGATTTTCTGCTGGAGCAAATACGATGATGGCATGTCCTGCTTGGTGCAATGCTTGTACAAGCAAACGAAAACCAATGGCTTCAATGCCATCATCATTGGTCAACAATAACCAACCTGCCTCTGGTTGTTGATTGTTTGAAAGTGAAGTCATAGCAGTCCCTCATGTTAGTGCGCTAGAATCTTGTCCTTCATCCTTCGCCAGCGTTTTGGTCTCTTCTGGAGTTCCAACTATCACAAATAAGAGTCCAACAATTAGTATTGGTCCGCCAATCCAAGTCCAAAATCCAGGAACTCCAGTATCGAAAAATAACCAACCGATTAGAGATCCTAGCAACGGCTCAAGGGTGACTGAAGTTGAAACTGTTAGAGGCGACATATACCTTAGACAAGTGTTGAGACCGGTGTGGCCGAGCAGTCCACCAATAAATGCCAGAACCAAGAACCAAGGTAAGTGGTCCATACTAATCCAACCAAATACTCCAAACTCACTGGCACTTGGTTCGAGAATTAATGAGGCTGGAATTAGTAATAAGGAAGCGATTAGAGTTACTGGGAAGGCATAGATGAAAATTGGCATCCAAGTTCTCAAGATTTTTCCACAAACGATGTATCCGACTACAAATATCGCTCCTAAGAATGCAAGGAAATCTCCCCACAACGTTACGACATGAGAACCTTGTACATCACCTTGGTCAAGTAATGTAATTCCTGCCCCCATGACACCCATTATCGCACCAATTATTTCGAATGAAGTGGGATTTCTGTGGTTTGTCATTAGTTTTGCTAAAAATATCATTCCCACTACTATTACCAAAGGATGCGCAGTCACAAATAACAGTGAATGAGTAAGCGAAGTTTTGTCTAAACTTGGAATCCAAGTTCCAAAGTGTAATGCAAGAGCCAATCCGCTCAACCAAACCACCTTTTGTGTTTGAGGAGCAAATACTCGTTTACGCGATTCAAGGTCCATAGAACGCCATTGCCAGAAGGCAAGTGGTGCTAACAGAAGTGATGTGGTTTGTAATCTCCAACTGGCCTTAAGCAATGGAGGAATTTCCAAATGCTGTAATATTGCTCCTGCACTCGAAACACCGATTACCGCTGCAACTAACAAACCCCATACCCAAATAGGGGTCGCTTGTTTTCCCATCAGATCACACTCAAATTCAAGCTTCTAATATTGCATCACCAGATTTTCCGCCGATGACACCAGCACGCTTGAATAGTGAATAAATGGTAAATCCAATAGCGACATTAAGTCCAATGAATCCAATCATGCGAGTGAAAAACCAAACAGTAGAATCGCCGAAATTTGCAATTCCAAAGAAGGTACCACTCATGTTTCCTTCAGTTGGCGTCCACAGCGAATCAATAAAGGAAAGAATACTTGATTCAGTACCGAAGAATGCTTCTCCAGTCAACAGACCTGCTGCAACCATGAAGGTGCCAAGCAAGATTAGTGCACGTTGATTTTCAGCAACAGTAGTACCGGATTCCTCTTTTATTTTGTCAATACGAGGAGTTAGTTTCTTGTCTTCCCATCGGTCACGAGCAACACCACCAATTAGCATTGGTAGTGTGTGTGGAATGTCTAGGTACATTCCAAGTCCGAAAGAAGTACCCATTCCGGTAGACCATTCTACGAACATTCCAAGCAAGAATCCGATAGCGAGTAGACCTAAGTCTCCTTGGCCCTCTGCAAATATTACAGAGAATGTAGCAAATGCATTTGCTTGAGGAGCGATCAAATCTATTCTTCCTTCCGCTAGTTGGATAGACAAGAAGATAGCAACACCAGCACCGATTATTGCCCCAGGCACAACACCCATGATATTTCCTTTAGAAATGTGATATGGACGATTTCCAATATACAATGAATTCTTGTAATCGCCGATGACTGTTCCAGACATTGAGATTGCAGAGCCGAAAACGGTTGTACCAACCAGACCTAGTAGCACAGCACCTTCTGTGGTTAGGTTGAGGAAGTCTTTAGCATTCAAAAACACTCCCAAAAGCATTAGCAGAACGATAAATGAAGTTCCAGAAACTGGTTCAATTCCGGTTTCACCCATGACTCTAACAGCGATTGCTCCAAGCAAGAATGTTGTCGAAATAAGAACTATTGCGAATACTAAAGCAGCAGCAATTGAGAAGCCACCAATTGCGAAAATAATAATCATAGCCATGAAAGTAATTGCCATAAAGATTGGAATATGTTTTAGTGGCCATTCATACCATCCCTTGTCCGGCATGTATTCTTGGCTACCTTCACCCTTGAAAGCAGCTCCAATATCCTTGAAGATTGTAAGGAATGTTTTGTACATCTTGGCCAATCCAAACATTCCACCACCTACGATAGAACCTATCGCTATTGTTCGAACATACTTAGAGAAAGCCAGCATTTGTAATGGATATCCACCAGGGTCAGCAGCATAATCTTGAATTGGTTTGTTGGTTTGTGTTAATGCATCATAAATTGGCACATTCATTGCAACCGCCAAAGGTACGAGGAATAACCATCCAACGATTGTACCTAAATTGACTAAGAATGCAACTCTTGTTTTCATGAACCAACCGATTGCGAACATCGATGGAGTTAATGCAAGTCCAATATATGTGTAAGCGAATGGATTGTAAGTATCTTCAGTCCAATGTGTATAATTCATAGAAGAACCATCTGAATTTATTCCTGATGGTTGATGTAATTTTCCGTGTGAATAGAATGTAGCTAGACCATAACCCTTGATATGGATTGTCTCAGCCAACCAATCTAGTACTGATAATTTTTTATCGCTCATCCAAATCAATGGATATTCGACAATGAATAATCCGACCATTGTTAAAACGGTCCATATTCCAATCGTCTTTAGAGAATCTCTTGCATGCTCAACTGCACCTGTACTGACGTCACTGGCAATATCTAACATTTTCAATGTCGCTTCAAATCCAGGTAATGGTAGAGGATCTTCAACCAACCAAACCCTTCTAAAAATAATGAAATACATAATTCCGAGGAATCCAGCAAACATACTTGCTACAATTCCAATAAAGGCGAGAGTGAATGTTTGTCCAGCATCGAGGGTGATCAGTGGCCCAGAAGCCAAGAAATACTCAGGTTTGGTTGCCAATAAGAAAATAGCAGGGAAGGTGAAAATAAAACCGGTTGAAGCATGGGTTGCACCAGTTGTAGCGGATGTCGCAATGTTAACTTCAGAAGGACTCCATTGCATTGCCATTCCAAGCAGGTAAGCGATGTACCAAGCAGCAGAAATCGCTAGACCTAACTTCAGACCGATATAGGCGGTAACTCCTGAGAAAATCGCCCCTATGGCAATTCCAATCATAACTTTACTAGTACTCCAATGAGATACTGCGAATGATTCTTGAATATTCTTTTCCTCTAGATACTGTTCTAGAACACCTGTGTTAAGATTGTTATACATCTCGTCATCAAGCCAAGTCAAAGTTCCATTTTCAATGGCTTTGAGACCCTCCGGAGTAACGGGTTGTCGATAGGCTGACTTTTGTACACTCAATGAAAACACATCCAGCGTGCGCACTGCGCACAGCCTTGTCACATCAAGCCCACTTGAATAGGTTGCTATCTATTAATCACAATAGATACTTGATTATCGCCAGCAAAAGCAATGAGAATTATTCTCTCAATTTGACTTTTCAATTTCTGCCAATGCTCTTGCATCTTCTTCTTCAGCTACTCTAATACCTTCTTCCATATCGATTCTAGTAACCATATATGTTCCAATAAGAATTACAATGGTAATGGTCAAAATCGCGACACGGCTGTCAAATGTTGAACTGGCAATTCCGTACAAGAATGTGCCGATCATTGCAGCAGATTTACCGAGGAAACCAAAGAAACCGAAGAACTCTGAAGTACGTGACTTTGGAGTTAGTTGAGAGAATACCGAGCGTGCTTGAGCACCGGCTGAACCCATTGCACAACCAACGAATAATCCCAAAATAATCCATTGCATAGATACGCCAATTCCTAATGGTGCCCACACATTATCCCGCATTGTTGAGGCCCAACCATCAACTGGTCCACCTTGGTCAACAATTGACGGATGGCTGTCACCAACTTCAAACGCACCTGCAATCGATTCATTACCACCAATGATAATGATTGAGAAACGGTGATCGCTTGTTTCATTGAAAGAAGCAACCAAATCTATCGCTTGCTGTTGGGTAATCGAATCTACCTTCTCTGCATCAGCAATTGATGCTGAACCTGCCATTAATGATGCTCCAAAGATTCCGACTCCTACGAATAAGAACGCAACAAGGATTCCTTTCCATCCCTGCAAAAATCCTTTGTCCTGTTGTTGAATCCAAATTATTCCGCTACCCAAAATGGCTAATATTCCCAAAATAACTAGAATCGCTAATAATCCACTCATCAATGTACTACTTCCCGAATCCTCCACACTGTAATCTGTTTCTGGGAAATTCTCTTGGAAGGCATCTCTGAATGCAGCATCTCCTGCTGAGTCGTTATTGATCCAACCTTCATATCCTCTATTTTGAAGAGTTGTCAATGTGTAATTATCTGTTGCTTCATCAAATTCGAATTGGAAGTCAAAACGTTCAGCATTTTGTTCACCTTCTAATTCCAGAGGGGCAAAACCTGCCGCAGTAACCGATACAACACAATAGATTAGTAGTGCTAGTACCAATGCGAATTTTGTGCCCTTCTTGTCAGCAAGTTTACCGAAAACAAAGGTCATCGGGATTGCAACAATATTGACAGTGAGAAGTAACATAATATTCATGCTAGGGTCTAGACGTAATACTGATTCACCAAAGGCAGCAGCCATACTTGCAATTGTATTCACTCCATCATAGAATAGAAGGTAAGCGAATAAGAATAATCCTAACACTTTGAATTTGCGAATTTCTTTCAAAGTCGTGAAAACTTGTGAATAAGCACTCTTTGCAGTTTTAGCAAAGCCTTCCCATTCATGGTTTGAAGCGATCTCTGGCTCAGGAGTCCATCTGAACATCACCATTCCAAAGCCTAACCACCATAGTGAAGAGGTTACAAAGATAACCGCAAGTGTGAAGTTGGTATCCCAGAATTTACCTAATAACACGATTAGATGGAAAATGAGTAACATTGAGCCACCCATAAATCCGTACATATATCCCCATGTTGAGACATGATCTTGGCATTTTCTATCTGCCATGTAGGGCATGAATGAATAGTAGATGACATTACCACCAGTGAAACCAATGGTACCGATAGTGAAAATCATCGCTAAGAAAATATAGCCCTGTGAACCGAAATATGGGGCAGCACCCATCAAGGCAGTAAAGACAATACCTACAATAGTATACCATTTCAGTAACTTTTTCTTAATCGGAAATCTATCAGCAATAACTCCTAAAGCAGGTGCTGTTATGACAACAAATATCATTGAAAAGGTCAAGACAAAAGCATAGAACGCGTCACCGGATTGTGTTCCTGTAGCTTTGTTATACAAACTAGCCATCAATGCTGGTGCGATAACTGTCATTACAGTCAAAGCATATGCTTGGTTAGCCCAATCAAAAAAGTACCAGCCCTTCAGAGCCTTTTTATCATCATCGCTCATTGCGCCAATCAATTCTTTTGCACTAAGTCCAGTTGAGCCATTGACTTTAGATTCGCTCGTTGCCATATCCGCCATGAGCCTAAACTATTGACGCCGCTTATCAATTAACTGCCGGTCAACAATAAATTAGATTGAGTTTTGTTAGTTGATTATCATCACAATACGCCTCAACAATAAAGTGCAAAATGATTGTAGCCAAGAATGGGCTAGGCAAAGAAGTACCACGGTGTGATTATTATGAATTCATTACCTAACTTTGATGGGATAAAGTTCGCAGGGGAATTACGACCATCACAAGTTGCCGCTTCTTCTATTATTATTCCACAATTAAATGAAGGTAGCAAAAGACTCCACATCGTAGCACCTCCTGGTTCTGGAAAAACTGTTTTAGGGTTATATGTCTGGTCTGATTTAGTCAAAAAGCCAGCACTTGTTCTGTCACCAAACTCTGCAATACAAGCACAATGGGCTGCCAGAACCTCTTTATTTGACCTAAATGGTAAAGAAGATTACATTAGCACTGACCCAAAGAATCCGGGTTTGTTGACATCATTGACCTACCAATCGATTACTATGCCTAGTAAAGGTGGAGTGGAATTAGATCTAGAGGCTCTTGACATCTGGTCTCAAAAATTGATATCACAAGGAGAGGCAAGCGACTTTGAAAGTGCTGAAGCATGGCAGAAAGATCTAGCACAGCGCAATCCGGATTTTTATTCATCTAGGCTTTCTACCTACAGAAAGACTGCAAGGGATAGAATTGCAAATGAAGGGAATGCAGTATCAACTTTGCATAAAAGTTCAATGGAAAATATTGAACGCTTGAAAGAAGTTGGAATCGGATTGATTATTCTTGATGAATGTCATCATTTAATGCACCATTGGGGTCGTATTCTAAGTGAACTAAAGGAATTATTTGACGACCCAATCGTTCTCGGATTAACCGCAACACCTCCCGATGGCGGCTCATTCAAGGAAGTTGATGCTACCCGTTATCAAGAGTTCTTCGGACCTGTTGATTATGAAGTGCCAGTGCCGGCTTTGGTTAGAGATTCAAACCTCGCTCCATACCAAGACCTATGCTATTTTGTTCGCCCAGCAGCTAAAGAATTAACATATATTTCAGGTGTTGATGATGAGTTCAATCAACTCTTGGAAGAATTAAAAATTGATAATGGTCAAGCGGATAGAATCAAGCCTCTTGACAAATGGATTTGGCAAGCCTTAGACGAGAGAATCTCACCTGGTGGAAAT
>JAPKFC010000003.1 GCA_028821785.1 Candidatus Poseidoniaceae archaeon | reverse complement strand
CCGCCGATTGCGTGACGGAAGGAATGACAACCAAGTGTATATCCGCCAAGCATTATTACGTTTAGAAGAAGGACAAGAGTTCCTACTGACACTCCATAGGAAGTAGCACTTCCAGTAGCATGGAATTGTGTTGCCAATAATACATCATATGATAATACGAAGAGATATGCAACTGCAAGATACATGAAGTAGCGATGAATATTCTGGAATAAAAAGAGTCTGCTCTCTCCTTTGTAGTCACCAAATGGTGTACTTACTGCACATGCTGCAGGGCTTACCATAAATGAGCGGTAGTATGCCTTACGATAATAGTAACAAGTGCCACGGAATCCAGCAGGAATAATCAATATGAACATTGCCGGACTCATCCACCAAAGGCTCTCAGGAACCCAAGAACCAAGACCATCTTCACCAGGAACTACTAGTGGAGAAAACAAAGGTGAAAGAACATGGCTGCCATTGGCCTCAATAGCCATAGTTTGGTTTCCAGCAGACCTTCCGAACTCTTCAAAAATCCAGAAATCTGCTTCCATGAATCCGCGCCATGTAGCATACATGACAGCAATCCCGAGATAGATTGCCATTGCCAGTGGAGACTTCCACCAATCGTCGATACGATCTGTTTTCCCTAATCCTCTTTCCATCGGTAGATGTCTTGCTTCAACCACAACAATTCCCCTATATATTGCCCTAGTGACTTAGGCTTTTGATAATATGCCTATGCCTATCTCAACCGAGAGCGGAGTAGTCGACATCGGCCTCGACCATTTCGATTTCTTCAACATCCATTTGAGCCAGTTGTAACTTTCCAGATAATTCATCATTGACTGCATGCCAGTACGAGTATGCTTCGATTACCCAAATACCAGATTCACGAGTTCCATTTCCGCTACCCTTTACTCCACCGAAAGGCAAGTGTGCTTCTGCACCAGTAGTTGAATTGTTGATGCCGGTCATTCCAGCCTTAATTCCAGTCTTGAAGCGGTATGCTTCTAATCTGTCATTGGTGTAAATTGCAGAAGATAGACCGTATGGGCTAGCGTTTGCCAAATGTAATCCGTGCTCGAAATCATCCGCTTTACAAATTGTTACCGCAGGTCCGAACACCTCTTCGTTGAAACATTCCATGCCTTCGGTTACATTATCGAAAACGTGTGGCCACATGAAAACACCTTCAGTAGCATCGCCAAGGAAGTTTTCAGGTTTGTTATCGTTAGTGATTCTACCTTTACCCCAAATTTGGCGGGCACCCGAAGCATTGCACATGTCAACTCCAGTTAGGAAATCTCTAGCATACTTTTCAGATAGCATAGGGCCGTACAATACTCCTTCTTGATGAAGGGAATCGCCGATTGTAGTACTCTTTACCTTGGCCATGAATTTTTCCATAAATTCATCGTAAATATCCTTGTGCAGAATTAAATTTCCAAGACTTGTACATCTTTGTCCAGCGGTTCCAAATCCACCCCAATATGCACCTTCAACAGCATTGTCAATATCTGCACTCGGCATAACGACAAGTGGATTCTTTCCACCCAATTCAAGAGATGCGGATACTAGATTGCGTCCACATACTTCACCGATCATCTTTCCAACAGCAGTTGAACCGGTGAATGAGATTTTGTTGACCTTTCCTTCATCTACTGCATCGACTAAATGTTGACCAGTGGTTGAACCCTTACCATGAACTAAATTGATAACTCCATCAGGTAATCCGGATTCGTGCATAATTCGGGCTAATGCGAATGAAAGTAGTGGCGCATCTTGCGGACTCTTCCAAACACAGGTATTGCCGCACATGATAGCAGGGATCATCTTCCAGAAAGGAACTGCAGCAGGGAAATTGCATGCGTTGATAATTCCACAGACACCCAAAGGTCTTCTGTAGGTGAACAATTCTTTGTCAGGTAGTTCTGAATTTACGGTTTGGCCGTACAACCTTCGTCCTTCTGACTGGAAAAACAAACAGGTATCAATCGCTTCTTGAACAGATCCAGCGGCTTCTTTCAATGTTTTTCCGATCTCTCTAGTTTCAAGTGCAACAATAGCATCTTTGTTATCCATTAGGAGTCTGCCCATGTTACCAATTATTTGTCCGCGTGTTGGAGCAGGTGTCGCCGCCCAACTTGGGAAGGCGGCATGCGCAGCATCCAAAGCAGCGTTCACATCAGCTTTAGTCGATAGAGGGAACTCTCCAAGAGTGTCTGCCAATATTGCTGGATTTATGGAAGTGAAAGTTGTTCCATCACTAGATGAGGTTAATTGCCCATTGATGATGTTGTAGCCCTTTACCATAGGTTTTCCATGAGGGTTTTCAGTTGATAAAATCTCTATTCCGGTTTCTAATACATGAACCATATTGTTGGCCATCGGCGGTGGCTTATTGAATATGACTATCTAATTTGCAATGATTTTCGGTCAAAAAAAGCAAAGTGGAGAATGTGAGAGTTTAAGGTGGTTCGCAGAAACAGAGAGGTTTGTTGAGAGCGGTCGGAAGTGTCTTTGTATACTGTCGGCGTGCTTGAAACAGTATGGTGATTAACTATGGCAGATAAAAAGGATTCAATTACATTACGCGTTTCAAAAGCAATACCATCCGATGTTGCTCACGGTAGAGCTCGTATTTCTGGTGGAAACGCGCTTGGATTAAAACCAGGCGATATCGTTGAAATCAAGGGTGAAGAACGTTCTACCGGTGCAATTTATTGGCGAAGCAGACCTGAAGATGAAAAGATGGATTTAATTCGTGTCGATGGAATGGTTAGAAAAAATGCAGGAGTCAGTTTGGGCGATGCGGTAACAGTTTCCAAAGTTGAGGCAAAGGAATGTACCAAATTGACACTTTCTCCAGTGATGGCGAATAAACAGAAGGTTAAATTCGGTCATGGAATTGAAGGTTTTGCTCGTAGAGGATTATCCAAGCGCCCAGTCGTTAAAGGTGATAGAATTTTTATTCCAGGAATGACAATGTTCGCCGAGGCACTTCCCTTTGCTGTATTGAGCACAACTCCAAAAGGTATTGTCAAGGTTACACTTGAAACTGATATTGTCATCAAAGATGAACCGTTGGAAGCTGAAGATGTTGGCCAGACCGGGGGAATCACCTATGAGGATGTTGGAGGTATAGGCCAACAATTGCTTAAGGTTAGAGAGATGATTGAATTGCCTCTAAAGCACCCTGAGTTATTCCGTCGTTTGGGAATTGACCCTCCAAAAGGAGTTCTATTGCACGGACCCCCGGGTACAGGGAAAACCATGATTGCAAAGGCGGTTGCCACAGAAGTAAACGCACATTTCAAAATTATTAACGGTCCTGAGATCATCTCCAAGTATTACGGTGAATCTGAGAAACAATTGCGTGAGATATTCGATGAAGCAAGTGAAAATGCACCAGCGATTATTTTCATTGACGAAATAGATTCAATCTGTCCTAAGAGAGAAGAGGTTAGCGGTGAAGTAGAAAGAAGAGTCGTTGCTCAGATGCTTACTCTAATGGATGGTATGCAAGGGCGAGACAATGTCGTCGTTATCGGTGCAACAAATCGTAGAGATGCGTTGGACCCCGCTCTTAGGAGACCAGGACGTTTTGATAGAGAGATTGAGATAGGCGTTCCAGATAGAGAAGGCCGAAACGAGATAATGGATGTTCACATTCGCGGAATGCCGATTTCAGAAGACTTTGATGTAAATTGGATTCTAGACAATACATATGGTTTCGTTGGAGCAGATCTTGCAGCTTTAGTTCGTGAATCAGCAATGCTTGCACTACGTCGCTATTTGCCAGAAATGGATTTGGAAGAAGAGACGATTCCACCAGAGGTTTTGGAAAAGATGGAAGTTAGAATGAATGATTTCAAAGGCGCAATCAAAGACATAGAACCTTCTGCATTGCGTGAAATATATGTTGAAATTCCTAAGGTTACTTGGGAAGAAGTTGGCGGTCTCAAAGAGGTTAAGGATAGGCTCAAGGAATCGGTTGAATGGCCACTAACCAAGCCAGAACAATTCAAACATTTCGGAATAAAACCACCCCGCGGTATTGTGCTATTTGGCGCACCAGGAACTGGAAAAACATTACTTGCTAAGGCAGTTGCAAACGAAGCCCAAGCAAATTTCATCAGTATTAAAGGTCCTGAAATGATTTCAAAGTGGGTCGGAGAATCTGAACGTGCAGTGCGAGAAATTTTCAAGAAAGCAAAGCAATCTGCACCGGCAATTATCTTCTTAGATGAATTTGAATCCATTGCTAGCATGCGCTCAGGCTCTTCTTCAGATGGAAGCGATGTTTCAAATCGCGTGGTCAATCAATTATTGGCCAGCATGGATGGTGTTGACTCATTAGACGGTGTTATCGTCATCGCAGCAACAAATAGGCCAGAGATGATCGACCCTGCATTACTTCGCAGTGGTCGCTTTGAGCGTGTATTGCATATTCCACCACCGGATGCTGAGGCAATAGAACAAATTTTCAATATACATATCAGTGAAATGCCATTGAGTAAGTTCTCTATTAAGGATATTATTGGTGGATTGGATGGATTCACTGGTGCCGACATTGAAGCAGTATGCCGTGAAGCAGGATTGATTGCAATGCGGGCTAACAAGAAGAAGGTAACCAAATCACACTTCGAGGAAGCAATTTCTCGTGTCCGTCCAACAGTTACCCATGAAATGCTACAGTATTACCAAAAGATGGAGGAGCGTTTGACTTCTGGATTATCTAATATCAAGCGTACTCGTGACAATGGATTCGGCATGGAAACCATGTGATTTAGGCTACTTGCTGGCGACGCATTGAAGGAGTTCATCCCCCCGTTGGGATATTACGGAGCAAGTGAGGCATATGGCAATCTTTGGTCGAGAGTTAATTGGAAGAGAAGTTGTCGACTCTCACGGCGAAGTTCTCGGGCAATTAATTGATATTGTTTTTGATAATCAGTTAGGGGCAATAACAGAATTTCTAGTAAAAATTGGTATGGATCTTGATGCTGAGTTACTACCTTGGGTTGCCAAGGATGGAATTGTAAGTGTGCCTGTGGCTGAAGTATCAAGGATTGCAACTAAAGTCCATCTGACTCGCTGAATCATCTCTAAAAATACTGTTTAAATATGTTTTTTAGCACTTTTACAGTGTTGTGAGGGAATGGTAGAGTTGAGCATTATTCTCTCAAGTGTGGGCAACCTTCTAAACCAATATGCTTGCGTGGCTTTGTCGGAATTATGCTCTAGTAGGTGAGATTATGGTTGAACTTAGCAAATTGAATTATCGAAGGCTCGGATTACAAGTCGCTTTTTGGTTTGTACTTTCTATGCTATTGATGACTATATTGCTAAATTTTGTTAACATCTCAAATACAAATCAATTATCAGCATACGATGATGATTGGAATGATATGTCGGCCTTTAGAGAAGATTTGAATGAAATGGGAATTGATACACGTTCATTGGTTTCGTCTCCATTGTTACTAGCGGATATTGAAGATCCAAGAAATACCACATTCGTCGTTGCAGGTGTAGAAAGAGATACACTCTCACTACCTCAATTTGATGATGATGGATTTATTACAATCTCAACCGATGATGGTTATTCACCTTCTGAAGTGATAGCAATAGTAGAATTTGTTGAAGCTGGAGGAACGGCATTAATTCTTGAAGACTTCGGATTTGCAGGAACTATAGCTGAAGCATTCGGAGTGCGTTACAATGGTTATCAGTTATTTGATACAACTTATGCAACCGAACTTGATTTCAATTATATTTGGATGTGTGTACAAGCAAATCCATGTGGAATGAATGGTACTGAAATAGACCTTGATACCGTTACACAACACGAAAGGTGGGGTGGTGAAAACGGAGAAGGAACACATCCTTGTAAATCACTGGATGGAAATTCAATGACCTTAGAGGCTGCCGGAATTTGTGGTCATCACTGGAATAATGGTGTTGTAAATTTTGACCCATCTTACAAATTACTTCTAAACAATATCACTGGATTGGAAATAATGCCTGGTGTTCAAGGGGCACTTCCAGAAGTTGCTATTCGTGCTGTTACAAGTAATGAGGCAACAGTTGATGTAAACGGAGATGGGGAAATTTGGGTTGGTAGTGAAGTTACAACCGAGACACCGGATTTGTGGGGTCAATTCAATCTCAGCATAGAAGCATGCGCTCGTTCAACTTGTGATCCAAATGATGGTGGAAAAATCATCTTTGTTGCTGACGGTTCAGCCCTGATGAATGCAATGTATGACTATCAAGGATTCAATGATGGCAAGTATGGGGATGTGAGTAATTTAATTCCAGATAATGACAACCGTAAGTGGGCATTGGATGTAATTGCAGAGTCTCTAATGAGTACAAAAATTGGCGAAGAAGGTCAGGCATCGGACAATGCTATGGTAATCTTCGATGAATCAAGGCACCCTCAAAATGCCCTTCTCGCAGATTCGTATAACACCGTTTATTTCTTACTTGTATACTTTACAGGAGAAGGATTGGCTATGCTAATTCTATTCCTGCTATTGTTTGTTGCATTTGAAGCAGTACTTATCAAAAAGCGTGACCCTGAGCCATGGAGGCACGTATTCAGTATTATTTACTACGGCTTTGGAGATGCTAATAGGTATGTTTATTATTCTAAAGTAGAAAAGATACACCAAGTTTTCTTGTCAAAAATACGTAATCAAAATGGATTGACGAGGGAGGAGTTCCATGCTTTGCCCGCAAGAGAATTAGTTGGGCTAATCAATGACCCTGTGCTTGCTAAATTTGCAATTGACTCGAAAAGTAAATATTCATTAGAACAAACCGTTGCTTTGGTTAAAAGAATCAAGGCTTGGGGCAGGACTGAGGTGATTTGAATGTGGACTCGTAAAGCAGCATTCACATTTACCGGGGGAATTGCCCTCATTCTGATTGGTATGATGATCTCAAATCATCAAATGATGATTTTAGGATTTGCCTTTGTAGCATTCATTGTTGTCAATTCATGGATTTCTGGACATGGTGATGTCGAAGTTCAAAGAAAATTGAGTGCCGACAATTTGTACAAAGGTGACGATCTCTATGTTGAACTTCTAATCACTAACCGTAGTAACCGTAAGACTCAGTTGCTAGAAGTATACGATAATATTCCTCATGAAATGAAATTGCGCAGTGGCTTAAATCAGATGCGTTTGAACTTACGCCCTGGTGAAAGTGCTCGTATTCGTTATGTTCTAAGATGTCCACTGCGTGGGCATTATTCTATTGGTCCAGTCTCACTTAGAGCCAAGAATACATTCAATCTAGGGGTTGAAGAAATGTATGTCGACCATCATTCCGACATAGTTATCTTCCCTCAAATAAAAGATATTGAAGAAGCATTCCTTCGTTCTCGCACACCTAAGATGTATACTGGTGCAACAACACTAAGAATCCCAGGTCAAGGTTCTGAATTCTATTCTTTGCGTGAATATGTTCCTGGAGACCCATTCAAGAATATCAATTGGAAGGCATATGCACGTACTGGTGAATTAATGGTCAATGAAAAGTGTAGAGATGCAGTAACCGATTTGTACATATTACTCGATAGTCGAGATGTTGCACGAATTGGAACAGTTCTAAAAAATCCACTGGAAATGAGCTGTGTCTCATCTGCCAGTTTAGCATCATTCTTCTTGCATCGCAGAGATTCAGTTGCTTTGGCAATATATGGCGATGAACTATCCTACTTACCTCCAGACACAGGCGACAAGCAATATTTCAAGATTTTGAGTGCACTTGCGGGTGTAACTCCAAAAGGAAATATGCCTTTACAAGCAGTTACTAATTCTCTTAGCGGAAGATTCAGTAGAGGATCTCCTGTATTCATAATTTCAAGTTGTGAAGGGGATGGAACAGTTCCCGCAGCAGTACGTGATTTAGTTGGACGAGGACACGAAGTAACAGTTCTAAGTCCATCTAGTATCGACTTTGAAAGATTGGTTTCAAGAATTCCAAGAATGTCATACGAAGTTCTAAAATTAGAAAGGCAGAACCGTTTAACGACATTAGCAGGTTCTGGTGCACAGGTTATTGATTGGATGCCAGACATGGATTTGTCACAGGCATTAATGCAGGTTAGGGGGTACTGAAATGGCAAGTGAAGTCGATGTTCAGTCAGATGTCACAATGACAGATGGTATTGGTGCTCGCACCCTTCACTTGAAATTGCTGAGGAAGCAATGGCAAATTCTGACTTTGCAAATCTTGGCAACAGTTGCTTTGATAGCGATGTATCTCGAAGTTGTTTCAACATATGTTGTTGGCTCTATTGACCACACAATGTTATTTGATTCAATTGAATTACTAATTGGCGACCAACTGCCATTAGGGGATTGGTTAACAGGTGAAGGTAGAGATGGCTTAAGTCGCTTCTTTGTCCCTCTTATACTGGGAATGTCTATTGGAGGTGGAATGGCCTTCTTAGCATTCCAAACACCACAAATGCAGCAGAGAATAAAACTTGGATTTATTATTACCTTGATCGTAATGTTAGTGGGGCGTCTAATTCTTTCTTGGTTAGCTGGAATGTTGTTTTCTTTTGATTTGCGCCTACCAAATGATTCAGAACTACAAACTCTTCAATGGCCATTATTGATGATAATGTCAATAATTATTCTCTTCATTTATCTTCTACCAGTTATTATGGGAACTAGAGGAATTTGGGGATTAAGTCGTCGTTCAGTTGCTTGGGCAATAGGGTTCACTTTGATCTTCTTGGGAATACATGCAATTTTGACTTTCCCGCTTATCAAAGGACAACTCGGTTCATATGGAGCCCAATTCATAACACTTGAAAGCCAGGTGGGCTCTCCAACAATTGGACTACTCGGTTTCAAATTAGTTACTCAAGAGCAATTCAATTTGATTGCTATTGCAATTCTAATCATGGTCTTCCAAGAATCATCTTATGGAGTAATTCGTTATCTTGAGTATGCCTACCGCCTTCCAGAGTCTTGTAAAAGAGACCCAGAATATGTTCGACAGATGGATAATATGCTAAACGGTCATCTACGACATACGATTGGATTCTTAGGATTGACAGCGATTGCAACGATGGTGGCATTAGGATTCCACAGTGTGCTATTGGAAATCGTTAGCAATACCACAGGTTCTCAATGGGCAGGTCAAGTTAGTGAATCGATAGAATTGACCCTAACCTATGGCATGGTAATCTCAGCATTGATGTTCTTATCATTGATGGCAGTGATGCGCTTCTTCATCCCTTGGCAGAGAGTCTGGGGTCTAATTCAGTCACGTTTACCAAGTAACGAAACTGCACAAGAGAGCGGTAAAGATTTAATAAAAATTGATGCTTGATCTCAATCACTGTGAACTGCTTGCATTACCCTGCCAATCAATTCAGATAGCACTAGTAATGAAATTGGTAATAAGAACCATTCAATGATAAAAATTAACCAATCCGGAGCACCTTGCGATTGGAAAAAATTACCAACATCTGAATGAAATAGATACATTGTAAGAATAGCTGAAACAAGTAGTAATCTTTCCAACCACATTGGAAAGTATCGACCTTGCTTTTCTTGACGACCAACAAGTGTTTCGCTCAATACAATTCCTCCTCGGTTACGACCAAAGCCGTGTTCACATATCTAATCCGCTAAGTTTTGCCTCTAATGCAGATAATGCAGGGTCCATTGCCAAATCCTTTGGGTCATTTCTGTGATCCCATGCAGCATCTAGGCGTGCTAATTCTTCATCTAGCAAGGCTCTTTCATCATCTTCATTGATTGTTCCAGGTTGGGGGAGAGCGGGTGCTTCAGGGGCAGCAATATATGTTGCAGCAGTACTTTCAGTTGAATCACTTGGAGTGGGCATTTGTTGCCATCCATCTTCATCATCTTCCTCCGAAGCCTCTGAAGCATCATCACTTACTGCTTTATCCAATGAGACTGGAACTTCTCCTGCTAATGATGGTTCCATATGAGAAATCATTTCATCATTGACATCAAGACGCTGTGCCGCAGGCATTGTATTTCTCTCATAAGGTAACAATCCATCTCTTTGGAATTCCCACATAATACCATTAGGTGTACCATCGGCTAAACCACTGGCATCAAGTTGAGTGATTAACTCCTCAAGAACTCTTGCAGTTTCCTCTAATGCGATTGATTCTCCAGCATCTCTTTGATCAGCCTCTAAGTAAATGTCATCTAATGCGACACGAATCAATTTATGAGTCGCTTTTGCAATACTTGGTAATGCTTCAGGACGATTACAATTTGCTAACAGTGCTTCGATTTCATCCACAGGTGCGCCAAGTTTTGCTAATTGCTCAAGGACATTGCGTAGGCGTCGCAGCATTGTAATAGAACGGTCGAAATCTTCTAGCAAATTCTCCAAATCAACAATCAAATGGCCAACTGTATCTCCCAATTGATGTTCTAATCTCTGTTGTACAGACCAACGTGCTAATCCCCTTACCGCTCCAGCGGTTTGCGGAACTTGTCTTTCAAGCAATGTCATTACTTCATTTGAAAGTAAATGTCTCGGAGTAGTTGCTACATGGTCAACGGTTGACTGAATTACTTGTAGTGCACGTTCTACTGCCCTATCCAGTAATGTAACGGAATATCCGAGTCCACGTGCAGTTTCAAGGCGTGAAAGCACAGGTCCTAGCCCCTCAAAGGTTGAAGCATCATCCAATAATGCTTGAGCCAGTGGTTCGTCAGCGAGACGAGCACGGATTCTCTCTGCTTCCTGGATGTCCAGCAATGCTTCTTCGTGTGCTTGACTCAAATCTTCAGCCTTATCTATTAATGATAATAATTCTGCTTCACTCTGGCCTTTACGACCTCCAATATCACCTAGTTCTCGCAATACTTGGCGTCGTTCATCCATCAATTCTCGTAATTCTGCTTGCACTTGACTATGTCTTGCCTCATCTTGAGCGAGACGAGTTCTATTTTCTTCAGCTCTGCGTCTACTGGCCTTTGTTTCAGAATCAACTTCATCGAGGTTTGTATTTGCAACATGAATTCTCTCTTCTAGTTGCATCAATTCAGCCTGAGCCCTTGCATGACGTTCACGCGTAGTCTCAACTTGCTCTTGCAATACTCGAAGGCGGCGTTCATCATCATCAGATTGCTGACGGATTGTGGACAATCTTTCGCTACCTTCATCCAATGAAGAATTTAATTCAGCCTCTTTTAGAGCCATATCTTGAATTGCATCTCTAAGAGCCTCACTAGATTTGGAATCTCCTAGTGCTTTAGCTAACTGACTTGCTCTTTCACTAACCTGATGCTCTAATTCATTTACCCTCTTTACCAAACGAAGCGCTCTTGATTCTGCATCTTCGCTCTTAGATACGGCCTGAGACAAATCAACTTGCATAGAATTTAGAGAAGAGTTGGCAGATTCCAAAGCAGATGTTTGTTCACCACTACTTTCGGTAGCATGGCGAGCAAGACTTTGAGCAGCAGTTTTTGCAGTTTGGGCGTCATTTAATTTAGCATTCAGTGAAGCATTACCCTTAGTTAAATCATCAATTTCAAGTTCAGCGGCCTCTAATCTTCTTCTCAGTCCAGCATCTACGGCAGGAGCAGGTTCTGCTTCAACCTCAGGTAGACCTTGTGAAGTGTGATCCAGAGTCGTCTTGAACTTTGCATGTGCTCTCGCCTTACGCAATGCCTCTACGCCTATTTCGAATCCCATTAAGAGATTGATTTTTTGCGTCAATGTTTCTTTTCTTGATTCCGAACGGGTTCGGATTGTAGCGATTAAATCTCTAAAGTCGGCGAGAGTAAAATCACTAAGATTCCCACTTTCCTTTGATACGATTGTCCCTGTTGGTAGTCGGTGAAGTTTGAGGACTCTCTTGGAATCCGTTAAATTCAATATCGCTTCTTCAAAAGAAACATTATTTGGTGCAGAAATTGTCATAGGTATGCCCTTGCTTAGTACAAGAGACACAGCAGTATTTTCAGTAATTCCTGATTTGATGTGGCCTGTTACTTGTTCACTTATCGCTGCTTCAAGCATTGAAATAATCGCACCCGGGCCTCCCTTTCCTTCACGCATTACGAAACCATCTGGTAATTCAGAACCCAAAGCACCAGTGCTTCCTATCTCTCCATCAAGAGCAGCAGACGCAGCAGTAATTATCCTTGAATGATCAGAATTTGTCTCAGTCCAAACAGCTATTGCAATTTCACCAGTTTGGGCAAGTAATAGCGAACCATCGGCGGTGTGGAGAGTCCAGTGTCCTTGATTGGTTAAGCCCAGATTATTTGATAATGAGCTCCTAGCATCTATTGCAGTTCCAACTTGAGCCGCAAGTTCCTCTGCTTCACCAGGTAATTCACCAACACTATCTATCAGCATACCAGCATCAACTGCAATAGCGCCTCGAACCGTGACATTTTCGCAAATTATGCGTAGAACAGATGAAAGGTCACGTGATAGTAGTCGTTCAACAGCATTTCCGCGAGGAATCAATCCTTGGCGGTCTGCATTGAATTCAAACGATTCAGGAATGATTTCTGCAACGCAGCCCAACCCTGCCATAGAGTATTGGCTGCCTTCTAATCTGGCGCCAGAACTTTCTATTTCCTCCAGTCTATTTTTTGCCTCATTACCAGCGAGTAGATACTTTCCAGTTTCGTTTTCACAAATCCATGCAACAATTCTTCCAGCACGAATTAAACGATGGCCAGAAGGAGTTTTCCTTCTTCCCAGCCATGTGGTAATTATTCCATGGTCAAATGACTGTATAGAACCTGCCTCAACAGATATTTTTTCTTTGATAGGCTTTCCAATTGGTAGGTCAAACATAGGTATCAACTCATTTGTGTTGTCGCGATGATGCGACGATCTCGGTCCAAAGCATGGCGCCATCTAGCAAGACGGCCACCCTTTCCACTTAGCACTACTATGCGGTTTGGAGATGCGATGTCTATCATCATTCTCTCACTCCCCTCGCACCAAATTTCAAACACATCGCCAATTTCAGTAGCGTATGCGCATTCCAATGCAGCAGTTGTAATCTTAATCGCCTTGTCCAAAGGTGGCAATATACCTTCATTTCCGACACTTGCCAACAAACGGCCGTTATCATCAATTAACATAGCCTGATCAACCCCTTCAATTCGAAGTAAACCGGCAAGAACTCGTTGTAGCATGTGTGCTCAATTTCGTTGTCAGCGTTGTAGCCTTCAAGAACCTTTGCGTTTCCATCCCCCTAAAGGGGGATTTACAGACCCAAATTAAATTTCCAACTGCAAAATAGGCGAAATTCAATCGCGGAACAGTCAGGATGCATTATTTTCCGCGTAAAACAGAGGAAAACCGGGCCAATAAAAACTACTCATCCCGATTGAAACCGATCCTCCTGATGACTTAATTTTTTTAAAATATATTTGGGTTTGGGCTCATAATATTCCAATTGAAAAATTGATTTTACAATTGAAAAACAGGCGTGTATTCCAATGCGATTTAGTGAGATTTATCCAAGAGAATTTAAGTCTGTACTGATCATTCTTTGATTCTGTATTTTCATCAAATTAAAATAATGTAATGCTGTTCACAAGGGGTTGCTTGAAAAAAGGCGAAGTATCGCCCTGTGTTATGACCGGAGAGAGTTCAGCCTTTACCGTGCCACAATGCGATGCTTGTGAGCACCCTGCGGTTGTTGAACAGGCTTATTCGGGTAGGCTTCTTTGCAGTAAGCACTTAGCAAAATCAGTCCGTAAGAAGATCAGTAAAGAACTAAGACTACAATTAACACTACCTAAAGGACAGAAAACAACTATTTTCGTGGCAATTTCAGGAGGTAAAGATTCGGCGGTATTGCTTGATTCATTAGTCGACTTACTAGGAAAAAACCCAGATGTCCGAATTGTGGCAGGTACTGTTGATGAAGGAATTGAAGGATATAGGCCACCTTCAATAATTTGTGCCCAAGAGTTATGTGACAAACTTGGTGTTGAATACATCCGAGTTTCATATCCCGAATTGTCATTCCATGAAATGGATGAGGTCGTTCGCCGTCTGCCAATGGTGGCCAAGAAAAATAGCAGTGCTCCAAGGTTAGCTTGTTCATATTGCGGAGTTTTCCGCCGCCAGGGAATTAATCACCTAGCTGCGAGTGTTGGTGCTGATGTGATTGCACTCGGTCATAATTTGGATGATATGGCACAAACAGTGATGATGAACATGTCAAATGGTGATTTGGAGAGAACTCTTCGCTTAGCACCTCATGCTGCATCACTGGTTGAAGGATTAGCACCTAGGATAGTTCCTCTTCGTTGGGTGCCTGAACAAGAAGTGCACCTTTATGCTCTGCACCGAGAGTTACCTCTCCACCATGAAGAATGTCCAAATGCGCAAGGTGCTTTGAGATGGCGTCATAGAGAATTGGTTGCGCAAATGGAAGCAGATACTCCGGGAACACGCCATTCACTGTTGCATATGGCAGACCAAATCAAAGGTCTTCGTGATGAGATTGAACAATTAGGCGGAAGACAGAATCCACCAGCACCAGCAAAAGAATGTCCGTCTTGTGGTAATGTCACTTCTGGAGAACAATGTAAGGCCTGTGATATGCGGGAATTGCTTAGAAGTGAAGATGAATGAATTGTTTAGATCCTTCTTCGTAATTTTTCCATTGCAGAATCTGCCTTTGATAATAGTTCCAAACACTCGGGTATTCTGCCAACTCCAAGTTCTTCTTCTGCAAGAGCAATCGCCTGTTCACAGTCACGACGATCATCGTCAGTAACTTTGATGAATGCTGCTTCACATTGATTGCGTAGGATTCTCCATTCATCCATTACGAAATCATATAATTCTAGAGCATCATCGCTAGCACGGCCTTCTTTGTCGAGTTCTTTGGTCATCCTATCGAGCAGAGTAGCAGCATGCGTCCATTGCTTTTCATCAGCTGCAGCATCAATATCATCAAGTTTAGATTGCCACATCTCTATATCCTCTCTCGATTCAAATTGCTTTTTTAATTTCTTGCGTTGACGTAATGCTTTGCGAACATCATCCATTGCAGCCCGTTCAGCAATAATTGTCCTTACAACTCCATCTGCTAAACCCATCGCTTGGCTTGCATTGCCTTTTTCCATTTCTTCTTTTGCTTGAGATAATCGTTTTTCCATATCAGAGGTATCTAATCCATCTGTTTGCTTGAGTTGTCTATCTGCTTCATTGACAGATTTCTCTGCTTTGGCTTGCGCATCACCATCTGCTGCCAATTGCTGAGGAATTACTACTGCATATTCAAAAGCCTCCTTTGGCTTTTCAGAAGATAATTTTTTCTTGGCATCAGCCAACATTTCTACTAAGTGCTCAACAGCATCTCCACTTTTGCCACTTAGTTGGCGTGAGGCTTCAGTAATTGCATTTTCAGCAGGACGCCACCACTCAATAATCTCATTTGCAGATTTCTTGGCTTGCCTAAAGAGTAACTCTCCATCACGCAATGAGCCCAATTCAACTTCTCTAACACCAGCATTGAAAGACTTTCTTGGACGCTTTGCAATAGGTGCTATATCCTCAGCAGCCTCTACTGCAGATTTTGCATCTTGCATAATGACTTTAACATCACCAGCAAGTGAAATTGAGCGTTTAATCTCCTCTTGAGCATCATCTAGTAGCCTCATCCCATAAACTGGATCAATATGTCCTTCCTCTTGCGCAGTTGTCACCAAACTACTGGCTTGGTCTACAGCTGCACCCTTTGCTTTCAATTCTAATAATTGATTTTCAACTTGATCTAATAATTTTCTAAACCTTTTCCTAATCTCTTTTTGATCATCACCTTTTACCCAGGTATAGGTTACTTCAGTAAATGAAATCAATAGTATTGAGATTGTTAAAAACCAATGTGTAGTCATACTTTCAGGCATTTTTCCAATAAATAGTGAAAAAGATGTCAGACAGCCAACACCGGTCATCAAAGAACGAAAGCGAAGTACTCCGAGGTTACCTTGTAGGGTACTTGCGGCTGATTTGTAGCAATATAATGCAACTATTATCACTAGGATACTACCTAAAGTCGCAGTTGAGAGGGTAAAATCTACATTCAACGCACCGATCATCAACAATATCGGCCAAATGATACTTGCTCCACCGCCTACTCTTGAACGTGCTTTAGCGTCATCAACGACTATATCTTGAATTATTACTCCCCATAACAATATTATGATTGGCAGGCCCAATCCTGAAACGATTCCACTTTCTCCTTCAATTGCAGAATTAAGTGCCGGCCATGCTAACCATATTGCAGCAGCCAATAGTGAAAAAGCACTGAAATTAACAAGATTATCCATCTTCTTATTGCGCATTAATTTCTCGGCCTGAATCGCCTTTTCGACATCAGCCCATGCTTGCATAGAATTGCCTAGTAAGCAATCAGCCATAACAATCACCCCACCTTGTTTAGTGGCAATGTTCAATACCGACTCGCGCCGGCTTGCTGAGGAGAGGGGTGAATATGGCGGGACTCATCACGATGGACGACCTAACAAATGAACAGATCATCAATATTTTAGATGATGCTACAAGATTACTTCCAGTGGCTAAGGGTAAACTCTTTTTGCCACTGTTACAAGGAAGAATTTTGGGCAATTTATTTTTTGAACCAAGCACTAGAACTCGCATGTCATTTGAGACCGCAATGAAGCGTTTAGGTGGCGAAGTAGTAAACCTTGGAGATATAAAAAACTCCTCTGTAGTAAAGGGAGAGACTCTTTTCGATACCATTCAAATGGTCGATGGTTATACTGACATAATTGCTATGCGACATCCACGTCAAGGTGCTGCACAATACGCACAAGATTCAGCCCGTGTGCCAATTATGAACGGTGGAGACGGCGCTGGACATCATCCAACTCAAACAATGCTCGATTTGTTTACTATTAGGCAAGCACATGGGACTTTAGAGGGATTGAAGGTTGTATTAGCAGGTGATTTAAGATATGGAAGAACAGTTCATTCCTTATCACACGCATTAACTAGATTCGGCTGTGAATTGATTTTTGCTAGTCCAGAATTATTGAAAATGCCAACAGAAATTGTATCAGACCTTAGAGAGAATGGTGCAAATGTGATTGAGACTGAGGATTTGTTAGGCTCAATCAACGATGCCGATGTCGTATACATGACTCGAATTCAGAAGGAAAGATTTGCAGATGAGGATGAATATTCCCGCTGCGCAGGGGCATACAGACTACATGCGGACAATCTCGCAGATGTAAAGTCTGAAATGATTATCATGCATCCATTGCCAAGAGTTGATGAAATACACGCAAGTGTAGATTCAACCCGTCATGCTTGCTATTTCAATCAAGCATTCAATGGAGTTGTTGCTAGAATGGCATTGATTTGTTATCTTCTAGGAGTTACAGTTCCCATCGATGTTGAATCAGAAGGAGGTGCACTCTGATGGAAAATGAACATAGCATGCGCCGTGTAACGGCAATTCGTAACGGTACTGTTGTTGATCATATTCCATCCGGTCAAGCACTGAGAGTTCTTGAGATGCTCGGAATCGGTGGTAAGTCATCGGTACCAGTTTCTTTGGTCATGAATGTCCCATCTAAGAAAATGGGTGCCAAGGATATTATCAAGGTTGAAGACCGAGAATTGACTCAAACAGAATTAGACCGCCTTGCTTTAGTTGCACCAGATGCACATGTAGCGATTATTAGAGCATATTCTGTAGCAGAAAAGTTGACCATCAACCTTGGAACTGAAGTTTTGAATGTTGTTCGTTGTACATTCTCTAATTGTATTACTACCAATTTGCGTGAACCACTACCGCACCGACTCAAGGTGATTAGCAGGGACCCATTACACATCCGTTGCCATTATTGTGGTCGTCCACAGGACTTGGATGAATTAATCAAGAATGTTTTGTGAATGAATCACAAATCGATTAGACCGTTTGCCTCGATTCTCTTCAAATCAAGATAACCAGGTAATCCCAAATCAACCGGCATTCCACCCACGGTAACAACAATTCCAGTTAGATGAGTGTATAGGCAAATCGGAAGGGCTGAATCGTCCACACTCAATGTCTTCCAAGCCTTTGCTTTCTTGGCCAGTGCCGATTGTAAGCCATTTCCAACATCATGAGCAATCCAAGCATTTGCTTTCCAAGCATGTTTCTTCAATTTCTTATTGCGAAGTTCGGGTGCTGGTGCAACATTGTGCATCTTTTCCCAAGAACCGACCCAATCCAATCCTGAATCAATACACCATTCCATTCCAGTTTCTTCATGTAATGAATATTCAGTATGGCCGATAGTGGCTAAATGGTGAATAAATGAGCGGATATGTGGATGGCGTGAATTTTTATCAAATAATTTCTCAGTCATATCCGCAGCGGTATTAATTCGACCCTCATCGTAGTTAATTAAAGCACGAACTAAGTTGCCATGTGGCCATTTTTTAATATTATTTTCCGCAATAAACTCCTCAAGTAAATTGATTGCTCTTTCATATTGCCCTTCTAATCTTAGCCTAGCAATGTCGCCTAAAAATTGCATCCTTCCAGCTGGATTATTATGTGGTTTCAATTTACTAACAGAGGTGCCCGTGATCAATCTCTTTATCAGGTCCATATTTCTCTTAGTCAGTGGGTCAACAGCAAGCATTGCATGAAATTCAGGTGAAAGTTTTCTTGATTTAGGGCTTATAATACTGGCAAACCATTGTAGCCGAGCACCTTCAATATCATCCTCAGATAAGAATGCTAAACGAGGTTTGGCTTCCGCTAGATCTCTTTGAGCAAGGCTAGCAGCAGTTAGCACAAGTCTCGCAATATGAGCTTCTCTACCACCGCGCAAGGCCAGTAATGAAACCGCTTCCTCTTCAGCCTCATCCCAACGCCCAAGGCTACAATATACGGTCATTTTAGCACTAATTCTCCTAACTAGGTCAAGCCCTTCTAGGTCTTCTCCATGCCCTTCTAAAATTATGTCCAGTTGTTTGAATAACCTACCCCATTCATCATCAGCGATTAGTTGTGAAATTGGTTTTTGTTTGAGGTATATTTTATCTTCTAATTGAGTTAACACCTCTCTATTCTCACTCATTGAAGCATCAAAATTGATATCTTCTAATTTACTGCCTCGATTGATAGAACCTGCCCATACAAAGAGGAAAGAAATTTGACCACCTGCGGCCAACATCCATGTTAATTCTTCTAAACCATCCTTTGTCAGTATGCTGCAAACGCTATTCTCCCAAGAGCCACATGTTTCACCTTGAGGCAGAAAACTTGAATCCCAGAATGTTATCATCGCCAGTGATAGCAATAGCATACTTTGTCCAGCAAATCCGGTAAAACAAAAATTTAGAACTTTTGCTTGGACAGAGATTTCGGCTCTCAATAACCGTGAGTCTGCTAACTTTATTCCCCCTCTACCCGAAACATCTTGGATATCGAGGAAAAGAATCCTTGCAACTTCATAGATGAATAGGAATCCGATTAATGCTACGTTGAGAAGAAGGAAAAGAAGCATTCCAGTGACCATTGGAACTCTAATGCCGGCTTGAGGAATGTATGCGAATAGTTCAATCAATCCAAAGCCGAGCAAACCTCCTTCTTCCATTATCGTTGATTGAATACTATACTCTGGAAGTTCGAGTACCCTATCGGAGTGAACAAATAGTGTTGGATCATATAATAGTGCAATTAGCGAAATAACAGTATTAATGGCGACAAATGGCATTGCTATTAGATTCCATTTTACTATTGAAGCGACAGCGATTTGTTTTGTAGACGGAATGTGATTATGGAAGGGCGAAGCTTCTCCAGCAGCAATTTTTTTGCTAGACTGATGTAGTGCTTGCCAAGAGGAACCTAGTATTCTACCGTAGGCTAATATTGCTGGTGAGAAAGCAGTAAATGCTGCTATCGAGAAGATTCGGTTCTGTGGAACGCCCTTAATGTCTAATGCTAAGACGATGATAGCAACTAAACCGAACCAAATTATTGCTAATAACAAATATGAATATGTTCTCCAAATCGAAGAATCTTGTAAAGTCGCTCTTGTATTGCCGAGAGGTTTGATGACTTGAGCGCCAAGAGATGCACCACTTGATACAACAGCAGGCCAGGTGATCATCAATAGTGCCAATGCTAATGTTTGTGCATGGTAGCCTGAATAAATATCAAAACGAATCATTAGATATTCAAAAAAGAGCAGAAGTGTTCCTGTCAATGCGAATAGATATGAAGAAACTCCGAATCTCATGTATTTACTAGCGAGTAAATCCTTGGCATCTTGAAATGACGTTGTGACTTTGTGAACTTCATATCTCTTCTCACCAGTTTCAAAGGCAACTTGTAAACCTCGTAGTTGTCTTGGAACGATTCTATTCCAAAACAATAAAGCTGCAGATATTGCAAAAAACAAGGGCACTAGAGCCTCCACTGAAAATTCAGTGATGATAGGAGGTGCGCTCATAATCTCTGCTCAATCTTTTTGCATTTCACCTTATGGTGTACACGCTAAGAAAAGGGAGATTTTCAAACCCATTACAATTTAATCATCAATCTTCAGATTGTTGCTGGCTAGGAACTAAGCATGGCTGTGGCTCCTTGTTAGAAATCTCAGTCATTAGGTCATCTACGAACTGGTCGAGAGGCAAATCGGACACTTGGTCGCCATTTCTTGCCCGTAGGCTCACAGTTCTGTTCTCAGCCTCACCTTCTCCAAGGATGACCATATAGGCAGGTTGCATTTTTCTGTGAGTGCGAATCTTCTTGCCAATTGTATCATCTCCATCATCAACCAATACACGAATTTCCTTTTCTTTAAGCAGATCTGCAACTTCCTGGGCATATTGTTTATGCTTCTCTGAGATTGTAATAATATGACACTGAGTCGGTGTTAACCAAGTAGGGAATTTTCCAGCAAAGTGTTCTATCAGAACTCCGACGAACCTTTCCATACTGCCGAATGGGGCTCTGTGAATCATTACAGGGCGATGCATTTCCCCATCGTTTCCTTTGTACAACAGGTCAAATCGCTCAGGAAGATTGTAATCGACTTGAACAGTTCCAAGTTGCCATTCTCTTCCGATAACATCTCTAACGACGAAATCTATTTTTGGTCCGTAAAATGCAGCCTCTCCTTCTTCTTCAGTCCACTCAACACCTAATGATTGAGCAGCAGAGCGGCAGGCATCTTCTGCCTTATCCCAGCCTTCAGATTGACCAACATATTTGTCAGAATCAGGATCTCTTAGGCCAACTCTTACTCTATAATCAGTCATTCCCAATTTGTCAAAGATAATTTGAACCAATTCAATACAACCTAGAACTTCCTCAGCGATTTGTTCCTCGGTTACGAATAGATGAGCATCATCTTGAGTAAATCCACGGACTCTGGTCATACCAGATATTTCACCAGATTGTTCCCAGCGATATACGGTTCCGAATTCAGCCAATCTCAAAGGCAAATCACGATAACTGCGGGCTTGAGATGAATAAATTTTGACGTGGTGAGGGCAATTCATTGGCTTTAGCATATATCCATCAATATCGCCAGATTTCATCAAATTTGCAAGTTCAGAACATGAGCATCCTTCATCAGCTAATTTCCTCATCAAGTCTTTTTCAACAAGTGGTGGATATTGGGATTCTTGATAGTAAGGGAAATGTCCAGAGGTGCGATACAAATCTAATTTTCCAACGTGTGGAGTGAAAACTTGTGAGTATCCTTGTCGGCGTAAATGGAAGGAAATGAAATCCTGTAATTCCTGACGAATAATTGAACCGCGAGGGGTCCACAAGATGAGTCCCTGGCCAACTTCTTCATCAATATGGAATAATTGCAAGTCCTTTCCAAGTTTACGATGGTCTCTTTTCTTGGCTTCTTCAATATTCTTTAGAGTGGCTTGTAGGGCGTCCTTTGTTGGTTCAACCAAACCATAAATTCGTACTAATTGTTCTCTCTCTTGATCTCCACGCCAATATGCAGAAGAAACCGAAGTCAGTTTGACAAACATCAGCCGAGATAGATTAGGAACGTGAGGTCCAAGACAAAGGTCGTACCATTCACCTTGCTTGTAAATAGTGGAACCAGCACCATCTTCCAATTTATCATTGATTATTTCCAACTTGTATGGATTGTGCTCAAAATGAGATTTCAAATCCTCTTCATTTAATTCGATTCTTTCAACGACAGCATTTTGCTTTGCTAAGAATTGCATTTTCTTTTGGATTGCCTTAAGGTCAGCCTCTGTAATAGGGTCCATTTTGAAATCGTAGTAAAACCCTCTTTCAATAGCAGGGCCAATCGTGGGCAATGCACCAGGATAAAGTTCGGTAACGGCCTGTGCTAAAAGGTGTGCAGCACTGTGGCGTAGAATGTGAATTCCTTCCTCAGAAACAGAGAGAATACCTTCAACAGAACAACTGGATGAAAGTTTGGTTGACATGTCTTTTTCAACACCGTCAACAAACGCCGCCAAGCATCCATGCTTGCGGCCTAATGCATCAGTAATCACTTCAGCACAGGTAATCCCTTCAGCATACTCATTGATTGTTCCATCTGGTAAAGTTACGTTAATCATTGACATCACACTAGCCTCAGATTGTTGAAACACGCCCCGTAGGTTGTGCCCGACAATCCTTGGGGGGCGTCACCAACCTATCAAATCCACCTTTGACTCTCATTACTTATCAGCAAATAGTTATCAATTTGAAATTGATTACCACGCTACATCAAATTCATCACCGATCGTTGAAGATGGCTTATCTTTGACTTCTTGTTGAGGCTTTTGCGGTTGTTGTGCTAGGGCTTCTAGCCGAGCCTTTTCCTGAGCGATTCGTTCTTCTTCCGCAGGACTGGTAATCTCAAGACCTTGTTTTGTTTCCATTGTGGCAGAATTGGGCTTTACTACGAATGATTGTCTAGATTCGACTGCATCAATTTTGTAACCATACTTCGGTTCTGATTTTTCAATAGGATTAGTTTCTACAGCAGAGTGTTCAATTGTTTCCTCTTTCTTTTGCTCAGATTCTTTAAATTTCTTTTCACCGATTTTGAATTCCGAGAAGCCTCCAGAAACCGCATCCTCTAGGTTTGGAATAGTGTCATCATTACTTCGCATAGTTGGGCTAGGAAATGATATCAAATCAAGATTGTTGATAATTGTCTTGATTATCGGTAATATTTTTTCTCCGCACATTGATGAATGTTGAGCAGGTGGCAGTGCTATGCGAGTCGGCATCATCGTCAATCCAGATGCCGGCCTAGGCGGTCGCTTGGGCTTCAAGGGAAGCGATGGGAGGGCCGAAGAAGCAAGGGCTGCTGGCGCCCAAGATAGGTCAGGGCCAAGAATGCAGCAATGCGTGGAGAAGTTAAGCCAACTTCTTGACAGCAGTCTTAATCGCCAAGGAGAAAAAATTGAATTCATTTGTTGGTCAGGAGCAATGGGTTCTTCTTGGATGGATAAAACACCTGTTACGATTATTGGAGATTCACCTCAGTCAACTTCTGCACAGGATACAACTTTACTAGTAAAGCAATTAATTGATTCAGAAGTTGATCTACTTCTCTATGCAGGAGGAGATGGAACTACTCGTGATATTGTTAAAGCGCTTGAGAACATCGGTGAAATAAACGGTAAATCTGCTTCCAAAACAGCAATCGTTGGAGTTCCAGGCGGAGTGAAAATGCATAGTGGTTGTTTTGCTACAACTCCTAAAGCAGCTGCAGAAGTTGTTTTAGCCTACCATTTAGGTGATTTAAGAACTGGAATTACAGAGGTTATGGATTTGGATGAAGAGGTCTACCAAACCGGTGTTTGGAAAGTTCGTATGTATGGTGAAGCATGGACTCCAAGTAGTCCTCGATTTATGCAAGGAGCCAAAGAGCAGGTTGAACGTGCAAGCGAGGAAGATACTATTGAAGCACTTGCGGAACATATCAAAACATTAGTTGCAGATAATAATGATTTGATGATAGTATGGGGCAGTGGTGGAACTTTGAACCGTATGGGTAAACACTGTGGCCATGAATTGACTCTTCTTGGAATAGATGTAGAATCACCTTCACCCGACGGTGGAAATAAGCGCATCCTTGATCTTGATTTGAATGAGCAAGGATTGTTGGAAATAATAGAAAAGCACAGCGATTCTAATGGCCAAACCAAGCCAATATTGTTACTTCTTTCACCCATGGGTGGCCAAGGATTCCTAATCGGCAGAGGCAATTTACAACTTTCACCAGATGTTCTTAGGGAAATTGGAATTGAAAATATTCTTGGTGTTGCAACTCCGAGTAAATTGATTGGTTTATCCAATATTAGAATAGATACTGGCGATACAACACTTGACGAGATGTTTCACGAAAAGAGATTCATCAAAATCTTACAAGGCTTCCGCACTACGAGGCTGATTAGAATTGCACAATGAATCAAATTTTGATTCCTTTATTCATTTTTGCAATATTTGCAAGAAATATTGATGTTAGAGTTAGGTATAATAATCCGATAATAATTGCTAATTGCATATATTATACTTGTCTCAACTCCTTCTAAAGAGTATCGCTTACAAGGTTGCGATGAATTGTCTTATCACTTTTTAGTAGCCGCTTGGAGTAATCCCAAAAATGGAGGAGATGGGCGATTAGGTCTACTCTTGAATTCTGGATGGTATTGAACTCCTACGAAATATGGATGGCCTTCTAGTTCAAAAATCTCACAACGTTGTCCAGTCTCATCCTTACCGACAAACTTCAGACCAGCAGCTTCAATCTGTTCAATCAGATCTGGGTTTACTTCGTATCTGTGACGATGTCTTTCATCTACAGAATCACCTTCTCCATATAGTGTTCTAATTTTACATTCATCGACTTGCCATACTGTTGGACGGCTTCCTAGTCGCATTGTTCCACCTAAATGTGTCTTTGAAATTTCTGGCATGAATACAACTGCTGCATGTTCAACACTTTCGTCAAATTCAGTTGAGTTCGCACCTGTGAGTCCTAAGACGTTACGGCAGAACTCAATAGTTGCAACTTGTAATCCCAGACAAATTCCTAAGTACGGGACATTGTTAATTCTAGAATAATTAGCGGCGATTATTTTTCCTTCTATTCCTCTATCGCCAAAGCCACCTGGGACCAATATTCCATCAGCACCCTTCAGCATCTGCCATGCACTTGCAGATTCTTCAGCATCCGACCAACCATCTTCCAGATGTGATGCTTCAACCCAATCGATAACCAATTTTCTGTCAACTGCCATTGCAGCGTGTTGTAAAGATTTGATGACAGAAAGATATGCATCGCTCAAACCAGTATATTTTCCAACCATTGCGATTGTTATTTCCTCCACCAGTGTGTCTAGGTGTAAAGCCATCTTTCTCCATTCAGCCAATAATCCGGTAGATTCACAATCGACTCCGAGGATATTGCACAAACCTTGTTCTTGCAGCATTAGAGGAACATGATAGATATTCGGAACGTCGTGTGTTGAGAATACTGCATCTGGGCTAACGTGGCAAAATGCAGCCAACTTTTCCCGAGTTTCAAGGTTCAAAGGCGAGGTGGACCTACAAACTAGGATGTCTGGCGAAATTCCTAGACCTCTTAACTCTTTGACAGTATGCTGTGTCGGCTTAGTTTTTTGCTCACCAACAGGTCCCATTACCGGAACTAATGAAACGTGAACGAAAGTTACATTCTCTCTTCCGACTCTAAATTGAAATTGCCTTAATGCTTCGATATATGGTGAAGATTCAATATCACCAACAGTTCCACCTAATTCGATAATACAAGCATCAGGCGTTTGATCTGAACCATCTGCAGGTTTGCTAGCAACATCTTCAATCCATTCCATTACCGCATCGGTAATATGTGGAATTACTTGTACTGTTTTTCCAAGATAGTCTCCACGACGTTCAGCTTCAATTACCTTAGAATATACTTTTCCAGTTGTCAAATTATTGTCCTTGGCTAAATTGATATCTAAGAATCTCTCATAATTACCGAGATCTAAATCTGCTTCGCCGCCATCATCTAAAACGAAAACCTCTCCATGTTCAAACGGCGACATAGTTCCAGCATCGCTGTTTAGATATGGGTCAATTTTTATTGAAGTGACTCGCAGTCCAGCGGATTTGAGTAATACTCCAATGCTGCTGGCAGTCACTCCTTTACCTAATCCGGAAAGGACACCTCCGCTGACCACGACGTATTTCATTGACATCAACGGGTTTTGAGGCTGTCGCGCCTCCTTAATCAACATACCCTCAGTCATCCCAATTCCAAAATTGGCAAAATTGGCAATATTTTGTTAATTATTTTACATAGCACATCATGAAAATTGACATAGAGCAAGCCAATAATCAAAAGGCGGCGTCTCTAAAGAAGATTTAGGGGAGCGCAATGATTACCATTCCAACAACGATGATGGCATGGACAAAAACCGCTGATGTAAGGGGAGGTTTTTCTCTTACTCAGCATCCAGTCCCCACTCCGGAGGAAGATGAAGTAATCGTCCAGACATTGGCAACTTCAATCTGTGGAACCGATATACACATTTGGAAATGGGATCAATGGAGCCGAGAAAATGTTCCACTCGGTACTATTACTGGGCATGAAACATGTGGCAAAATTGTCGCTGTGGGTAGTGCTGTTTCCGACTCCCGAATTGGACAAAATGTGGCAATAGAATGCCATTTTGCATGCTGGAATTGTCCTCGTTGCGATGAAGGCAACGCTCACATCTGTGAAAGTGGCACAATATTTGGCGTTGAAGTCAATGGAGCGTTTGGGCCATATTTCGCAGCCCCAAGTGTCAATGCAAGAACGATTCCTGAAGGACTGAATCCAAATCACGCATCGATACAAGACCCATTGGGCAATGCGATTCACACTTTGACTGGGGGGCCAATCAAAGGCGCAACCGTGGCAATTCACGGCTTGGGACCGATTGGGTTATTCGCAGTAAATGCAGCCAAAGCAATGGGTGCGGAGAAAGTAATTGCTATTGATTGGGATAACCAATATCGCATGGGTTTGGCAGAAAAATTAGGTGCTGACATGGTTCTTGGAAAAGATAATGACATCGTTGCTGAGATATTAGCCGCAACAGATGGAAGGGGAGTTGATAACTCCTGCGAGTTTTCAGGTTCACCTGTCGCATTGTCGAATACAGTAAAGTCTACTAGAATGGGCGGTTATGTCAATGTGTTATCGGTATACGGCAACCCAACGCCAGAGATTCCAATGAATGAATTAGTATTCCGATATTTGCATTTGAAAGGAATCAATGGCCGTAAAATGTGGTCGACTTGGGATACGATGCACGAATTACTTAGTTCAGGTCAAATAGATATTGAAACAATAATCACTAACTACTTTCCAATCTCTGAATTTGAACAAGGGATGGAATTAGCAACATCTGGAAATTGTGGCAAAGTAGTTCTACAATTTCCTTCAAGCTGAAATCCATTCATAGTGTCTGGATCCTTCCATGACACCCTCTTCGCCAATTTCCACCAAAGCGAATTCTCCATTAGGTGAGATTACCGACTTATCTTGAGTGCCTTTGTGAAGACTTTCGTAGGTAATTTGGTCTATTGCCACCCTGCCTCCAAGTCTTTCAAACAAATGCCAACGAGAAACAACTTCTCTCCATCGTGGGTTGACCTTTGCTTCGAACACCTTTGCTTTCGCACCTGAGCCATATCCACAAAGTCCGAAATAGTCCTCATCTAAATTACAATTTGCTTCTAAGTCTGATTCAAATGTGGACATCAATGCGAGGAAGATAGAGCCAGTATATTGATTTCCAATTAAACTGGAGGCACGTTGACCCTTCTCAATCCGTGATGCATGAAATGCAATGTATTCTTCGGTCTTTGAAATTGCACGGCGATAATTATCCATTTCTTTCTCCCATGCCTCGATGACCTTGGCGTCTTTTGATTCTGTTTCGATTGGCGGTTCCCCTATTTTCTTCACAATCAATTCCCACTCTGGAGTGCCTAAGCGGTCATGACGAAATATATCAGGGAACATTCTTTTTGCCTGGAAGGCATATGGAAGATGCATGATAATCCTTGACCACTGCTCGGTAAACCTTTCATCAACTTCGCTGTCATAGCGCCCATTTGATTTTGCCTTTTTGACAAAATTCTTGAATGCTTGACGAACCGCAGTTTGGAAGCATCTATTGGAAAATTGACCATCAAAAATAGGTTCATCGCGATGAACATTAACTGAGTTTTCACCATGTGCGAAAATTCCTAATTTTCTTACAGTGGATTCTGGAAGATGTTTGATCATCCTTCCGACAAGACCTTTCTTTACCGTTTGACCAGTTTCCTGTGCTAATTGCATTACATTTGTAATAACTGAATGAATAGAAACATTACGCCTTGGTTTGAAGAAGTCGTGGACTGGAGTTGTTGAAACACCAAAACAATCAGGAATTTCAAGTAACCTAGGATTTTGTTTAATCAACAGTGCACCACCACCTGCACCCTGGGTATATTCACCAGATGATTCAAGTGCGTATTTTGCATTATCAGAGAAAATTACTATTCCTATTCGTTCATCTTCCTCAGTTGAGCGAGCAACCCAATCCAATGTAGTATGCAGAGCATCAACAGCACCGATACAAGCAAAGGTCATATCCACTACATCACAATTGACGAAACAATCACTACCGTATCGTTCTTGATAGCGCTGAGTTAACATATCGACAATATAGGTCGCAGTTGGTTTTGCCCCATCCAATGCAGATTCAGTACCTAGATACATTCTTCCAATGTCACTAGGGTTCAAACCATTGCGATCAATTATCTGCATTACTGCCATTGCCCCCATCGTCGCAGTATCTTCATGAACGTCAGGAATAGACATCGCAGTTAGTCCAAGTCCCTTGTTAAGTTTAGCAAAATTAGCACCGCGCATTTCAGCAAAAACCCTCATATCCATGAATAACCGTGGGAAGTGAATAGCAATATCATCAACGCCCACAGGAATTTGAGATTCTTTACTCATGAATACATCTAATTCAATCTCTTATTTGAACAAGATACCGGCATAGTCGTAATATCATCGTTTTCAAGATGGTCTAAGTTTAGTCAACTTAATCCATATCTGGCAAGTCTGGTGCCGTTGCATCAGCCTTTGCCCACAACACATCATCTATACGAAGAATCGAAACGGCTGCTTCAGTAGCACCACTAATTGCTTGTCGTGTAATCCTTAGAGGTTCAAGGACACCGTTTTCAATCATATTAGCAGGCGATCTTGTGTTTACATCCAATCCAAAGTGATGCGAGACATCATCATTTGCGTTACTTTGAGAAGCAACAACTTCCAGTAAAGTGTTGATTGGATCTAATCCAGCATTTTCTGCGAGTACTCTTGGAATAATCTCCAATGCATCAGCGAAGGCTTCAACCGCCAATTGTTCTCTACCAGGAATTGTTTCAGCATATCTTCTTAGTTTTCTTGCTAAAGCAACTTGTGTAGCACCTCCACCAGCCAATAACAAAGGTTCTTCTAATAATTGGCATGCAACACCAAGTGCATCAGCAAAGCATCTCTCAACTTCTCCCAATACATCAGTAGTTGAACCGCGGGCAATGAAAGTCGCACCGCCTTCTTCAGTGTCTACAATCCAGTGCGCTACACCATTCCACATTTCATTTCTTGATTCAATAAAGACACCTAAATCACTAGCAGTTGCCCCTTTTACATCATATAATAATGTGGCCCCACAACCTCTGGCGAGTAAATCTAAATCTTCTCTAGCGACTCTTCTAAATGCTTGAATGCCGGCTTCGTTTAGTGCAGAGCGTATATCATCATCAATTCCTTCTTTGCAGGCTAATAAAGTAACACCAAGAGATTGTAAATGCTTGACCTGTTGCATCAACATTTCGATTTCCTTATCTCTAAAGGATTGAAGAATACCAGGAGATGTTACCTTTAGTTTCATTTCAGATGCCATAGAGCGCCTCTCAATTCCACCGTTTATCAAAAGAACTTTACCGGCTCCAATTTTCTTCGGCATTGCTTCAAGTATTCGCTTTTTTGCTAATACTAATCCAGTGACCAATTGGGAATCAGTAACAACGCCTCCACTTTGTGAAAGCACCTTGACTCTTGTTGGGTCGGCAATGGTTACACCTGATCGAGTGTCGATAATAATTTCAGCAGCTTCAACCGATATGCGGGCTAAATGTGCACGCATTGCCTCATGACTTTTCCCTGCAAGTGCAGTTTTGGTTGCTACTAATAGGTCCTCTTTTGCAGCATCGATAGTGAAAGTTGGTAATTCTGTTCGGCAGAACTCTTCAGCCATGCGATAACCACGCGCAATCATTGAGGGGTGAACTCCTTGGGTTACAAGATGCCAAGCATTGTTCAACATTTCTGCACTAATTAGCACGGTAGTTGTAGTGCCATCTCTTGCAATTTTATCTTGTACAGATGAGGCATTGATTAGCATTTTTGCCACAGGATGTTCTACCTTTGCAGTTTCAAGAACAGTGACTCCATCATTGGTAGTCAGGGTTCGTCCAGTATCGTCGATTAACAATTTGTCAAGACCTCGTGGACCGAGTGTTGAGCGAATAGCACCTGACAATGCAAGTGCAGCTTGAATATTCTTGCGCAGAGCATCGCGACCGGTGGTTCGGTCGGTATCGGAGAGGATTGATGCATCGCTCATAGACAAGCCACCAACCACTCATCAATAAGCCAAACGCTTCTAATCTCATCAATAGAATATCACAAGATTAGCAATTATTTCACAATATTCGTAGATGAAATCAATCAATCTTCGTCAACGACTTCAAAATCAGCATCTACGACAGCATCGTCACCATCAACGTTGATATCGCCATCGTCAGTATCTGAATTACCTTCTTGTTCAGCCATTTCAGCAGCAGCAGCCTCGTATAACTTAGAGGATACAGCGTGCATTGCTTCTTCAATTTCCTTTACCTTGGTCTGAATAGATGCTTCATCAACATCATCTAGATCAAGAGGCTTGCCCTCTTCATCCTGAACCATCTTTTCAAGTTCGTCCAATAGGGACTTTACAGGGTCGACATCAGCATCATCTAATTTCTCAGCATTTTCTTCTAAGGTGCGACGGGTTTGGTAGACTACCTGGTCTGCCATATTCCTAAGTTCAACCTTAGCTTTGCGAGTTTTATCTTCCTCAGCAAAACTTTCAGCCTCTTCAATCTTTGATTGGATTTCATCTTCGCTTAGTGAGGTGTTAGATTCCATTTTAACTGATTGTTCCTTACCAGTACCCATGTCCTTTGCACTAACATTGACGATTCCATTTGCATCTATGTCAAAGGTGACTTCAATTTGAGGAACGCCACGCTGAGCAGCAGGAATACCGCCGAGATGGAATTGTCCAAGTGTGACATTGTCCTTTGCGAATTCACGTTCACCTTGCAAAACATGTATTTCTACAGCAGGTTGATTATCGGAAGCGGTAGAATAGATCTCAGAGCGTCGTGAAGGAATTGTTGTATTGCGCTCAATCATTGTGGTCATTACTCCACCAAGAGTTTCAATTCCAAGTGTTAGAGGCGTTACATCGAGCAGTAATATGTCGGAAACACCTTCATCACCCGCAATAATTCCTGCTTGTATAGCAGCACCCATTGCAACGGCTTCATCGGGGTTAATTCCCTTGTATGGCTCTTTACCGGCTTCCTTTTCAACAGCAGTCTGAACAGCAGGTACACGTGTTGAACCACCTACGAGAATTACTTTGTCAACATCTCCTTTCTTCACACCAGCATCTTTCATAGCCTGGCGAGTTGGACGCATTGTCTTTTCAATCAACTTAGAGATTAAATCTTCAAACTTAGCGCGGGTCAAAGTAATATCCAGATGTTCTGGTTGACCATCCTTCATTGTGACAAATGGTAAATTAATTTGAGTTGTTTGAGTACCAGAAAGTTCAATCTTTGCCTTTTCAGCAGCCTCCTTGAGGCGTGATAGAGCTTGAACATCTTTGCTTAAGTCAATTCCAGTTGATTTCTTGAATTCAGCGACTAACCATCCAATGACCAAGTCATCAAAGTCGTCTCCACCAAGTTTGTTATTTCCAGCGGTTGCCTTAACTTCAATTTGTGGTTGCCCATCAACTTCGTATATTTCTAGGATAGATACATCGAATGTTCCACCACCAAGATCGTAAACCAGAATAGTTGCCTCATCTCCTTTGTCCACTCCATATGCCAATGCAGCAGCAGTTGGCTCGTTGATAATTCTTAGAACTTCTAGACCAGCAATTCTACCAGCATCCTTAGTTGCTTTTCTTTGAGCATCGGTAAAGTATGCAGGGCATGTGATGACAGCTTGCTTAACATCAGTACCCAAATAGGCTTCAGCATCAGCCTTCAACTTTTGCAAGATAAATGCAGATACTTCTTGAGGTGTGTACTCAGCATCATCAATTTTTGTCGACCAGTCAGTCCCCATATGTCTTTTTACAGAGAGGATAGTTCGTTCTGGATTTGTTACCGCTTGGCGCTTTGCGACAACTCCGATAAGTCGTTCTGAACCATCTTTTGCAAATGCTACAACCGAAGGAGTCGTTCTTGCACCTTCAGCATTTGGAATGATGACCGGGTCACCATTTTCTATCGTTGCAACACAGCTATTCGTAGTTCCTAAATCAATTCCTATTACTTTACTCATTTTTTCACATTCCTTTTTTCACTTGTGCTATAATATTATTATTCAGAAGATTTTAATTCCACCATCTTCATCATCATCATCGTCATCATCATCAAAATCAATACTGACATTATCGGACAAAGGTGTATTGTCGTCATAATCTTCATCATCTAAATCAACATGATCTGCAGTTGGTTCAGTGGCTGAACCTTGAGGTGTTAATTTTAGAGTAATGTCTAGAATACCGTTGTTGAGACTGAATTCAACTACATCTTCACATTGATGGGGCAGGGCAATTCTTGCCAATGGTTGTGTCTGGTTATTTTTGAGAACTTCAATTTGTTGTCCTCCATCTACCAATGATAGTTCTACTTGATCCTGTTCAACTTCGCCACGTAGTGAGAAGTCAATAGTAACGCTCATATTCCAGCCATCTAAGTAAATATCATCGGATGGCAAATCAATAATGACATCGTTTTTCTTTTCAGAAGTAGGAGTAGGGATTTCTACAGCGGCATCGACTTCTACAGCCATACCCATATTTTTCAAGATGTCATTAAGGTCGTCACCTTTGGCAAACATTTTAGCCAAATTAGACAAATCGAAATTGAAATTAACTTCACCCTTTGCAATCTTTTCAGCATCAATGCCCATTCCTTCAAATTGGTCACGGAATTGTTCCATCAACTTGCGCAGTTGGTCTTTATCGATTGGCATGCCCATGTTTCGAAACATTTCCGACAACTGTTCAATTAATTTTTCTTCCCAATCTTCGCCGCCTGACATCTATCTCACCACTACTGAACCTTCAGTTACATAGTGCCCTATGTACGGACCTATATGAACTCAACGATTGCTCCGCTCTTGTGACTTAGATGTGTGTTGCTAAGAGAAAGGGCGAAATTATCAATATTAAGCGTAAAATTAGTGATATTACATCAGTTCATGCTTTGCATTAGCAAATCACTCTTAAACTACAATTAATTCACTGTGTGATTAAGTGGTAAAGGGTTCTAACATGTATTCCAGATGCACCATGACCAACCATGTCGTTGGTCTTTGCACCCCAGAAGGTACCTGCAATATCCATGTGAGCCCAAGGGATTTGTTCTGCGTCATCTCCTTCGCCTCGCATTGGTACGAATTGTTTCAAGAATGCAGCTGCGGTATTTGCTCCACCCCAGCGCCCAGCACCAAGGTTACGAGTATCAGCAATCTTTGAATCGGTAATCTCTTTCTCGAATGCAGGCAATAGTGGCATTGGCCATGCCAGTTCATCAACAGCATTTCCTGCTTCGTGGATAGTGTTTCGGAAATCATCGTCGTTAGACCATAGGCCAGTCGCTTCATGTCCGAGTGCTACTACACAGGCTCCAGTAAGAGTTGCGAAATCAATAATATATTCAGGATCGTAATCACCAGCCTTCCACAGACCATCGGCTAGAACCAATCGTCCTTCAGCATCGGTGTTCAAAATCTCGATGGTCTTGCCAGAAAGCGTTTTGATAACGTCACCAGGGCGTTGAGCATTGGAAGATGGCATGTTTTCGGCCATACAAGTAATTCCAATGACCTTGCCTGTATGTCCAGTAGAAGCAAGAGCTTCCATCATTCCAAATACAGTAGCAGAGCCACCCATGTCGTACTTCATTTCATCCATGTTTTGACCTGGCTTCAATGAAATTCCACCGGTGTCAAATGTGATTCCTTTTCCAACTATGACAGGACAACGTCCCTCAAGGTGCTCATTCATTTTGAAGATAACCATACATGGTTTTCTTGCACTACCTTTACCGACGGCGATAAGTCCACCCATTCCATGTTCAATAGCCTCTTCGTAAGTTATTACGCCAACACTAACAGAATCATATTGCTTTGCCCAATCCATTGCTTTCTTAGCATATGCCATTGGATACATATCATTTGGTGGAGCATTTCCTAAGTCTCTAGAAAGGTGAACTCCAGAAGCAACACCAGTAGCAATCCGAACAGATTCATTCAACTCTTCTTCAATACTTTCATCACAAATAATTCTAGCACTGAGATCATCTTCTTTGTCATCTTCATCCATTGTTTTGTAGTGATTATAGGAGTAATCTCGTAATAGTAGTCCTTCAGCAAATGCAGAGACCAATTCAATTTTAGTTGAATCTAATTTCACAGTCAATTCAGTTCCATGGGCTTTTCCTCTAGCCTTTACTACACGAGCACCAGCTTTTCTATATGTGTTTGCATCAGCATCTTCTTTCTTGCCAAGTCCAACTAGCATTGCCTTTCCACCTTCAGTTCCAAGAAGCGTAAGAGTAGATTTTGCCTTTGCTTTGAAATCATTGTCAGATAACACATTGTTAATCTGGCTTCTTAATTGAGCAGGGATGCCCACGATTGAATCATCTAACTTTTCTGTACCTTGAAAAAGTGGTAGAATTAGAGTACCATTGATATTGTTTCCTGAACTTACTGTGATTTCCATGCTTTCACCTATTAGTGCCTACGGGCTACAGCATTTCAATCTAATTACGACTTAATTTCAATAATCATTGGCAATAGAGAATCCTAACCGTTCAAAACGACCCTTTTGCTTCGGTTTTGATTTTGGACAATAATCACCTTTAGACACCTTGATAACGAGAAGGCACTTGACCGTATCATGCACATCGCTAGCAAAGTCATTCTTGGCATCGGAGTTCTCATGTTCATCTTCAGCGGTATTAGTGCGGGTGCGGGTATCGGTGGGCTCGTAAGTGCAGGTGAAGATCGCATTTACCTCGAAGAACAGTCAAGTGGGACTTTTACCGTCAATGAAAATGAATCTTGGAGCATTGATGTCTACATTATTCATCCAGTGGATTGCGAATCGGTTGACCTTACAATTGTTGATAGTAGAGGGGATGATGTGATTGAATACTATTATGGATGCTACTATGATGGATATGAATATTCTGAGGGTGAGAGCCAAATATATGCTTCTATAAGTCATGAAATGTCCGGTATGGAATATACTCTGAATAGCAATGCTGCGGTCGATATTTCTGGAACTTATTGTGACGACGCGTGCATGGAGGAAGCCATTGGCGGCGGTTTTGCAATAGCTGGCGGATTTATGGGCATTTGTTGTTCAGTATTAATATTAATTTTGGGTATCATTCTTGCCCTAACCTTGGATGATAAACCAAATGTAGCATTGACTTCTGGCCAAATTCCAGGCGGGCAAGTAACGTATCAAACTCCTGTTACCGGACAAATACCAATGACACAAACCATCACCCAACCTCATATTGGGCAAGTCATTCAACCAGCCGCAGTTCCGATTACGCCAATTACTCCACCACTCACCCAACAACCTCCAGTTGAACAAGCCACTCAACCAGCGGCAGTTCCGGTTACTCCGATCACTCCACCAACCACACAACAACCAGAACAGACTCCTTGGTGGGGCGATGAGCCTCAGCAATGAACCTCAAACAAACATAGTTGAGGCGTTTAAGGCCCTAGATGGTGAGCCGCTATTCAGAGGTCTCGATTTCACTTAATTCGGGCTTGAGAATTGCTACAACAGAGAGTGCCATTATCATAGATAAAGGATTAAACAGGCCATAGCCGAGTAAGAAACTATCATCTTCAACTTTAATGATTGAAACAAGTGATTCATCCACTGTTTCATTTACCCACTGTGCACTGTTGATAATTCGTTTTTGGTATGATAGCCTCCAGACTCCATTATCATAATCAAATCCATTAGTCGAAACACTGATTCTACTTGTAGTATTAACAGTGAAATTATCTGATTGCCAAAGAATTTCATCAGTTTCTTCATTTAGATATTGTAGTGTAGCATTCCTTGTAGAAGTTCTTCCATCATTGACAACATCGAAATTTACTACATCATCTTCTATTGTGATTTCTTCAATCGTTAATCTTGCTCTCCAATACCAAACATTGTCAATCAAATATTTCATAACATCTAATTCTTCTCCAAGTCTATCTGACAAAGGCTCGGTTGTACCAGGTAACCATTGCTCATCATCAGTTTCAAATGTGAAAGTTGGGAATCCCATTATCCCGTATCCATAGTCCCTGCTGGTTCCACAATTTGGATACAAACCCTGATTTGCATTTTGAATTGGAATCTCTGAGATATTTGTGTGAACTTCATCCCTTATTCCGTGGAATAACTCCCAATCTGAGGGTTGGTCAGGCCATTTACCCCAAGGATAGAGCATTATCCAAACTCCAGTATGCATAGTGACATAGAGGTCAGCATCAGGCACCACCGTGTTCATGTAATTAGAATTCGCGAGAGTTTCAGATTCACTAAATGCACTACTCCCTGGCTGGGTCGTCGGGCAGGTATTCCAGTAATGGTCGTAATTTCGATTCAAATCTACTTGGTTGATATTCCAGCGGGTGTCAATATCATTGCCATCTGCATTCAACAGAATGAGAATGTGTAGTTCAGTTGTAGTAAGAACATCAATGACATCTTGATCTCCAGAAGCCCAACCCTCGATGTAATATTCAGCGGTTAAGAATGCCAATTCGGTTCCTAGGTGCTCATTTCCATGGTGCCCACCATCGATGTAAACAATTTCTTTCTGTGTACCATCTGGTTTGGTATCTTGAGTCCAATCAGAGATTTGAACAACCCATAGATTTTTTCCAAGTTCGGTCTGTCCAGCAACGGTCAATAAGACGATTTCAGGATAATCTTCAGCCCATGCTTGTACATCAAGAGTCAGCGTCAGATAAGAATGGTACCAATGTTCTTGAACAATGTCTGGTTGTTGTGCTGTAGAATTTCCCAGAGCTGGAGTAAAACCGGCCAGCAATAATATCGCTACCAATGCTATACCTCGCATAAAAACTCCTCTAAACTCCACCCTAATTGGAATTGTGGTAAACTTGATTACCATTCTGCATTGAATGCATTCGGATTTTTGACCCTTTCTGCTTCCTTTGTCCATATTGCAGCACCATTGCCACCATAAACATCTGCGAATGGGTCGATTACTTCAGGTTCTAGATCACGTTGCATATAAGCTTCAACGCGCTCACGCAAATCTGGCTTGAACTTCCAATAGTGGATTCTCCATTCTCGGCCATCCCAAAGTGTTGTTTCTTCAGACTCAGTGGTCAGTAGGTCATAATCTTGGAACATGTAAAACAAGTTGCGGTCTGTAGGTTCTAATGCGTTATCAATAATCCTATTATAGAACCCGAAGAATCCTAAAGCGTGTTCGGCCATTCCTTGTGCAACTTCCGAATCCATCTCGATATCGATGTGCTGTTGAATGGCTCTTGTCAATTCTCCCATTGTCATTCCCATAATGATTCCTCCGCGCAGGATTGATACGGCATTGCCGATAATCTCCCCCGACTACCTTTATGTATTGTATTCCAACCCATATTAACTTCTCGCTGTTTTTTCATGAAATCGACTGATATTGACAACTTTTGACAGTAAGAAAGTTCAATATGGCTCTTCGGGAGAGAGATTTAGTGTCCGTCCTTTTTTTAAGCAATGTTGATTTGAATTAGTTCGGTGAGTGGCATGTTTGTAGAAGGCAACTTCCTAGGCTTGCCCGAAAATGACGGAATTGTTGACGTCGTTATTTTACAAATCCCCTATGAATTGACCACTTCTTATGGTCAAGGAACTTCCCAAGGACCAAAATCTTGTGTTGAAGCAAGTGGGCAAGTTGAATTATTTGATTCGCTACTTGGAACTGATCTACCAAAAGGTAATGCAATTCATACCAATCAACCATGGAATGGTGAAGGTAATTCATTATTGCAGCAATTAGATGGTATTTCCAACTACCTTCAACCGTGGTATGCTGGGGATTGTTTCCCACTCTCATTGGGAGGAGAACATGGAATCTTACCGCCTTTGGTTAATGCTGCCAAAAATCATCCCCTCATCAACAATGATTTATCTAAATTGACCATTGTCCAAATCGATGCCCACGCAGACCTTCGTAGCCAATTAGGTGGCGAGGCATATTCGCATGCATGCGCTGCCTCACGTAGTCTTGACTTAGGTGTGGGAAGACTACTACAAGTCGGAATTAGGGCATATAGCCAAGAAGAATTTGAAACCATTTCTAATGATGATAGAATCACTACTTTCTTCGCTAAGGATACACAAAATCATTCAACAGGTAGAGATATATGGCAACAATGGCTAGATACATTGTCAAAGATAGAAGGTCCTGTTCACCTAAGTATCGACATAGATGGCTTAGATGGGTCCATCGTACCTGCAACAGGAACCCCGGTACCAGGCGGGCTATCATATTGGCAAGCAGTGGAAACAATCGAATCTTTATTCAATGCAGAAAAAGCAACAGTAATTTCTGCCGATGTCAATGAGATTGTACCGCAAATAGATTCACCACTAACCCAATTTACAGCAGCGATGTTAGCAACAAAAATAGTTGCTAATCATATTAACGCTAAAGACCAAGGCAGATGGAATCCAATGATTCAGCAAATCGGTAAAAACAGAACAATTGGCGACTCAATCTTTTTCCAAAAGGAGGATCTGCAATGAACAATTTAAAGTCACACGGAAGCCATATTTTTGTTGATTATACAGGTTATTCGCCAATTGATAATGACGATGGTAATTGGATGTTACAAATTATGCGAGATGCTGTAATAAATAGTGAAGCTAAGGAAGTGCACTCCCATGTTGAACAATTTGATGGCAATACCTCACCACCTGGTTTTGCTGCAGTAGTATTGCTGGATGAATCACATGTAACTGCGCATTGTTATTCAGAAAAAGGTTGGCTTGCAATCGATTGTTTTACTTGCGGCCAATGTGACCCAGATACAATAGTTGACCAAATTCACATTGCCCTTGAACGAGTAATGCCCAACCTCAAGTTAATTAAAAAATCTAATCATGACAGATTCCTCTACCAAGAAGAAAACACGGAGGAGTGAAGAATGTCCGTGAGAACGTTTGTCAAAGAGCACTACCGCCATTTTAATGCCGGTTCATTAGCATCAGCGAGTGAATCATTACTTCAATTTCTAGAATCTGGCGGTAAGATATTTTTAACTTTAGCCGGGGCGATGTCAACGGCTGAACTCGGGCGCAGTATTGCGCCTATGATCAGAGCAGGACATATTGCAGCAATCTCATGTACAGGTGCAAACTTGGAAGAAGATTTATTCAATTTAGTCGCTCATAACCATTATCAAAAGATTGATGATTGGCGCTCCTTATCAGCCCAAGATGAAGCCGATTTACTCGATAATAACATGAATCGGGTGACAGATACCTGTATCCCCGAAGATAAAGCATTTCGAAAAATCGAATCATATCTAATGGACCGTTGGGAAAAAAGTAGTCAACTTGGGCAATCAAAATTACCACACCAATTCTTTTATGATATTTTGTTAGAAGATGAATTAGAGTATCAAGCATTACCAGAGAATTCGTGGTTATTAGCAGCAGCACAAGCAAATCTGCCATTGGTCGTACCTGGTTGGGAAGATTCAACATTGGGCAATATATTTGCTGCAAGAGTGATGCAAGGTAAAGTTGAGCAACAAACAATCACTGGTGGAATTGGATATATGACCAGTTTAGCAGAATGGTATTGTCAATGCAATAATCCGTTGGCATTCTTGCAATTAGGTGGTGGAATCGCTGGAGATTTCCCAATTTGTGTAGTACCAATGCTCAATCAAGACTTGGAAAAAGATACCCCTTTGTGGTCTTGGTTCTGCCAAATCTCGGAATCGACTCCTTCCTATGGGGGATATTCCGGTGCCCCACCCAATGAAAAAATAACTTGGGGCAAACTTTCGGTTGAGACGGAGAAGTTTGTAATTGAAAGCGATGCTACTATTGTTGCTCCGCTAATGTTTTGTTATATTTTAGATATCTGAACTATTATTCAACACAAATCAACAAAGGCTTTGAATGGGAGTGCGAGAATCCTATGTTCATGTCTGGGAACAAACGCATCACTCCCATTGTTCTGATTGGGCTTCTATTGCTCACTCCACTTTCTGTTTATGCAGATGGTGTTGACCCATTAAATGTTGAAATTACAACTGCTTGGACAAGTCAAAGTGGAACGGATAATAACCATGCATACTTATTAAAATTCTCAAGTAATTCAACATTCGACATCACAACAGAAGTAACACATCTTCAAAATGGAACAGAATTAGAAGTTAGTATTTTTACAACATGGGGATATGATGATGGTGTTAGAACCGCCCACTTGCTGTTGAATTCAACCCTGCAATGGGGCGACCAAGTAACGATTGATGTCACAGTGAATTCAATTGATTCCGTTGCGACTACCAGCAATAATTTTTTCACACGAAGTATGGACATCGGAACTTGGAATCAACCGATGGCAGATCATGAAATTACACTTACTACCTCTTGGGATCTATTGCAAAATTATACCACCGAAGATGGAGAACAATATTTCAGTTTGAGTTTTGATGGCCACGGATGGCAACAGAGAGTCGGTGATGTCCTCAATTCATGGGAATTGGGAGATGGCGTGATGGTAACCGAAGAGAATACTGAAGGCGAATCAACAAACATGTCTTTTGTATTAGATTCAATTTGGAAAAATGAAACCATTACAGCCGGATTGTTAACCTCTCAAGTGATTGATGCAAGGGGTTGGGGATACCTCGTGATAACAACCGAAGAGGATGACACAGTAACTCAAATCATTGCTAATGTTAGTGATGCTTGGATTAACCACAGCATGATAGACGGAATAAATTCAGAACGAATCCGCTTAGAGGCAGGAGGTTCAATGCAAATTGATTCAACCAATGAATCATCTACTACGATTGATATAGATGCTGAACTCAGTGTATTTTTGTTTGAAACATGGGATGAAAACGGTGTCAGAAAACTTAGCCATACCCAAATTGAAGCACTAGGTGATTTCATTATTATTGATGATGGATTTAGGATGGACATATCTCTTGATGGTCTGGAAATACTTGAAAGATGGGAAGATGGAAATCGTACTCAACACAGAGAAAATCTCCGTGGTCATGGAACATTTGGTGCAGAAGATCAAGATGAAAACGCCACAATGGTCATCAATGGAACTATTTTCAATTTGGAAACAGATGTTGTTGACGGACAAACCGTAACCGATGATATCCACATTGATGGAACACTTTCCGGTGATGTACAGGGAACTTTCGGGATAGTCAAGGGTATTGAGGTTTCAGGAATGGAGAGCAATTATTCCGGTGATGAATTCGAAGTAAATGTAATTCACGAAGAATCTTGGTTCAATATTACTGGAGTCAATGGTGGCAATTTCTTTGATGGAGCTGGTGCTGGTGCATACAACAATAACACTTGGGATTATCAAAGTGTCAACAACCATTGGGATAACAGAACAGTTCGAATTGTTTGGGAAGAAACAGGCCCAGATGCTAGTAGTGGAGATGAGAGACCTGAACGTTCTCCAATTCAAAATAATCTAACTCAACCGGAAATGGAACAAGCGCTTGGCAATATCACAGTTGGAAGAGAAACTGGCTTAGTGCCAATTCCAATGATGATTGGCGATAATGTCAGATTGAACGGACAAGATGGCATAGTTCTAGAAATAGTCGCTAATTCTGTTGGAAATGACCCAAGAGATAATCATAATTTCCATGTTGTAGAATGGACCGGATTTTATGGTGATTCAGAAGGATCAGGTACAGCCTTTGGTTCGATTATTGATGAAGGGCCACTAAGAGGATTAGTCTCAAGTGTCACTAGAAGTTTTGAAATTGATTATGGAACTGATAATGAATCAGCATTCCTTAATGAAACCCAATATATTGACAGGGTATTATCACCTTCAATTGTCACATCTGAAGAAAATACTGACCCAGTGTTAGTTAGCTTGACCTTGGAAGAAGGATTGGTGGTAGGTGAAGGTGCTTCTTTAGCACATCTTGTTGCACATGCTACTGATGATGAATGGAATATTGATTCCGTAACAGTTGACTTGACAGTTTTAGGTGGTTCGATTGTAACATTAAATGACAAAGGGTTGTCAGGAGATAATGCAATTGGTGATGATAGATATACAACTCAATTTAGGGTTCCTGGTCTGGAAGTTGGAAACTTCACCCTAAATGTAACAATAACAGATTTCTTCGGAGCGATAACACAAGGCACGGGAATTATTCAAGTTGTAAATGATGCACCACGTCTTACTTCAGTTGAATTTGTTCCACATATTGCTAAGCGAGGAGATTTGATTATTGTTAATGCCAAGGCATTTGATGGTCATGAAGTGGAATCAGTACAAATTGATATGCGGATATTTGGTGGACCATTAACCGATTTGGTATTGCTTGATGGTGATGTTTGGGCAGGAAATTTCACTTTACCAAATGGAATGACTCCGGGCTCACATGATATTCCATTCATCGTTACAGATTCTATCGGCGGCAAGCAAGTTTTACGGCATTGGATCAGCATTGATAATAACGCCCAACCAGATGCTGCAACACCATACCGCCTCCCAGACGGAGAACAGATATCAACTACAATTTCAGTACTCAATACGCCTCCACAAATAGTCGTAGAAGAACTTAAAATCATACGAGGCGATGGTACTGCAACTGCACTACTGGAGGCTGAAGTTAGCGATGCAGATGGTGTGATGTTAGTCCGTGCAAGATTAGGAGTATTCAATCCAATAACTCAAAATGAAGATTGGTCTAAACTCTATGATGATGGCTCCAATGGAGATAAAGTTGCAGGAGATGGGATTTATTCCCTTCAATTATCAATTCGTAGTGGAATACCGGATGGAACTCATACCCTATTCTTGCAAGCATCAGATATTTACGGTGAAGCAACTGGAGAAGTGCCAATTGTTGTAACATTAGAACAAAAATCCAATGTTATTAGCGATGGAGGGGGAATATCATCTTCATCGTTGGTAATGGCACTCGGAATTATTGCAATAGTGGGAGCAATTGTGGTAATGTTTGTAATGAGGAAACAAGGCGGAGAGGATGATAAATCTAATCCCGGTGGCGACCGCTTTGGTTTCCAATGAATCTACTCAGCAATTAGCAAAGAGTCATGCCGACAACGGTTTATACCCCTGTCCAATCGGTCAACTACTGCTGCGAGCGTAGTGTAGTGGTTATCACCGAGCGTTGCCAACGCTTGAACCCGGGTTCGAGTCCCGGCGCTCGCATATCTACAATATTATAGGGCTTCAGTGCGCCGAATAGCGATTAAATGTAGTACTGTTGTTAGTACTGGAAAAGCCGTCATCCAAGCAATAGAAATCGTCATTCCAGCATAAGCCCAACCCAATCCAATATTGAGTGGGATTGCAATAACAAGGCCAATTTTTAATGCAACTATTTTTGTTTGTAAATTATTTATTTGTCCAAACAAGATAATCGTTGGTCCAACAGCAATGAGCTGAATCGTTATTACAATTGCAACTATTTTGAATAAGGTCATATAGCCATTTGCTGCTAGTAATATGTGGATCAGAAATAGAGATGCGAACAGTGAAGCAGAAAGCAATATTCCGCGCCAGTATCCGTCCTTACTAAGCCACTCCATAACAATGCCAATCGTTCTCAATCTAAAATGTAGGCGAGAACTTCATATGTAGTCAATTGATAGATTAGTTATGCGTCTATTATTCGTATGCTTCGGGAACTCATGCCGCTCTCAGATGGCACAAGGATTAGCCCGTTCAATGGGGCATACTGCAGACTCTGCAGGAACTCACCCGAACTCAGCAACAATAGCCTCCAAAGCCCAAAGATATCTTCATTCAAGGGGTATTAATACAGATGGAATGGTGCCGAAATCAGTTGATGATTTCTCCGCTGAAAATTACGATATGGTGATTTCAATGGGTTGTGGAGTTCATTGCCCTTCGATGAAAATTGATGAGGATTGGGGGTTAGATGACCCATTCGGCCAAGAATACGGGGTTTACAAAACAACAGCCGAAGAAATTGAACGTAGATTGAAATTATTAGAATTATAATTTTTGGCACTATTTTTCACCGCACAGGTTGAAGTATTACTCGCACCACGATTGGCTCATGGCAGAATCACCAATCACCACACATGACCCTAAAAATGAGGAGCAAGGGCCAGTATCACCATCTCCACAACAAAAGAAGGAAATGGAGCAAAATTACGCGCAAATGAAGCGTAAAATGTCGATGCAAGAGATTGGGATGAAAATCAAACACAAGATTATGGTATTATCTGGTAAAGGAGGAGTTGGCAAATCAACTGTTTCCACAGGATTAGCACTATCTCTTGCTCAACAAGGTCACAAAGTTGGTATTTTAGACATCGATATCACAGGCCCAAACGTTCCAAAAATGATGGGTTTAGACGGTCATAAACTTCATGTCGAACAAGGTAGAATTCATCCTGCCAAAGGACATCTCGGGGTCAAGGTAATTTCGATGGCATTCCTATTGGACGACCCTGATACCCCTGTTGTTTGGCGTGGACCGATCAAGTTAGGAGCGATTCAACAATTCATTGGTGATGTTGAATGGGGCAATTTGGATTACCTTATCATCGATTTCCCGCCAGGGACATCTGATGAACCCTTGACCGTATCACAATCACTTCCAAATATTGACGGGATGGTAATAGTCACAACTCCACAAGCGGTTGCTTTGTTGGATAGTAGAAAGTCTATCACCTTCGCAGAATCACTCAAAGTACCTGTTCTTGGAGTTGTTGAAAACATGTCAGGATATACAATTAATGGCGTAACGGCAGCAAACTCCTCAGTTGAAATCGCTGGACCAGGTGGTAAAACTATTAAATCAACATCTGATGAAAATGGAAACTTTTCAGTAACGCTTGATATTTTCAAAAAGGGAGGTGGAAAGTCAACTGCGGAAGACTTCGGTGTTCCGTTCTTGGGAGCATTACCATTCGACCCAGGATTCGTCCGTGGTGGAGATGATGGCGTTCACAAAATAGTTAGCGACCCAGAAGGGGCTAGTAGTATCGCATTTTCCGCAATAGTCAAAGCGGTTCAAGCACAAATTTCGGATAAGCCTGCTTCTTCCTTGGAGATAATTTGAGGGACTATTATGGCAGAACAGATGCCAACTTTAGTACGTATTGAACGACGTGAATCAGATTTTCATTTGACTTATGACAACGAGGAAGAGTTCTCGGTCACCTATCATGATTTACGCCATGCATGCCCATGTGCTAATTGTTCACCGCTAAGAAATGAAGACGAAACAAGCCTAAAACTACGCGAACAAGTAGAATCGTTCAAACTACACAAACCAAGTGTTAACCCAGTTGGACATTATGCTCTTAATTTCATATGGCAGAATGGTTGTTCAAATGGAATATTTAGATTTGAGAGAATCTGGGCATTAGCAAATCGTCGTGACCCAGATAATGGCAAACCATACGTGCATGGCGCGTGGTGAATCATAATTTTCTGTTTGTAATTACCCTAAATTACATTTTTGTCATCAATCATTTGATTATCTAAAACCAACCCCATAGGGGTTGGAGGTTAAGCAATGGACGGGATTTATTTGAGTTGGATGATTAGTGCATTGGCGCTAGGAGTCATACTTTTACCTGTTTTCAAACCACCTTGGTTTACTATAACAATTCCGACATTTGTGGATTTTGTTCGCAGATATTGGATTCATATAACAATCGTTTTTATGATCTATAACGCTAAAGATTTCCTTGATCAAGTCGATCGAATTCTGATGGCTTCAGCTGGATTGGATATGACTCCATGGATTTATGCCATTGAAGGAAATATGGTGCTTTGGGTACAACAAACGTTTGAAAACGATGCACTGACTGTGTTCTTGACACATTATTATGTTACAGGATTCATGTTTATTTGTTATGTTTCAATCTTTTATTTTGCTTATTTTGATGATAGATGGATGGCAGATAGAATCACACTTTCTATCGCTTGGGTATACTTGCTAGCAGTTCCGTTTTATCTTTTCTTCAATGTTAGAGTAACAGGTGACACAATTCCCGAAATGGAAACATTGGCATATTCATTAACTCCAGAAATTAACGATTGGTTTAGAAGAATCGACCCATTTTCTAATGCGATGCCGAGTCTACACATTGGCGTACCATTTGCTGTGTGGTTGTGCATTACTAGATTTGATGAAGATAAACGGTGGAATCGTTATCGTCATCTCGTTTTATCATATGTTTTGTTAACTTCATTTGCAATCGTCTATCTCGGAATCCATTGGTTCTTAGATATCATCGGTGGAATGCTTGTTGCCGTTGCAGCAGTAGGTTTAGCAGAAAGAACAGCAGGCCCATGGTGGAAGGTTTTTGATGAGAGAACTATTAATTCCAGATTGGTTACAGTACTAACAAATCCTGGAAAAGCATTGTCTATTGTCAATGGAAAAATCAAAGATACCATTCAGCAATACAGAACACCAACCAGTAGGGAAACAGGGGTTCTTGCAATAGTCGTATTAATTTTGATAACTTCAATAATCACTTGGGACCTAACCCACCAATCGTTGCCAGCAGGCGGAGTTGAGGCACCTCAAGGTGTTGAGGCAGTTGACGGTTGGATGGTAACCATGGACGATAGAGTAGAAGGTGCATTATTGGTTGTTCATGATCTTTCAATAAATTCAGCATCTGCAATTGACGTAGTACAACCAATTATGAAATTAGATTCCCCCTATGCGATTTCAGATACTTTAGTGGTAATGTCTAATGAAACTACGCTGATGGCAGTAGATATCACAACTCCAGAAATAATTACTTTGAGTATGCCAGTTGATTCCCCGGAACAAATCATCATCGCAAATACCCCTTCAGGTCCTGCGATAATCATGCTCAAAGATGGAGATATTTCAGGTTTTAACATCGAAGGTGAACAATTATTTATGCCAACTCCTGAAATTCATAACATCACCATGATAAGAACTGCAGGTAGCGAGATTGCGTATGTCACAAATGATAATCCAACAACAGTATATATCGCTAGAATCGGAACTCTTGGTGCACTTCAGATTGAGATTAATGCCCAAGCAGCGCCCGAACAAGACCTAGTGCTTGAATCGTGGGGAACTCCAGTAAATATGAGCAATGCCAAAATAACAAATCTTGTATTCAATTATGATTATGTTGCAGCGACCGTCAATGTAACTGCAACCGAACGTCTTGTGCTGTTTGATAGAGATAGTGGGACGCAATGGTTAGCAAGTGACGCGAAATACCCGGTAAAAGACCCGAGTCTTGGGCATGGAATCTTGGCATGGTCGGTGAAGGACCATCTCAATCCTGCTAATCCACAACAAAAATATTTAGATGGTGAAATTTATTTCACCAATTTAGAAAGCAATATTACAGAGACATTGACTTCAGATGAAATAGATCAATGGTCTCCACATGTTTTGGAAAACCATTTGGTATATTTTGAAATGGACGATGAAGGTACAGTAACAATTGAAATTCATTCATGGCAACCAGAGTTGAAACTATATTCTAATATTGTCATGCAAGTGGGAACTTTGGCTGCAATATTGTTAGTATTCATTAACGCTTATCAACGTCAATCAGAAGTTAAAAGAGCAAAAACCCAGTAATACTCAGATTACAGGGTTTTATTTAGTTGAAACTATTTGCTACATCTAAGGGAAAAGGTAATTGTAAAGTTTCGTATTCCCTAAGAGTTGATAAAATGGCTGATAAAAATCTAATTGATAAAATGAACGATGCGCTAGCATTGGAATTACGTGCGATTAACATGTATGCACATTATAGTGCAACAGTAATGGGAATAAATCGCATGCAACTTGCACCATATTTTTCGAAAGAAGTATCTGAATCTATCACTCATGCAGATTTTGTTCGCAGAGGCATTGTCAAGTTGGGTGGAGTTCCAGTTACTGAGAGAAATGCCAAAGCGATTGTCCATACCACGGATTACCAACTAATGTTGAATGAGGCATATGAAACTGAAAAAATCGCAGCAAAGGCCTACACTGCAGTAATGGATTTACTGAAAGATGCAGGTGATAGGGATTTATTTGATTCTATTGAACAAATTTGTATGATGGAACTACGAGCCCTAGAAGAACTTCGTTTGCTAACCGCTTGATTTCACTTAAGGATAGATAGCATTCTATTGAGTGCTAGTAGTGAGCCTTGCTGAATCTCTTCTGGTACAGTTACTTGATTTGGTTTTTCACCATCAATAATTCTTTCCAAGACATCCATGAGGTATGCTGGATGAATCATATACATTGTTGAGCATGGACAAATTTCAGGATCAAGACATTCGATATGTTTGTCCGGATGTTCATTTGCTAACCTTGCGACCATATTGATTTCTGTACCGATAGCAACAGCACTTCCAGAAGGTAAGTCTGCGACATAGTTACGAATAAATTGAGTTGAGCCACTAGCATCTGCGAGTTGTACTGATTCAATCGGTGTCTCGGGATGAATCACAACATATCCTTCAGGATAACGCTGTCTAAAATCTTCGATTTGTTCAACTGTGAACCTAGTGTGGACAGAGCAGAACCCATGCCACAAGATGATTCGAGAACCCTTTACTTCTCCCATAGAGCCAATATTAGGAATCCATGTTGGCATTTTTTCTGCTGCAATCCCCATCTTAGTACCTGTATTTCTGCCCAAATGCTGGTCTGGGAAAAACAAAACAGCTCCATCTTTACCCGCTCTTTCAAATGCCCAATCCAATACACCTGTGGCATTGGTTGAGGTGCAGACTATTCCTCCATGACGTCCGACGAAATCTTTGAGTTCAGCACTTGAATTCATGTAAGTTACAGGAACTAAAAACGACTGGCCTTCTTCAACTGGGGAGTCGGGGTTGTCGCGATTGATTGGATCTGATAATCCCGATTGTTCGATTATTTCTTTCCAAGCAACATCAACTTCAGCAAAGGTTGCCATATCTGCCATAGAACATCCCGCTCTCATATTTGGTAATATTACGATTTGTTCCTCGGTGGTAAGAATATCAGCAGACTCTGCCATGAAGTGTACTCCGCAGAATACGATATACTTGGCAGTTGATTCAGCAGCTTTTTGGCTAAGCATGAACGAGTCGCCTAAGAAATCTGCATGCATGACAATACTATCTCTCTGATAGTGATGTCCCAGAATTAATAAATCATCACCTAATTGTTGTTTTAATTCAGTGATCCTTGCGGCTATATCCTGTTCTTCAGGAGACAAACTTGTATCCATGAAATCCACGGAACACGCAGGTAGTGAGATTGTCATGTGGCCTCAAGTATAACGAATCTCCCGCCCCTTTTTAATGCATTTCTTTTACAGCGGATTGATAAGTGCTGAGTAATTCGCATAGATGATGGTCTTTATTCCTGATAAGCGTCTTCATCTCGGAGCCGAGGCGGAAGTTTGGTCGGGATCATGGATGGGACGCTCGGCTGTTTCAAAGCAGAGGAGAAGTCGGCAATGGCGACATCCAAATTTGGACAAGAGGCTTGGAACACGGCGAATGGTTAGCGAAGCAAAAATTTTGATGAGATTACATAACGCCGGTATAACGGTTCCACAAGTTTGGGATTTAGATATACCAGGAGGCCGATTGATAATACAAAGAATGCCAGGGATTCCATTGATTGAAATTCTTAACAATGCTGAAACGTCCGAACAATTAGTCATCAAGGCATTACGCAGTACAGGTGCGGCAATACGCATTCTTCACCGCCAAGCAATAACTCATGGGGATTTATCAAGCAACAATATTCTAATCGATGAGCAAGGTAATGCTGTATTAATTGACTTCGGATTAGCCGTAATCGATTATGAAGTTGAACGCTTTGGAATTGATTTACATGTAATTGATGAGATACTTTCAGCATCCCATCCTAATCACCATGGTGCAATAGATTTGGTACTGTCAGCGTATCTCGAAGAAGAGAAAAGCCTCGGAACAGCACCTGAACAAAGTGGTGGATTAGTGCCTACAGCAGAAGAAGTACTAGAGCGATTTGAAAATGTTCGAAGTAGAGTTCGATATCACGGTTGATATCATTATGCGATGAAAAGTTCACCGATTTTCCAGCCTAAGAAAGCAAGTATTGGACAAATCACCATTGTTATTGCGATATAGATGATCGCTGAGGATGTTTGTTGACTTTGAAACATATTCAAAGTTTCAACTGAGAATGCAGACATGGTTGTGAACGCACCCAGAACCCCAGTCCCTAAAATCAACGCAACATCTTGTGAAATTAATTCTTGAGTTAGAGCTACCGCAACAATTCCTAACAATAGCGAGCCAATCATATTGACGCTGAGTGTTGCCCATGGAAACCCGTCACCTGACAAATATAGGCTAATGCTGTATCTAAGTGCGGCACCGATTGCCCCCCCGAGAGCGACCAACCCAAACTGTTGCATCATAACCCTCCTTCCAACTCCACTGCTTTGAAATCACCTCCTCATCCTTCCATTAAGGCGGTGTAATCAATACCCCCCTGCTCAAGCCAATGCTCATGGGCAAGAAGATTTGGTTCCTAACCGGTAATTTGGGTAAAGTCAAAGAGGCTGAACATCATCTTCATAAATTAGGTTATGAAGTTGAGCAATTGATTATTGATGAAGAACTTTTAGAGCCACAATCAGATGATTTATATTTGGTAGCCCAAGCCAAAATAACTCAAGCATTACCTCACCTTCCCAATAAAGAAGATATGTTATTAGTTGAAGATGCAGGTTTGTTTATTCAGCATCTAAACGGCTTCCCCGGAGTCTACTCCGCATATGCTTTGAAGACTATTGGCTGTAATGGAATATTGAAATTACTATCGCATTTGGAAAGTCAAGACCCTGTAATGAATGGTCAATTGAGGGGGGCAGAATTCCAAGCGGTTGCCGCATTATGGAATGGCCAAGAAATTATATTTGGCAATGGAAAATGCCCAGGTTGGATTTCACAAGAAATTAATGGTGAAGAGGGATTTGGTTTTGATCCGATATTCGTTCCTTTTGACTTAGATGGTTTAGGTAATGCATTGACTGCGGGCAACTATGGTGAAACCAGTACTCACGGGGCTACTTTTGGGGCGGTTGAGTTAGAGAAAAAGCAATTGTTTTCTCATCGCATGAGGGCATTAAATGATTTGATAACACAACTATAATCAAAGTCACCATAAATGGTTTTCACTGTGCAAGCATCAGCATCATAAGTCAAAGCATTGTGCATTGTTTGATACGGATGAGTTTTGCACGTACTGTTGTAGGTCTAATATTCGTCTCAGTATTGATTTTTTACCTCACTTCCATTGGCAGTATGCAAGATGAAGCCAAATGGGGTGCATTTGCATTAATGGCAGTACTTGCCTTTGCTTGGGTCCAACTTGGGCATCGAGAGAAAGTGGCAAACTTAGCCCCACGTAAAGCAGTAAGGTCAGCAAAAACTCCTGTTGAAGAAGTTGAAGAAGAAGTTGAAGAACAGCAAAGCAATATTCCTGCTCCAGTAAAGGTCGGAAGTACAGATGGAACAACTTTGAAAGAACGTAAGATGGCTAAGGTTCAGGCTGCAAATGCAGACAAAGCACTGGCAATGGCAGAAGCAGATGCTTCTGAGGACATGGACGTCGTTGTTGAGATGGAAGAGGTCCATGTCGCTGATGAATTCGTTATTGAGGTGAGTCCAGAATCGATTGAGGATGCAGATATTGATGTAACTGTAAATCAAAAGAAAATTCAGCACGCTGAAATTCGTCAGCGCGTAGAAAAGCGCCGTCGCGGACACCTTGCAGAGATCCGAGCATCAACTGTAAAATTACAACAACAGCAAGATATTGGTGAGGATTTAGTTGCTTTATTACAAACAGCAGGACATGGTCATAGCATCTTGGATGAACCGCTAAATCCAGCACCTGGTCACGTCTATGGTGCTACATTTATTCGTATTGATGAATCAAGAATCCTCAAATTACGTACAGCTCTAGATACTGGTTTTGAAGCAGTTGAAAAACCTGAAGTAGTCCTTCCTCAGTTGATTGGAATCGATGGAAACCCATTACCAGCACTACTAGGGCTAGATGGAAAACCACTTCCAATGCCATTACCTATGCCAGGTGCCAGTGGGGCTTTAGCGGCCATGAAAAGCGAAATTAGTGAGTGAATATTGGCTGATTCCGGCTACAGTTTGATAAGCAAACGGGGTTTGATTGGATTTGATGAGTCAAGCATCATTTACTAAGGACAAGCAATTAGCGCTACTTGCCTTGGTGCTGGTTGGAATTGCCCCAACTATTTCCATTCTGACAGGATTTGCACTGAAAGCTGGAATTATTGCGGTTATTGTATTCATAATACTAAAGATTTGGATATTTGCCCTACCTTCTTTTTGGCATTTAAAAATAGATCAACAACAGATTAGTTGGTCAAAACCTGAAAATGGTGGGTTTATGGTCGCTACTGGACTTGGATTAGGAATGGTCGTAGCAATTGTTGCAGCCTACTTATTATTTGGTGATTTGATGGATGAAGAAATGTTATATCTCTTGTTAGAACCAGTTGGATTAACAGTTGCATGGAAATTAGGATTCGCTATTTTATTCTGGGTATTTATTAATTCTGTATTAGAGGAATATGTATTCCGCTGGTTCATCACCAGCAAGGCTGAAATCTTGCTATCGGGGAAATGGAAACCAATATTTCTTTCAGCAGCGATATTCACCTTACATCACGCGATTGCATTGTCCTTTTTCATTAGTCCTTTAGGCACTCTAATCGGTTCCTGCGGTGTCTTTGTAGGTGGTTCTATTTTCTCTTGGGTTTACGTCACCTATCGCTCAGTATGGGTGGCTTGGATAACTCATGCACTTGCAGATGTAGCAATATTTGCAATCGCTTGGCATCTGGTAATAGGTTAGTTTCAATCAGTTTCTTTCAACATCATCTCTTTGGTGAATAAACCTAATTACACGATATTTTAGCATGTTTTTAGAGATATTTAAACCTAGAAATGG
>JAPKFC010000050.1 GCA_028821785.1 Candidatus Poseidoniaceae archaeon | reverse complement strand
AGAAATGCAATCGAAATATGTCGCGAATTATACAAGCGCTTTTCAACATGGACTGAGCACTACGAAAAGGTTGGAAGTAACTTGAAAAAAACTGTTGAGTCCTTTAATTCATCAGTCGGCACATATCAAAGCGGAATAAACCCACAAGTGAAAAAACTTCATGATATTCGAATTCAAGATGATATTGGAAAAGAAATCAAAGAACTAGAAGTTATCGAACTGGAAACTAGAGCATTACCTGAATCAGTGGACTAATTTACTTGAACTGTTTCGTAAATACGAAGAGGTGAGATGAATATGGCCCACCCTGACACAGTCGTTCATCTAGAGCATGATGGGCAAGTATTGCTGGTCAATGATTTAGGACAAGGTCCACAATTGCCAGTTCAGGGTAGAATGGAAACTGTTCCAGTACTGCGACTTCCAACTCAGCAAGAAATCAAAGCAATGGGCATTGAGTGGGAGAAAAAACGCACAACTAACATCCATTTCTTGGGAAGTTCTATTGCTGTACTAAAGGGATATCCAAAGATAGAATGGCCAGGGCATTGGGCATTAAAGGATGACATTATTGCAGACAATTCCGTGCATCCAATTGCGAGAGAAGCGATATATCGTTCACTTCATAGATTGGTATCGAAAGTTATCATCACAAATTCAAACGGCCAAGTATTGATGGGTAAAGTTGAGCGTGGACATTTTAGAGGAAGTTGGACTTTACCTGGAGGGTATATGGATCATGATGAGCATCCACAAGTAGGATGCGTTCGTGAAACTTTAGAGGAATTAGGCCTTGAAATAGTTCTACAAAGTGATAGACCAATAATTACTCAACAAATATTTTCATCGAGAGGAATATCATTTGTTTCCTTCACTTATCGCTCACAATGGAATGGAGAACTGTCACAATTAAAGTTACAGACAGAAGAAATTTCAGAAGCCGCATGGTTTTATCCTGCTGAGGCCGCATCAAAAGCAGTATCCCATTTCGATGTTGCAGCATTAGAGTCGCTAATCTAATCAATTGGCGACATAATCTCTAGCTGCTTGCAAAGCACTATCCAAACCTTCTGGATTTGTTCCACCGCCTTGAGCCATTGTAGGGCGACCACCGCCACCACCATTGATATGTCCAGCAATTTCTTTCAAGATTTCAACTGCATTATATTTCTCACTGGCAATTGTATTGTCGGTAACTGCAACCATCAGTTTTCCTCCGCCAACTCTTGAACCGAGTACTGCCAAAGTTGGCGTGGATGAATCTAATGTTAATTCTCTCAACATTTTTGTCATCTGTTTGAGGTCTCCATCAGCCTCCATGATAACGATTCTAACACCATCAATTTCAGATGTTGTTTCACCACCACCACTTGTACGTAGGCGTACAATTTCTCCCTCTAATTGCTCAATCCTCTTTCTTTGGTCCTTCCATTCGCTGAAAAACCGCTGTGCTGCCTGAGGTAAATCCTGACTACTTACAGTGAATATTTCGCTAGACTGTCTTAACAATTCATCTTGCTCTCTAGCAAAATCCAATGCTGCTTGACCTGCAACAATATGTAGCCTCTCAACTCCATCCTGAACTGCAGCAGAGCGAATAATTCGAATCGAACCGATTCGCCCAGGCTCATCGTGATGAGTTCCGCCACATGCTTGAATATCGTGGTCAGCGATTCTTAAAATCCTAATTTCATTGCCTTTAGGTGCTCCTCCTTGGTAAAGGTCAAATCCGTATTTGCGATCTGCATCCTTGCGATTTAGTGTGGTTTTTTCTGTTCTTTGCACCTGACCTAGAACTTCATTTGCTAATCCTTCAATCGCATCTAAATCATCTCTGCTTAAACGGCGGAAATGAGTAATATCTAATCTCGCAGAATCTACCGACTTATTGGCTCCAGCTTGATAGATATGAGGTCCTAGAATTCTTCTCGCTGCCCCTCCGATAATATGAACTGCAGTATGATGGTCCATCAATTGTTTTCTTCTATTCCAATCAAGTGACCCGTGTACTAAATCACCAGCTTCAAAGGCACCATCAGTAAGATGAATTACTAAATTTCCAACCTTTCTTGTATCCAATACAGTTCTATTAGAAGAGTCAGTAGATAGTGTTCCATGATCTCCTTCTTGCCCACCACCTTCTGGATAGAAACATGTTTTTTCTAGAACAATCCCATGAGTTGCATTCGGTGGTATATCCTTGCCAATTAGCGGCATGCAAGCAAGTACACTTGCATCAAACTCACTTTGTTGAACATCCTCATAATATAGAGCCACTGTATTGGGTAATGTAGGTATTGATTCAATAATTGGCTTTACAGTAATCTCTTTGGCTGCAGCCTTAGCGATTTTAGCATGGCGGTCAGCCATTTCTGCAGAAAAACCAGTCCGTAGTGTAACATTATTCCAGCCAGCAACTATTGCAAGTGACACCGCCATATCCGGCGTTAATCCATGTGAATCATTTAGATTGAAAAGGACTTCATCAGGAATCTCGCTAGCATCTTGAGGAACCTTAGCAAGTTGCGTCTGAATCACATTTTGTCCTTTTCTAAGCATTTCAACATATCTTTCTTCTTCCAAGGTTAATATTTTCAATAGACCATCGGATGTCTGTTTCATCTTTTCGCCACCTAAATTGACTTCGATGTGGTGAGTAGCTAATTCTGCAAGACTGACTTTTAATCCAAGGTCATCGCGCATTCTCAGTGTCTTTCTCGCCAACATTCTTGCCAAATAGCCGGCTTTCGCATTTGATGGAACAAGACCATCACCCAGCATATTACAAAGTGCATGTAAATGGTCAGAGATAGCATAAATTCTAGATAATGGTTCGGTGATTGCGCTGAATTGTTCTGCACTGATATCAACTCCTCTTTCACCTAAGCGACGGATCAAAGTTGCTTGCAATTCATCTGCATCTACTCCCGGCTCAATATTCATTATTCCATTTAGCCGACTTAATTCCCCCAAGAATTTGTCCAAGTTGAGTTGTGGCCATTTTGATGAGATGGTATCAAAACCAGATAATTGCTTCAACCATGCAACTGTAACAGGATAAATCGCTTCGTAGATTGTCGGAGTTCCTGCTGCTGCCCAACAAAAACGCTCCAAACCATAACCAGTGTCGATTATTTGTAATGGCATTTCGGAATATCTATCGCCCTTTAATTCATATTCTCCATCTGGATCTTCTTCAAGATTCATGAAAACTAAAGTTGCTAATTCTAATCCACCTACTATTACCTCAACTGCAGAACCTGCATTTCCACCACCACACCAAGGATTCTCTACATAGGTAATTTCATGTGACTCAATACCAAACGTGTCGGTTAGTAATTGGTGGCAATATTGAACGCATTCTTCCATCCAATAGTATATTTTCCCTTCACTAGGGCGGTTGAATGCATGATGTGCCATCATTTCAAATGTAGTCAAGTGACGTCCAGAACGACCTACTGCGTCAACATCGGTCAAACGAATACAAGGCTGAGAAATAGTTAATGGATTTGCTGGTGGCTCAACCTCACCAGAAGTAACATGCGGTTGGAAATCAGCGATACTTGCGATTGTTAAGTGAATGTCATCTCTCCATCTCGCCAGTACAGGATATGGTGCAATACGTGTATGAGATAGATTTTCAAAAAACGATAAGAATGCCTCTCTCATAGTATCTTTCAACTCTTTACCACGCATTGAAAAGCCAGCGATTAACGGCTTTCCGATAAATGTATATTCATCTTCAGCAGTGTCTCCACAAGTAACTCTGCTAGCATCTGTAGACCAAAACCAAAGGCCCGAAACAGTACATTGTTTACGAACGAATCCATGCTCATGGAATACCGCCAAGTCGATAGGAGGAAGGCCCATGATAAACACCTGTTCCTTGAGGAACAAATCGCCGAGGCGCCCATACCCCTTCAAGCCTATGTTACTTCACTATCCAAAAATGGGCAATGTTGACATTGTTGCAAAGGACAAGTCTCAAGTGTGCCTCGCCTGACAACCACACAATGAGCGAAGATTGGCGTGCCCACCTCATCGACGAAGGCGATGGCACAATGAGAATAAAAGCTCATGGCAACATGAAAGTTGATGCTCGTATGGTCACCACCCCTGAGCATCTAGCAAAGCATGGTGATGACAGAGCCCCTGAGCAATTGGTCAATACTGCAAGTTTGCCAGGTGTCGTTGGTGAAGCGTGGGCAATGGCTGATTGGCATTATGGATACGGATTTCCAATTGGCGGTGTAGTCGCTACAGATACAGAAGCAGGTGAATTCGGCGGTGCTATCTCACCTGGAGGAGTGGGCTTTGACATCAACTGTGGTGTTAGGGTAATGGCGCTTGATGCAACGATTGATGACATTCCAAATTTGAAGAAATTAGCCGGCAGGTTAGCAGGAAGAATTCCTGCAGGTGCCAGTGGCAAGGGTGGCCTAGATATTTCACCTCAACAATTAGACCAAATTATTGGTGGAGGAGCAAGCGTTGCTGCCGAACTAGGTTTTGGATTGGATGAAGACATAGCGCATATTGAATCAAATGGATATCTTGAAACTGTGGAAGCGAATATCTCTCAAAGAGCAAGAGAAAGAGGATTACGAGCTTTGGGAACACTCGGTAGTGGAAATCATTTTCTTGAATTACAAACTGTTGGTTCAGTAGTTGATGAAGAAACTGCTAAGCAATGGGGATTATATGAAAATCAACTTTTGGCAATGATTCATTCAGGCAGTAGAGGATTAGGACATCAGGTCTGCACAGATCACGTCAGAGGGCTTGAGCAGAGATATAAGAAAAAAGGCGATCTCTGGGTAAATGAAGAATGGGGCTATGAATTACCTGATAGACAACTTGCAGCCGCTCCATTTTATTCTAAACAAGGAATGGAATATTTTGATTCGATGAATGCTGCTGCAAATTTCGCTTTTGCCAATCGAGCAGCCCTTGCTACACGCCTAAGAACGGTATTGGAATTAGAAATGGGGATAGATGGTGAGGCGAGAACACTGTATGATGTAGCCCATAATATCGCTAAAAAAGAAACCCATATTATCGCAGGAAGTTCATGTCAGTGCTGTGTTCATCGCAAAGGTGCTACCAGAGCATTTGGTGGTGACCATCCAGATATAGCCGAATCATTCAAACTAACTGGACAACCGGTTTTGGTACCTGGTGATATGGGTAGTGGCTCATGGATAATGGCCGCTCCTAAAATCGGACAAAACCATGCCTTTGCATCTTCTTGCCATGGCGCTGGCCGTGCATTATCACGCACTAAAGCAAGAAAAACTGTCGACGGTAAAGCATTGAAAAGGCAATTAGAGGATTCTGGAATAAGGATACACGCTTCTACTGACAATATATTGAGTGAGGAAGCACCATCGGCATATAAGGACGTAGATGAAGTGATTTCTATTACAAATGCTGCAGGCCTAGCAAGACCCGTGGTTAGATTAAATCCAATAGCTGTAATTAAAGGATAATTCTCACATGCAATAATTGCTGTGAGGGTGTCCTGGAATAGATGGCGCTGCACCTGTGTGCACTCCATCTGGTTCTTCTACAATGACACTCAGTAAAGTGTTCACTAGGTCTTTTAATTCATCTACTTGGTTCTGAAGGTCGAGCACTCTCTGGCGCATTTCAACCTTACTTTCGTTATTTCTCTGCATGTCGCATCCCATCTGGAAAAGTCTCCCTCTCCAATCACCCATCTACAAAAAACACCTATTATACTTTGAGGGAAAATATTCGCCCAGATAGCACTTTACTGACCTATAGGAAAACTCGGAATCGCATAAAATACCAGCAGAGAGAATTAAGACTGAGTCAATTACATTGCCATTTATTTGTGGGCTAATATCAAAGGAGCCACCAGCGAGAATTGAACTCGCGACCTCCTCATTACCAATGAGGTGCTATACCGCTAAGCCATGGTGGCACTAAAGCCAGCGACAAACACACCCGCTATAACCGCTTCGCGCTGGCTCATCCACTATTTTCCAACTACCTAATCGTTAGATTAATTTGGCTGAGGCGATACTTTACCCCATATTGTCCATTGATTACCACCGTTTAGCCAAGGTGCTTGACCTTGTTGTAATATTTCCCAACCTTCAGGAATATCGGCTTTGATATCCGGTGCTACAACGATGTACTGAATGCTACTGATATCACCGCGATTTGGATACTGTGTTGAATTAACCACTTCATCCTGCCAACCTGAATCAGGAGCTCTCCAGTGGCCAGTGATATTTCTCTGACCGTCCAGATCTAAATCGCTTCTAATGGTGTAAAGCCAGTGCATCGCCAATGTAGGTTCATGAATAAATATGAACTCTTGATCATCCTCCATCGAATCGCTCAACACTTCTGCCGCTTCATCAGTCCACATTGTTTGCCCATGTAACGATGCCAATAACGTCAAAGGTAATACTAGAATTATTGCCAACAGTAATGTTTTAGATTTCTCTTTAGGCGACCAAAGCGAAGGCATTTCTGGATAATGCTTAGCAGTATATGCCATCAGCGCAAATAATGGGATTATTAGTAAAGAAATATAACGACCATTATTACCCATTATCCACATGATATCGGGCCACTCAGCTCCCCATAACTCAGCTTCAAAGGTCCATAGCACTGCAATATAAATCCAAATTGATGCAAGTAATCCTGCGCAGGTAGAAGTCAGTAATGCCAGGTTATAGGAACGTATTTGTTTCAGATGTGTTAGTAAAGGCATAATAAATGGCCAAAGCATCATGCCGAATAATCCAAAGATAATTACCACATCTAATAATGAGCCAAATAATGCAAATGAAAATTTCAATGGACTATCGCCGATGATTGAGAGAGTGCCACCATAACCAAGGAATCCCGCCCCTATAAGCAATATTGATGCCGAGAAAAAGGTAATCATAGCCATAGAAATTGGCTTTTGCAATGGTGATTGTTTACCTTCTATCGAGTTATATTTATCATCAACTTTTTGGCCGATAAAATTGAGGATTCCTGCGAAGATAACGAAGTATGAGATCGTATCCGTTGAAAGTCCTTTTAGATACATTACAAACGCTAATGAGGCGATTATCAGAATTGCTTGAACACTTCGTTTGATATTATCTCTAACAACGATAAGGCCAAAACTGAGCCCCATCACTATTGCTATTACGGGCTCAAAATAACCTCTACCTATCGCAAAGATGAAGACAGGATATATTGACAATATAGCAGGTAGCCTAGGACTCCATGCAATCTTACCAGCCTCTATTTTAGTCGGATTAATATATCCACTAGAAAAAATCCCAAGTGCAAAAATAATCCCTACCCCTAGAGGAAAGAATAGTTGGTTTGAAGATGCATCAATTTGTGGTTCAATCACCTTGGTATAACTTGGGTCGCTTGCTAGCGGGTCTACTGTGCGAGTATGCCCCCATTCCAATACGCCATCATCTGAATTTGCAGCATTCATCCGAATATGGGTATCGAGGCCCAAATCTGAATTTACGATTGCGATAATACTCAATAGACATCCGATTACTAGCAATGACCACCAAAAGCGATCATCATCAATATCGAGCATGCCCATAGAGTGATGCAGAGGATTAGTCAATAACATACTTCCGCATTTTATTTGTAATGTTAGAGATTTCTCAAAGGTCCGGTTTTGAAACTATCCAGCATTTATTATCCTTCAAAAACCTAGCCAGATTCAGGCTAATCAATAATAAATCTTAGAATGTTGGCGCCGAAAGAGAGATTTGAACTCCCGAGGGACAGGCCCACTCGATTTCCAGTCGAGCGCGATACCAGGCTATGCGATCTCGGCAACGTTCATTCCACCTGCCCTTCCGGTTTAACCATCACCCCCAAATATTCTCTTTTCCATTATTGATAGGCGAAAGGACTCAAAGGTGAACCCCTTAGGGGTTCAATATGAGCGAGGCGGATAACACTGCAAATCTTGTTGGAGACGCTCATGATGAAATGCCGTTTCGACTAAGCGATATGACCCTTCAATTTAGGGTTGCAGAATTACATCCTATGTTGAATAAAGTAGGACTGAAGATTGATAATATTCGCAAGGAGTTGAAATTTCAATCGAAACTAGCCCTGCTAGAATGGGATAAAAGGCATTGGATTGCTCTAGCATTAGGTTTCGTTGCATTCCTATTTGGCTCAATTAGTGGTGAAATATTCGACGGTGGTAATGCTAAATTATCCGGAATTGATGGAATGACAGGTGCAATTAGTGGATTTTCATATTTCCAAATGCTTGTTTCAGTGATACTTTGGGTTTGGTTTGCAGTACAAGTTTGGAATTTATTTCCGATTATGAGATCACATGCAATGACATTATTATTGATGTGGAATGCTATGTTTCTCGCACAAATTATGTTCCACGTTGAAAATAATGATTTCCCATTATCAATAGAATTGTCCGAATTGATGTGGGGCACACTGATTGTTCTAGTCGTCTTATTTTTGTTATCATTTTTCTGGAAAGCAGTTTCAGAAACACGAGACATGCATGTTGAAACATACCATGTGCATGAGGATGTTCGAGTAATGGAAGCTGAAATGGCTGAACATTCTTTAGCTGGTTGGACGATGATATTTGTCACTTGGTTAATGTTGGTTATTATTTCAACATGGTCTGGAGCACATTATGTCTCAGAAAGAATCGCCGTTGCAGGGAATAGGAATATATTTCTCATCCTCCACCTCGTCAGTGGAATTTTGGTACTTCCTGCCTACTTCTGGGTGATTTGGTTCCCTCAAAGAATGCTCGGAGATAATACAAGAGTGCAAACAAAGGCTTCTTTCGCAGCTGATGCTGAACTTTCAGGATCTGGAGATGCTATACTGGAAAAGAAAAATGCAACATGTCCAGAATGCGAAACCAATGTCAATATCGAGCGCTCAAGTTCGGGAGATATCTCAATCCCTTGTCCGACTCAGGGTTGTCAAGCGAACGGTATTACAGGTATGCCTTGTAGCGATTGTGGAGAAGTTATGCCTACTCGCTTTACTTGCCCAGGATGTGAAATCAATGCCCCTGCTCTAGACTTTTTACCAGATGCGGAGGCTTGGTGATGGATACTAAGTCGATAAGAGAAGACTTTCCAACTTTGCGTGAAGTTGATGCTCCAGCCTATCTTGACAATGCTTGCGTCACCTTAAAACCAGATTGTGTAATTAATGCCATTACAGAATACTACACCAAATATCCGGGTTGCGGTGGTCGTTCTGTTCATAGTTATGGAACTCAAGTTTCGAAAAAAGTTTCAGATTCAAGACGTTCTCTCGCATCATTTTTGAATGCACCTTCTGTAAACGAAGTCGTTTTTACGAAAAATGCAACTCAATCATTAAATCAAATTGCACATGGAATGAAGTGGTCCGAAGGAGATGTAGTATTGACTACGGACCGAGAACACAATTCTAATCTTGTGCCATGGCTGCAATTAGAACAAGAGCAAGGCATTGACCACCGTGTAGTACCAAGTAATGCAGACAATACATTTGACTTAGAATCGTTTGAAGAGATTTGCTCCGAGGTTGGAAATAAATTAAAATTAGTATCGATGAGCCATGTGGGTAATCTCGATGGAGTTTCTACTCCAATAAAGGAAATTGCAAAGGTAACTCATGATCATGGAGCTCTAATCGCTGTTGATGGTGCCCAATCACTTCCACACATGAAAGTTGATGTACAAGATTTAGATATTGACTTCATTGCTTTTTCAATTCATAAAATGTGTGGTCCATCCGGCATGGGTGGATTATGGGGTAAATCGGACTTACTGGATGATTTGAGGCCTATCCAATCAGGTGGACAAACTGTAGTCACATCCAACTATGATTCATTACAATGGGCCAAACCACCGGCTCGGTTTGAAGGCGGCCTAGGTAACTTCTCTGGAATGATAGGCGCAGGTGCTGCAATTGATTACTTGGCGAAACTGGATATGGATGCGGTTCGGGAGCATGAGGTTAAACTCAACAAGATAATGACTTCAGGAGTTAAGGATTTGAATGGAATAGAACTTATTGGGCCAGAAGATGCAAATTTGCGGGGTGGCATTTGTTCCTTATTATTACATGATTTACCCGCCCACGACATAGCTATATTACTTGACGAGGCTGCTGCTGTAATGGTTCGCTCAGGACAGCACTGTGTCCATTCATGGTTCAACGATAGAGGACATGAAAATGGTTCCTTACGAGCATCTGCCTACATGTATAACACTGAGGAAGAGGCGAAATTATTCAGTGATACTTTAGAAGAAATTGTTAACGCATTTAGTTGATTATTATGTCAGAAGATGAATTGCCACCAGTTCCTCAACCGATTGATCTCGGGTCTAGAGAAATTTTGAGTCCTGTTGATTTGAGTGATGAAGAAATTGTATCGGGACAGAACCAGCAACAATTTGAGGCTGAAATAAAAAACTCTAGTTTACATTCTGAAAATTCATCTTTAGAAAGTGACCTCACTATAGTGCGCAAGATTGTCAGTCTATCTGTTGTAATCTCGCTACTACTAACTGTTGGATATATTGGTTCAGTTCTAATGGAAGAAGGCATAATTAGCATCCGTCCAAGTGATTCTGCTTTGAATTCTCAGACAAAATATCAAAACTTAATTGAATTTGACAATATGAGTGCAACTGGGAAAGGAATCAGAGTATGCATTGTCGATTCCGGTATTGACATAACTCATGATGACTTAACAGGGATGAATCTTGTCGGGTGGATGGACTTTGTAGATGGTAAATCTAATCCATATGATGACAATGGTCATGGAACTAGTATGGCTGGAATCTTGGTGGCAGATGGTTGGATAGAAGGTATGGCACCGGATGTTGAACTATTGGTTGCTAAAGCATTACACGGTAATGGTTCAGGAGATGATTCGGATGTCGTTGCAGCAATTGACTGGTGTGTTGAAAATGGCGCTCATATTATTTCTCTTTCTTTAGGCGGGGCACCAGGTGCGCTACCATTCTTCTTCCAAAGTGGGAGAGATTCGGGAGATGCTGCAAACGATGCAATAGATAGAGGAATTTATGTTATTGCTGCTGCAGGAAATGATGGCGGTGACGATGATGATGGTGATGTATCTTCTCCTGCCAGTGAAACTGCAGTAATAGCAGTAGGTGGAGTCACTTCAAGTGGAACTATTTGGACTGGTTCAAGTATGGGTGATAACAATGGGAGAATTTTGCCACTACCAATTTTAATGCCACGTAATGACCCACACAAGAAACCTGAAATTGTTGCTCCTGCCTATAGAGTCCCAGTAATCAATAATGAAGGTACGTGGTCTTTAGTTGACGGTACTAGCGCTGCAACTGTTTTCGTTACAGGGGCAATCGCTCTCCTGTTAGAGAATAACCCTGAACTAGCAGCCAATGGTAGTCAAGGAAGTGCAAGTACTGTCAATGATGTCAAAGAATTTATCGTTGAAAGTTCAAAGAAACAGGATGGACAAAATGGTCATGATGACCATTATGGATATGGCCTATTGCAAATGGATCAACTAATAATTGCTGCTAACCAGTGAAGTAAATTCAGTCACGTGGGCGCTTTTTCCTCTTTGTTGGAGGTTGTACACCTTTCCTTATTTCACCACTTGGCCGTTCTGGATTTGGATTATCACCCAATCTTCCTTCTTTCCAAGCTTGTCTTCTCTCTCTCGGAGTTCTTGGAGAAAAGTGGTCCAATCTTGGAGGTTCATGAAGGTACATTCTCTTTATCGAAGATGCTTTTACAGTTCCTTTCATCGTTCTTCCCGAACCAGTGTGTATCGCACGAATTCTCCAAGTTGAATCATTATGTTCCATCAGGTTTCCGCCAGTATAGGTCGTTTCTTGCGGCACGATTAGAACATCCGCTTCCGAATCTTCTCCTCTTGTCATGGTGATTTTTACACGAACCATGTCTGTGCGCACTGCATTAATTCCCTTTACATCTCTAGCGGTAGCATATTTGGCCTTTCTTCCTTCACCGATTAAAATTTGATTGATTTCCCAAAGCATTTCTGATTCTTTAAAGACATCATGAACTATGAATTCCTCATCCTCATCAACTTCTAAGTAGATTGTTTCGGATTCAGGTCCATCGGTTAAAGTGAATGGTAATTTGATTAGAGCAGGCGGCCTGATATTCAGGGTCGTAATGGTAGCGCATTGTTGACACTTTAACAAATAATCAACACCATCCCCTTTTGGTTTCTCTTTGAGAATATCCTGACCTGTTAGTTCATCACATTTCTCACAATGGGTGGCATTTTCGAGGATTTCTTCTTCCACGTAATCGTCCTCTTCCCAATCGTCTTCCATGATGACCCCAATTACAAGCGCCATGCAACTCATCTTTGAAGCCACCGCTTGGCGTGAATACAAAATACGAGGCTTGAAAGGGGTGGTGCATGAGGCCAAAACATGTCAGAAGATGAGAACGCAACGGCGCTCTCAAAGGATGATGTATTGTCTTCAATACTGTCTCCTGACCCAAATAGAAGTCGTGATGAACCCGCAATCGCAGCAAATATTTCTGCCCAATTAAGTCACATGGGATTAGATACATGGTCAATATCTGTCATTAGGCGATTAAGAGATGCAATAGGGCGAATAAAACCTGATCGGATAATAGAAATCGGGGGAGGAATCGGCCACCGTTCGGCTTGGATTTATGATTTAATTGAACAAGATGACTGGCAACCAACCCGCTATGACATTATTGAGAATGGTGCAAAGTTCGGAGTTATAATTCATCGCTTAATGACTAGATATAAGGCTGAAAGTTGGACTAAAATTGTTGTCGGTGAATTGAATTCTCTGCTCGCTCAAACAAATGCTTGGAAGGCTGCTTCAAAATCTGGAATTGAAGTAGGTGAGTCACCAATTCAGCCTCAAGCAGATGTAATCATAGTTGATAGCAATGGTAAAAATGTTGCTAATGCGGTAAAGCAAATGCTACCAATGCTAGCAAAGGGAGGGGTGTTATTCACTTTGGAACCACTGGTTCCTGCCGGAGATGTGAATGAAGATGATGAGGCTGGAATGGCGATTGTCGAAGGATTCAATTCATGGATAAATCTAATCCAATCAACAAATGAAACACATTATATTGCCTTCAACCCTCTATTTGGAGGAACACTTGTCGCATTCTTAGAAAAGTGATTAAGGTCTATTAGTCCAAGGCATAATAAATGCCTTAGCAATTTGTGTACCAATTGTAGGATTTTCTTGTAATCTCCTTATACTGTATTCATACCATTTCTCACCATACGGGATATAGACTCTTGTCCTATGCCCCTGTTTTGCTAATTTTCTACGCATTGGACCTCTAACACCAAGCAGCATTTGAAATTCATAACCAGGGCCTTTGTGAAGCCTTTCAGGTCCTGCATTTTTTCTTGGATCTGCAATATTCGGTCCCATACCTCTTGATTTTAGAGACTGTAGAGCGTGCTCTATAACAGGAACATCATGGCTGGCAATAGATGTGTAGGCACCTGCATCTAACATGCCGTCAATGCAAGCATTAGTAGCCTCAACGATTTGCGAATAGCCTGTGTGCGAGATAGATTCAGGTTCGAGGTAAATCCCCTTACAAATTCGGTAATCCGCAGATGAACCAAGACTTTTCTCTAACTTCTTGATGTCATCAAGAGTTCTAAATAATCTGCCCTGTAATACAGTCCCCACATTCGTTAATCCTTTTTCATGTAAATCAATAACCACTTGTATTGTGTCATCGGTAACTCTATGATCTTCCATATCAAGTCGAACAAACATGTTATGTTGATTGGCCATTGAAACTAAGTCCTCAATATTTTGCATACCTTTTTCTTTGTCTATTAATAATCCAAATGCTGTAGGCTTGATACTTAGATTGGCATCAATTTTATTTTGAGATATTGCCTTTACAACTTCCACATATTCAGAAAGGAAATAGCCAGCCTCTTGGATGGAAGATATTTCTTCACCCAAAACATCTATTGTGAAACAAGCACCTTCTAATTGAAGACGTTTCATGATCTTTACAGCACTTTCTAAATCGGATCCTGCAACATATCTTCTTGAGACCCAACCGACAAACCATTTCGGCATTCGTATGGTGGTGGCGACTATCATGCGCGAGAATAACCCTACCATGATGTCACCATATCCAGTTGCATGAGTCGGCGAGTCTTGAGTATTTTGTTTACAACTTGTGACTTATTGTAACATTTCAATAACCGATTTGGAATTGAGTAAAGGTATTTCTAATTCCGCTGCCCTATCGCGAATTGCTTGTCTTTGCCAACCTTTGAATGACTTTTTATCCCACGAGAATAAGATTTTACCACCTGGAAATGCAGTTCTTGTCGATTTTAAAGCAGCATCAATAGAATTTCTCCATTGGCCCTGCACTGCTTCACCTTCAGATTCAGGTGCAATGAATGGAAGGGCATAATTTGCCAGCATATGACCAAGCCAAACGCCCTCGTTCAATCCTAGAAGATTACCTCTTGGAGCATAATGACCGCCCCCCAATGTAATCACAACAATTTCTCCAGCGTTTGTGGCTTCATCCCATTTTCCAAAACCAGAACCACCATCTAAAGCAAGACCTGTGAATATGATTTTTGCCAGTATATCTGCCGCACCTTGATGATGCCAAGTTTCACTGGTAGAGCCAACTTCGATGAATAATGATGGCGCTGATAACCATGGACCATGATGTGTCGTCTCGAGAGATAATTCAAAACGCTTCAAATCACTCTTCTTATCGTCTTCACCAATCATTTCAGTCAAGCGATTCAATTCCCTCCACCATGATGCAATTCTTGGGTTTGGAGGTGGAGCATCACCTGCTTTCCCACCATAGCGAACCTCTTCACCGCTTACGACTCCTGTGATTCCTATCGGATGGATTGTAAGTGATGCTTGGCCACTTGCTGCTGCATGACGTGAGGGGAAAATTACCTCGCTTACAATTTCTCCAGTTTCATTTTGCCATCTTTGGTCCAAATTATCTTCAAATAAAACCCCGTCAGGAATTATCCACATTCTTACATCTTGAAGAGAATATGCCGTTTTAGATTCAACATCAGATAACTTATCCCATTGACCTAATTCAAGTAATCTATCCGCTTGATTAGTGGAAGCGATATCGCTGCCATTGACAACTATTAGAATGATGTTTACCCCCTCCATGAAATAGTCCAGATAGTGCTGACATTTCATTGCTATGCGCCAAAGGTTTGACAACCATAGAATGTTTAGATGAGGATATGGCAATTGAGGCTCCACCGCAACTGCCTTTTACGCCAAGCCGTATTTTAGAACTTGATGATGGATATTTAGCAATCGGATATGATGGACAATTGTTGCTTCTAGATTCAAACTTAGTTTATACAGAAAAACCTGTCAGTCCATTTCCAATTGCCGTTGAACAAGCCTGTATTGTTGGAAATAATTTAATCGCAACATGGTTGGATGGAGAATTAATGTTAGCCAGAATGGCCTCAATAGATTTGGCTAACAAATTAATTGAAGGTCCATCAAGATCTGATTTGAGAGTTCAGCAATCACTAGCAAACGCCCTCCACCCTGCCGGCAATTCGTGGTCTCGAGTGTTAGATTCGCAACCACTGGCCTTAGCAACAGATGGCCAGCGTATCGCATTCGTTCTATGGCAAAAGGGCATTTATTGCCTAAATGAAGACTCTAGCGAAATATGGAGAAGTCCCCCGCCAGTATGGTCAGAAGTTAGCGATATGCCTAGAAGTGATGAAACCGTTTGTATGGATTTTCATGGCTCCGAGTTACACATTTGGTGTGCTGCTGGCGGAAGATTGGTATTAGATGCTAATGAGGGCACAATTCTTAGAAGTGAGAAAGTTGAGATCGATGCTGTTATTGAAAATGTGTATAGAGATTCTAAACATGAATTAGTTTGCGGCAACAATGGCGAAGCTTTTCATTTATCTGATAGCACGTTGAGATTACAAACTGATATTACTGGGCCAATTCAAAATGCCATTTGGGATTCTGAATCGGATGCTTGGAGAATCTCTGGTTGGAGAAAGGAAGTTCTATTGAAAAACCAACCCACTGTAGATCAATTTGATGAAATACCAATGCACTCTCTAAACATAGATGGGCAATGGTGGAACTTATTCAACGATGGAAGTTGGAAATTATCCAACCTGTGAATTAATTCAAATCACTCGTTAGATTCAGTGTGTCCACAGCGACCACATGATTTGCGGTCCTTGTGATTTGCAAGGAAAACTCCAGGACCACATGAAGGGCAGAATTCTGCGTTACGAATTAGTGTACCGTCTTCTGCAACGGAATACTTGGACCACTTTGCTCCGGACT
>JAPKFC010000084.1 GCA_028821785.1 Candidatus Poseidoniaceae archaeon | reverse complement strand
CAAGATCTATGCACAAGCGGAACATGTGTCATCAAGGTAACCATCACAGATACTCTTCAGGGAATCACTCTAGGTGTGATTACTGCAGTTGCAGAGTGATTGATGTTTTGTTGGTCTAATCGTCTAACATCCTCTCGTTGCGTTCATATGCAAAGCGGCTTTGGGGACAACATGAGCGAAACAGGACAATCGATTCCTCAACTCCTCAAAGAGGATGGCACACCATATTCAGCGGCAGTTTTGATTCCTACAATCAATAATGCTGATGAACTTGATATTGTCTTGGAGAGATTGTCAAAGCAAACATACCCTCACTTTGAACTGGTTATATCAGATTCCAAGTCTAAAGACCACACTAAGCAGGTTTGTGAAAAGTATGGTGCTCGTTGGATAGAAGACCCATCTCGCAATAGAGCAGATGCCTGTAATTTCGCATTTAATCAGATGGACCACGACCTTGTCCTATTCACTGATGATGATACCATTCCTCCTTTGGATTGGGTTGAGAAATTAATCCGTTGGTTTGAAGATCCAAAGGTTGGCGCAGTTGGTGGACCTAATTTCGCACCAGACTCTGATCCATTTGGCGCAAAGTGTGCTGATGTTGCATTTTGTACAAAGTTCATGACAGCGGGAACAAGATATGGAGCTCAGCCGAAAGGAGTCCTAGTCCCAATCCATCACAATCCTGGCGTTAATTGCGCTCATCGAATGGCAAATCTACGTGAAGTTGGATTCTTTGAAGAAGGCTGCATAGGAGCAGAAGATGTTGTCCTCGATGCTAAGATTCAACGTGCAGGTCACAAGATATTCATCGACCCAACTAATGTAATGCCACATCGTCGCCGCCTTCCATTTAGACCATATATGAAACAAATGAGAAATTATGGCTATACCAGAATGGTAGCAAATAAGAGATGGCCGGAAATCTCGGAGAAGTCTCACACTGCAATCGGTTTCTTCCCATGGATAGTAGTTGCTGCAGTCGCTTCCATGATTTGGGGATTATCTACTGGAGGCGCTGCTGATGAATATTGGTTAACACTTTCAGGTGAATGGACAATGTCTAGAATCGCATTCCACCTCCCTGGCGGATTGATGGTATTTTACATCGGACTTTCGTGGCTTGGTGCTGCAATTGGAACGTCACCACACAGAAGTATTGGAACTGTTTTCTTTGCTCCTTTATTCGTATTCTTAGCACATTGGGCCTATGGACAGGGCGTTAACAAGGCTTGGAGAGAAATCCGCAAGACCGGTGGTTCTGCTGGTGTTGGCAACCAAATTGATGACAGAGTAAGAACTGCTTAATCGCTAGTACGGTTTAGTATTCTAACCACCAAAGCAATCAGTTTACACTTGCTCAAGAGGGCAATGCCTTTGATGGGCATAGTTAGCCGAGAAACATGGCTGGCAAATCAATAGCAGATAGGTTAGCCGACCTTGAGAATCCTGATGACATAAGTGATTCACAGGAAATATGGGCTACTATCAAAACAATTTTAATAATAATTAGAGTCTTATTGTTTGTAGCGATCATAGTTGTTTCAGAAATAATGGAACAATATTTTTTCAGAGAATTAAGTCTAGCCATTTGGTCATTAATAATCGGAATTCCTCTATTTATTCTAGTATCTGTTGCAATAATCAGTGGTGATAAAAGGTTTGATCCTGCTGCAGATGAGGATGAGCCTACAGCATTGAAGCATCCAATTCGTAAGCGTGTATGAGTCTCTATCAATAAGTGCTAACATCGCCAGTTTGGATATTCCATTGGCTCGCGTAAACACCTGAACTTTCAATTAACCCATCATGAGTTCCTCTCTCAACTATAGCGCCATCGACCATGGAAAGTATTTCATTAGCATTTCTGATAGTGCTAAGACGGTGTGCTACTGCAATAGTCGCTCTATCTGTACCACTACTCAACAGGTTTTCCTGAATTCTCTTTTCTGTTTCTGCATCCAATGCACTGCTCGCTTCATCAAGAATTAGAAGACTTGGTTGCTTTAATAGAGCCCGAGCCAGTGAAACTCTTGCCTTTTGTCCACCGGATAACTTTGCACCCCTATCCCCAACCATTGTATCTATTCCATCCTCTAACTTAGAGACGAATTCTGATGCCCCAGCCAAATCAAGAGCGACTACTAATTCATCGTCAGTGGCTGTTTGATTATAGACAACATTATCTTTTATTGAACCATAGAATAGGAAAGGGTCTTGGCTAACAAAACCTATTGCTTCACGAACTGATTCTAATGTGAATGCGTTAATATCAATTCCATTGACTAACACGTCACCGGAGTCTGGAACATAATATTTCATTAATAATTTGAGAATCGTAGTTTTTCCAGCACCTGTGTGACCCATTACTCCTAAAAATTCACCGCCGGTGACTTTGAAAGAAATTCCACTGAGAACTTTAGTTGTAGTATTTGGATAGGTAAAGTGAACATTCCTGAACTCAAGTGTTTGGATGCCTCCTTGTAATTCAATTGAATCTTCAGAGTCGACTATAGTAGGCTTTAGGTCAATCGCAGCAAATACTCTGCTGGCTGCTGCCTCTCCTTTTTGTAACTGGTTTACGAGGAGACCCAAGATGAACATAGGCATTGTCATTCTTGTCGAAATTAACAAGAAAGTCACTAATTGTCCGGTTGAGATATCACCCGATTTTGCTAGATATCCTCCAGCGGTTACAAGCAAGCCAAACGCAATACCAGCGACAACATAGATCATCGGAACGAAGCGGTTTCTATCCTTGCTTGCGGCCATTGCTTGGTCACGATAAGAGCCTGATTCTCTGCTGACTCTATTTGCTTCCCAATCTTGTGCATTGAATGCTTGAACAACTGAAATTCCTGAAATCAAGTTCTCAAGAACTGCATGAATATCTCCCGTCGATTCTCTTTGTTTTCTATATTTTCTTTGCACTGTGGTGCTAAACCAGAATACTATTGGAATGATTAGTAAAATTGGCCCGAATAGTACTGCTACAAGTTTCCAAGACATCATCACCAATATTACAAAAGCGGTGGAAAAGGTCATGACGATTCTAATTATTGAAGTTGAAGAATCTGAAACAACATCTTCTAATTGATTGACATCACTCGATAATACTGCCATTATTTGCCCAGTTTGCCTCATATCATAGTAAGAAGCTTCCATAGCGATCAATGACTTGGTTGCATCCATTCTCAAATCGTGTTGTATATTGTATCCTAGTGTTTGCCAGGCATATTCGGATATTCCTTGGAAAATTGCTAAACAGAAAAATCCGAGGAAAATTAGAACCCCGTAACCATATGCTGGTTCTGGATTTATTGCAAGTATCATATCTTGAAATATCTGTGGTCCAACCATACTGCCCGATGTGAAATAATCAACTGCAAATCCTATTGCAACAAATGGCATTAGGTCAAAAATCCGTGCAATACCATTCGCCATGAATCCAGTAACAACTCTTTTCGGGTATTTTTTGGCATATGGTACAACTCTCCAAATCTGCTTACCGAGTACCTGTCGTTGGCTATTTATCTCATCATGCGTCATCAAATCTGACTTTGAATTA
>JAPKFC010000083.1 GCA_028821785.1 Candidatus Poseidoniaceae archaeon | reverse complement strand
GCTGCTGATGCATTGGCATATACAAGACAGTATTATCCTACATTCCAGGCTTGATTCTACCATTGTATACATCATCTCTAATGATACTTGTATTCGATTAGAATGATTATAGAGGATATGTTTCAATAATAATTGGTTGTTCTTGTGAAATACCTGCATATCCCACCGTTAGCAATATGAGGGTCCTTGAATAGGGCCAAGCATGAAGTCGCAGGCAATCGTGTTGGTCCTGCTCCTTTGTCTATCGGTATTTCCTCTTGAAAGCAGCCTTCAAGGTGAAGATAATACACTTTCTTCGCAAGTTGATGTCAAGATTTCTGCAGCACAGAACAATGATGTTTTAATTGTCTCAACTTATTCACAAGCAGTACAAGCGTCACTCGCTCGAGTAAGTGATTTGTCACAGTATACTGATGAGACACTCTCAAACGTAACTTCATGGGTCGCTATTGGCCGTATTCCTGTCGGTTTGGAATTACCACAACTCGAAGGTGCATGGCTAATGGAACTCGGAACTAATGGCAAATACATAGTTGAGGGAATGCAAGAAGAAGGAATCATTGAGGCAGCCTATCCATTACTAGAATATCAGCAAATACCACGCTGGACACCAAATGATCCTAAATTTTCAGACCAATGGCACCTAGAAAATACTGGCCAATCGGGTGGGACAGTGGGTGAAGATGCTAATTTGAGCGGTGCATGGAATACTTACCAGGGAGCAGGTGTTGTCATAGGAATCGTTGATGACGGATTAGATTGGAACCATCCTGACCTCGATGATTTCTATCAGTCATCATTGGATTATGATTTCTGTGGAGATGATAATGATCCTACTCCTTCGTCCTCAAATGCGCATGGAACAGCCGCTGCAGGTGTCGCTGCTGCAGTTGGTAACAATAGTTTAGGCGTATCAGGAGCAGCTCCTCAAGCAGGATTAGCAGGATTGCAATTAATTTCATGCAGCACTACTGATATCCGAGAAGCAAATGCATTGAGTCACGAACGGCAATCGATTGATATCTATTCAAACTCTTGGGGCCCTAGTGATAACGGTATGACATTGAAAGGTCCAGAACCATTGATGTTGGCTGCTATGGAAGCTGGTGCTCAAAGTGGGCGTGGCGGTTTGGGAAGTATCATTACATGGGCTGCTGGAAATGGTTTGACCGATGATGACGATTCTAATTATGACGGATACGCTAACCTCCGCTATACAATTGCTGTCACTGCTGTAACCTACAAAGGTGAACAATCGTATTACGCTGAACCAGGCGCTAACATCCTTGTGGCTGCACCATCTAATGGTGATGGTGAAGAAATCACAACAACTGATATTGAAGGTTCAGGCGGCTATTCATCTACCGATTATACAGATACATTTGGTGGCACATCATCGGCTACTCCACTCGTATCTGGTGTGATTGCACTAATGCTTGAAGCAAATCCGAATCTTTCGTGGCGAGATGTACAACATGTGCTAGTTGAAACATCTCGTAAAAATGATGCAAGTGATTCATCATGGACCACCAACGGAAATGGACATCTAGTCAGTCACAAGTATGGATTCGGCGTGGTGGATGCATCTGCAGCCGTAGCACTCGCAGCGCAATGGACAGTGGTTGACACGGAAGTCAACACTTCGTCTGGAATGCAAACCGTTGACCTAGACATTCCTGATAATTCTGGCTATCCAGTCAACGTATCGGTCAACATTACAGACCCACTTCATCTAGAAAACATCGATATTTTTGTTGATATTGATCACACCTTTAGAGGTGATTTAGAAATAATTCTTACCTCTCCTTCAGGCATGCAAAGTGTTCTCTCAGAAAAGCATGAAGATGCCAATAATAATTATGCAGACTGGCGTTTTTCAACCGTTCAACATTGGGGTGAAGAGAGTCGTGGAGAGTGGACTTTGAGTTTGGAAGACCAAGGCAACAACGATGTCGGTACTTTGAATGAGTGGGGCTTAGTGCTTTACGGTACTGAGCGAGATATTGATTCAGATGGGGATTTACTCACAGATAGAAACGAAACGGATGTCTACATGACTGACCCTTACGACCCTGATAGCGATGATGACCTTCTTTCCGATGGTTTTGAAGTAATGAATTCCTCTACTGACCCAAATAGCGAAGATAGCGATGGAGATGGATTAAACGACGGAATTGAAGTTCTCGTTAACCTCACAGACCCTTTAGATTCAGATTCAGATGATGACCTTCTTTCCGATGGTGTGGAGGTCTTGGTCAATGGTACAAACCCACTTGTGAGAGATACTGATGGTGATGGCCTAGATGATGGCGTGGAAGTCTTGGTCAATGGCACAAACCCACTTGTGAGAGATACTGATGGTGATGGTTTAGAGGATGGTGAAGAAGTACTTCAATACCAAAGCGATCCTTTGGTCTATGACCCAAATAGCGACCAAGACGGCTTTTACTGGTTTGATGATTGTAATGATACTAATCCTCTGATTTATCCAGGTGCTACTGAACTCTTGAACGGATTAGACGATAATTGCAATGGTCAATGGGATGAAGGATTCAACCAATCCGATACTGATGGTGATACGTTGTCCGATTACATGGAATATCATGTTTATGGAACTAGCATCCTCCTCTATGATACCGATGGTGACTATTTACGAGATGATGCAGAGATATTCATTCATCTCACAAACCCGCTGATTGCGGATAATGATAGCGATGCAGACGGCTATTATTGGTTCCAAGATTGTGATGATAACAATTCATTGCGCAATCCATCCATCAATGAAACCCTTGATGGTATTGATAATAATTGTAATGATTTGATAGATGAAACATTCTACTCCACCGATGCTGACGGAGATGGCTTATTGGATTATGAGGAGTTCACCAATCTCAGTACCGACCCTTACGATGCCGATTCTGACGGAGATGGATTAGATGATGGAGTAGAGGTCATGGTAACGATGACCAATCCACTGGTTGCTGATTTGGATAATGATGCCGACGGCTATCGCTGGTTCGATGATTGCGATGATAACAATACAAATATTGCTCCTGATAAACCAGAACGCTGGAATGGACTGGATGATGATTGCGACGGAATCATCGACGAAGGCGTCAACAGAATGAACCACCTAATGAAAAATCCAAGCAATCAAAGCATTGTCCTCAATGCTTCAACCGATGAATTATATCTTTCAATTGATCTAAATCTAAGCGAGGAACAAATGGCGCACTTGAATCTCAGTATCACTTGGTGGCGAAATGGGCAAATTATCAGTACAAATATGACATTCTTTGAAACTACACACGATTGCGTTATCGGCAATCAAACCTTGACGATAGAACTCTGTAAGAAATCAGGTTTAAGTGAGCCTTATGAGATTATACTTTTCCTTGATGATGGAAGAGAATCATTATCTGTCAACTGGTCTATAGTTTACAATGTTCAACTTCCTGAAGAGGATCAAGGGTTTTCTATTCCACTCACAAGTACCTCAATGATGGTTTTTGGTTTGGGTATCCTTGTCGTTATTCTGCTAGGAGTTCTTCTGCTTCAACGTAGGCGACCTCCAGCTTTGCCACCACTCCCTCCTAATTTCAAATTACCAGAACCATATGCAGATGTTCCTGCAGCTCCAGAGTTGGGATT
>JAPKFC010000082.1 GCA_028821785.1 Candidatus Poseidoniaceae archaeon | reverse complement strand
CTGTACAATTCCATCCCGAAGCAGTACATTCAGTAATGCATGAATCCATTCTCTGTGGGGATTTGAGTGAAGACGAAGCGAGTGCATTTGGAGATGCAATCCAAGATTTAAATGTCGCACAATCACTGTTCTGAATCTTGGCCGATTATTTCCTTTATTTGCAAATCAGATTCAAATGATGCAATGGCAAGAAACAAACCGATGACCAAGAAATATTCCGCAGGTGCTGCAATATCTATCGCACTTTGAAGCGGAGTTAGTTGAATTAAGGCATCTTGTCTTTCAGCACTTGTCATTCCCTTTACAGCATTAGCCAATGAAGAAGTCATTACATTGAAAGAAATGAAAGAAACAATCATAGCAATCCATCGCATCATTTTGCCTTTTTTCTGTGCATTAGGTAATGCAAAATGAGTCACTATAGCCCAGACCATTCCAACTTGAAATACACCTAAAGCAGCAAATATATGAACTTCCAAGAAGTCATACATATTTGCAAAAGCAATCAATGAAATGTTGACTCCAGTATAAAATCCACATAACATACTGATGAACAATAATTTTGGACGGCTATCTTGTCGCTGTGTCCACCACATTCTAAATGAAATAGTACAGATGATGAATCCAGAAATGAATAATCCGGATGTAAAAATAATTCTTTGTGGCCCAGGGTAATCCGATTCAGAGATAAAGAAAGGAACTGCACGAGCATCGCCACTGAGCCAATGAATAAGCATTGCAAGGGTCAAAGTAACTGCAGGAATCGCCCAACCCAATCTCGCTAACATCGTATCAGAAACGAACTTGTCTCCAAGTTTGATTCCGCCTTGACCCTTGAAATCAATCATTGATATGCCTCCACAGTATCCTTGATTGTAGTATCAACATCAATCCAATCAATTCCCAATACTTCTGTTGCAGGTGTCGAATCATAATTTGAATCTCCACGCATTATTCCCTTTGCGATCTGCCTGGTGAGAACTCGCTTTTTAGTGAATATTGCACCAACCCAATCTTGGAATACGGCCAAAGGTAACATCCAGTTTTGTAGAGCTAGTTTCGGAGATTTTGATTTAGGATACAATTCTCTTGTCCTTTTATGCAACGCTGCCACAGTTGTATTATTATGAGGTGCTAGAATGAATCTTCCACTGGCTTCATCAACTTCAAATGCTCTACGATGAGCCATTGCAACATCTTTGACATGAACAAAAGCCATAGGGATTTTCATTGTCATCGGGAATTTTCCTGCCAGTGCATCTCCGATGATGTCAGTCGATGGTGTTGGACGAGAGAATCCACCACCGAGTACACCACTTGGATTGATGACACGTAAGTCTAAATTGAATTTCTTAGCCAATTTCCAAGCATGCCTTTCAGATTCGGTCTTTGCCATTACATAGGGCATTGAAGTATTGGTTTGCCAGTGAGTATGATCCTTTATTTTGCCCTTCGGTTCCGAGCCGACAGCAGCAACACTGGAGGTGTAAACTACTCGCTTTATTCCCGCTTCAGCAGCGGCTTTGAGTAAATTATCAGTTCCGATATTTGCAGTGTCGATGATAAGTTGCCCGTCTCCACTTGTAGCATAAATTGTTGCGGTATGGAATAACCCATCACATCCAGCAAGATGTTGTTCCCAACCTTCTGAATCGAGAACATCTCCTTCAACTAACTGTAAACGCTGTTCACAGTCCAATTTTTTGGCGTGTGCAATCACATGGTCAACTTTGTTTGGATCTGATAAATCACGAACTGAACCTTTGACATTGTAGCCATTTGACAAGAGGTCTTCAACGATATGATTGCCAATATGTCCATTGACTCCGGTAACGAATATTGTCTTGTCAACACTCCGACCCATGATTGTTGCAAAGGCTACTACTGTATCAACCTTCAAGTGAGAGTGGCAACACCCCCATGATGAGTCAGATGCCAATTCGCATGCATGATACCCTTCGCAGGAAAAAGGTGGATTTCTCCACCATCGAAGCTGGTAAAGTTTCGATGTATGTCTGCGGTGTCACAGTTTACGACCGCTGTCACTTAGGTCATGCAAGGTGTTATCTCTCCTTTGATTTGATTCATCGATGGTTAGAACAGAGTGGTTTTGATGTTCATTATGTGCAAAATTTCACAGATATTGATGATAAAATAATCCATCGTGCCAATGAACTAGATGGTGATTGGAAAAAGTTAGTCGATGACAATATTGAAACCTATTACCAAGACATGGACGCTTTGAATATACTTCGTGCTGATGATTACCCACGTTGTACAGATTATGTCGATGACATGATTAGAATCACTGCAGATTTAATTGAAAAAGGCAATGCATATGTTGCAGATGACGGAGTATACTTCTCAATTGAATCAGCTCCAGAGAAATATGGTATGTTAACTGGACAGATTCTTGAAAATGTCCGCAGTGGTGCTGGAGGAAGAGTTGATGATACTGGTAAAAGCAAGAGAGATCACAAGGATTTCGCACTTTGGAAAGCAGCAAAACCAGGTGAGCCAACATGGGATTCACCTTGGGGTGCAGGCCGACCGGGTTGGCACATAGAATGTACAGCGATGTCAATGGATTATTTTGGAGCGCAATTTGATATTCATGGCGGAGGTCACGATTTACGTTTCCCTCATCATGAAGCAGAAATCTTCCAAGGAGAATGTCATACCGGTTGTTCACCTGTAGTTCATCATTGGTTGCACAATGGTTTTGTCAATTTAGATGGAGAAAAGATGAGTAAGTCATTAGGCAACTTTTGGACTATCAATGAGATATTGAAAAAGGTTGACGCAATGGTACTTCGTTTCGCATTGATCAATGCCCATTATCGCTCACCAATAGACATGAACGATGCCTTACTGAATGATGCTGAACGCAATTACAACCGAGTATTGGAATGTTATGTTACATCTCTAAAGGGTTGTCTTGCAGAAAATAATGTACCGCTGCCAGTAGCAGACTTTGCCAGTACCAATCCACTTTCAAAATCATTAGCACTCTTGGAAAAGATGGGAGAAGGTTTTGCTAAAGCAATGGATGATGATTTCAATTCACGTGAAGCAGTTGCCAAGGTATTGGGCGCTGTACGAGAAATAATGAAGATGCACAATAGTGATATGGATGCTGTAGATTCAAATGCTTTTTCACATTATGCAATTGATTGGTTAGAAGAAACAGCCGGAGCAGTTCTGGGAGTCTTACCGACGCGAGAGATGGCGCTAGCAGAACCTGAAGAAGACCCGCGCAAGTTAGAGATTGCAGATGAAGTAGACGCTTTATTGCTAGCAAGAACCAAGGCACGTGCAGACAAAGATTGGGCAAGGGCTGATGAGATTCGAGATAAATTGCAACAGATGGGTGTTGTAGTGACCGATACTGCTGAAGGACCTACTTGGGATTTAGCTTAAGCATCAAGGTAAGAGTCAGTCCTCTTCTTCAGAAGACCTTTCAACAATAATATCAATTCCTGTTGGAACGGGTTGTGTTGTGGTCCTGGGCTTTTTCATCAAGTTTGGCAATTGTTGTCGTGACGGTTCTCGTGGCCGTTGCAGTATTTGCACTTCTTGGGACGAAGTTTCTGAGGTGGATCAAACACAGTTTTTTCTGAACCATTTCCTTCATTTTCATCATTCCCATCACCCTTGTCGTGCTTT
>JAPKFC010000049.1 GCA_028821785.1 Candidatus Poseidoniaceae archaeon | reverse complement strand
ATGTAGCAACTAATCATGTTAGAACTTCTAACAATCTGTCTTGTTCTGCAGCAATTCTAATCTCCATTGCAATACGTCGACCACTTGACATTGGTTTTCTCCATGTAGCATTTCCATATGGATGTCCAACACTGACGTGAACATTTGTTCCTCCACCTAAACGAGGTGCAACGTCATAGATGTAGTAATTCATATCTTTGTCAATACATGTTTGTAGACAGAACGGCCCAATGATACCTGGATCATAATGCTCTTTACTAGCCTTGATGAATTTCTCTCCAAGTTCAAAGGCAACTTCGAGTAATGATTCTCTAATGGTTGCTGTATTGTGCCCAACAACAGTCATCTCTGGAATTTGCTGGTGAGCTGGCATAGTCATCTGCTGTGGGGCAGGAAGACGCACATGGCCATCTAGTGAAGACTCAAAGCGCCAATCGACACCGAGTAACTCTAATCGCTCTCCCTCATCAGCAAGTGGGCTATAGAAGAAATTCAGATTGAATACAGGTCCGATAACATATCTCTCAATTCTAGCGCCTTCCAATGATTCTTGGTCAATAATTCCTTCAGCGATAAGGGTTTTAGATTTGTCTTGATATTCTTGGAATGATGCACAGGTGAAAAACCCTCTTTCCAATACCTTTTGAGCGTGGTGTAGTTTTACTATTACTAGGCAATCAATATCCTCTGGGTTTGCAATTGCTTCAGGATAAGGTAATCCCGCTTTATCTAAAATCCAATAGTAATCTTGCTCTTCTGTTCTTTCTTCCATCCGCAGCATGTTTCTAGATCCAAACAAAGGCACATGGAAGTTATTTTCAACATCTTCAATAGAAGAATAGGAAGTAAAAGAGCGATTTGGGATGTAGATGACATTCCTCTTGCGCATTTGTGCTTGCATATCAGACTTCATTACATCATTGAATGAAGGCATAACTATCGCCTTGTCAACCATTCCGCGAAATACTCTTCCTGAGGATGAGCGGTGTGCTTTGAAATAATTTGCATAAGTTTTGTGACGTCCTTCTTTGCAGTATGCAACAGTAGGAAACCCTTCTTCAATTGCTCCATCACAGATATCTAGAGCAGAATGAGATGCAGTCATACCTATGCGTAACTTCATTCTGTCGTAATCTTCAACAAGTTCAGCAATATCGTCCTTTGATAACATGGCAAAGCCTCGTAATTATTATCGTGTAGGATGGGGTCTTTGATATGTTCGCTTCAAAAACAATCAATCAAAACTCTGAAGTTGCATTAATTCCTCAGTAGTAAGTGTTTGACCGGACATTAATTTGCCCATCAAGTCTTGAACTTCAACACGTGCGGTTGGTCTTTGTCCTGCACCAGCAGATGCACCGCGCATTGCTCTTAGCATATCTTGTATAGAATGCAAACAACGTAGTGATACGATATAAAATCGGTGAGCCTTATCCGCTTCCTTCTTTGAAGTTCGTAGACCACGGTGTGCAGTTTCAGCCAGTTCTCTTTGGCGGTCGACTTCTTCATTCCACTCAAGCATCAATTCGTGAGCCTCTTGAGCAGAAGTTGCAGCCTTTTGCACTTCTTCGTGTGCAATTTCTTGTTGAGCCATTGCTTCGTGAACTACAGCGCGAGCATCCTTTAAATCGCCATTGGAATCATCAAATTTCTTCAACTTTGCGATTTCTGCATTAATTTCTTTCATTCTCTTCATTACCTTGGTCTCATTATTACCAGTATGTTTTCCTTGCTCAAACTCATTTTCTAGTCTGTACAAATCCTTTTTCAATGAATGAACGGTTGGAGGTCTCTTTTCCCATTTTCCTTTTCTACCAGGCTCTCTAGGCGGAGCAGCTTGCTGTGGACCCTTGGCATTCTCAAGTGATAATTTTGCAGCCTTAACCGCATCACTTGCAGCAGAGCGTGCAGATTTCTTTTCGCGAACGATTTCGTTCATCTGTTCACGTATTTCTCGTTGCTCACGAACTTGGACAATTAACTCTCTTACTTCAGCATTCAACTCGTTACGAGTGGTGGTGTGAGTTTTGGTTTTACCATTCCATTCGTCACGTGTAGTTCTGTATTCGGTAGCCTTTCCATCCACTACTTTTCTACGATCTTCGAGTTGCTCTTTGAAGTCTGTCATTGTCATTCGCACCTGTTCGGGGGGAAGATTCCCATCTTCTCGCCGACTCGCCCACATAACCCACCCATTTAACCTCTTCATTAGAGGCATATCTTTCAATATTGTAAAAGACCATGCTGAATGAGAATTAATAGTGAAAAATATGGCAATAGTTAAGCAGTCGTTTTAAGAAAATAGTTAAGGACAAGAAGCATTCATTGCTAAGTGTTGATATCATGTTACTAGGTGCAATGCAGGGAATGGAGAGAGTCCTCCAGAGTGATGTTCGTGCACCTTATGTGACAATGGTGACTGGGCCACCTGGTTCAATGAAGTCGAGTTTCTGCATGACATTGCTATCCAATCACCTCACTAGGACGGGTGAATTTGGTCTATACTGCACAGTTGAAGAAAGTGTGGATTCGCTATTGCGGGGAACTGCAAGTATGGGATTGAAAGTTCCAAATAATTTGCAACTTACTGATTTTACGGAACTTCGCAGAGAAAATGAAAATATGGATTATCTAAAATTTACTCGTAGGATGATAGAACATTTCAAACAACAACATGGTGAGAGATTTACCACTTTTGTTCTAGATTCACTAGGTGCAATTTATTCGTTGACTTCTGTGGATGAAGCAATGCGCAAAAAGATGTTCGGATTCTTCGATTTCTTACGCAGTATGAATCTCAATGTCTTTATCATCACCGAGAGGAATGTGGGAGCACATGCCGAATTACAAGGCAATGAAGGTTTTTTAGCAGATGCGGTAATTCACTTGGGAATGGATCAAAGAAATGGTAAATTAATTAGAACTCTACAAATTGAAAAAATGCGCCATTGCCGTCATGCTATGGAAAAGATGGCGATTGATGTAGGTCCAAACGGGATGGTTATTCTCGGTCCGTTATTTGATTAGGTTTCACTGGCGAAGAGCGTTGAGTTCTGCGACTGCTTTTGATAATAACTTCCTAATAGCACCCAAATTGCAGGATGATTGTAAGCGAACTACCAACAAATAGTTTTGTTCTAACCGATTTCCAATCAGAATTGCATTTTGAGAAGTAATCGTCACAGATTGGCTCTCGTCTGAATTACTCATAACTGCAATGAGTGAAGAATAATTTTGACTATGTTCGGAATTAAGATTCTCCATTACCAACCCATTTTCATCCAATAAGTGAGCACTAACAACGCCACTAGAATTTAGTAACTCAGCAAGAATCCGTTGTTCCACAATTACCGCAGAAGCAATGGGGGAATAACCTTTGAGATAAAATAATTACATTTATGGCTTTTTTCAATATTTTTTTAAATCGCCACGCATCATATACCCTAGTCCACTTGAATAGTACCCTTGGAGTTCATTCATTACAATAAGACCTCTTTGTCTATAGAATTCTTGACCCCTTATATTTGATGCCTTTACTTCTAGCTGAACTTTGCTATAACCCGCTTCAGTTGCGCTTTCTACGAAATAATTCCATGCCATTCTACCATATCCTTTACTCTGGAGTTCAGATGTAATTGAAAATGCTGCCACTCTAACAATATCATCCATAAAAGGAGTAGCCCATAGTAAACCTTTCAGACAATTTGGATTAGTGATATCAGTTCCTTCGAGCAGTAATAAATTCCCTCCCCATTTTGGAATTGGAAGGTTCGAAACAGAATTCAGTGAATATTGCTCACCGTTTTCGCGTAAAAATAACTGTAGTACTTCTTGTGTCCATATTGGGCTCAAGTTTTTTGGTTCCGGACCTAACATCCATTGGATGCCATCACGCAATCTTCTCACTCCTTATGGATATTTTTTGAGCGGCCTCTAGGGCCTCTATGCGCAGATAAATCATTAGCAGAGTTCTTTCTCTTGGAACGAGAATATTTACTCTTGGGTGATTTTTTGTCCTTTGATTTATCCACTGAGAAAAGGCCCCCATTATTCAGTAAAATATTTAATTCTGCGAGTGACAAACCTTCTCCAGATTCCATTTTAGATTTCACTTCTGCGTAAGATTTCTTATTCATTTTACTATGATCTGAGTGCTTTGAACTCTTAGATTTAGATTTGCGGGATTGTTGATGTTTAACATCCTCACAATATTTTAACCATGACTTTAATCGCCCTAGTTCCCTATTTATTTTCCTCTTTTCAATTATTAATTCTCCTAGATAACGAGCAATATAATTGCTGCTGTTGAAGAATCTATCAGAGCGGTTGGCCATTGATATTGCGTTTTTCAGCGCCGCTACCGATTGCCCTTCTAAGCCTAGAGACAATGTTGATTGCATCTCAGTATGCTTTTTGATGAGTTCAATAAATTCATCATGTAACTTATCGGCTTCACGAGCTTTTGGAAGCATTTGTTGCAATTCAAAGAATAGTGAAAAATCATTTTCTTCAGTGAGTATTGAAGGTACTCTGAATATATCAACCGCTCCAGTTAAGCGTTGATAAATTCTACCCAGTTCCTCTTCAATCTGATGAGTACGTATCAATATCTTTTGATGAATTTCATTGCGAAGATTTTTCAATTCGGGGATTTTTTGGGCCTTCTCTTTTTCATCGGTGCAAACTGCTATTTTCTTTTCAACTTGCTCAAGTTGTATTGTATAGTTTGTGATTTTGCTATTAATCTCTTTATCTGCCTTACCTCTAAGGTCGTGGAAAAGGTCTAATTGTTTATCAGAAATATGCTTGTCAGGATTTCGTAGTGCGCACAATTCTTTCCACGAATTACCTTCACAAATGCCGAACCACATACGGAGTATTTCTTCTCTAATATCCATGATACCTTCAGCACGAAGTACAGTGCTTAGATCTCTTTTCAAATCAAATGGGTCTTCAATTGCTAAACTATGTTTGCCCACTCTAATCGATTCCTCGTTGATGATGATGTCAATAGCCGTTGGATCTTGTTCTAACCAACCTTTTTCTTCACGGGAGAGGGCAGTACCATTCCGAATAGAGCAGATGTCCAAATCCCAATTCCAATTGGCAAAAGTTTCGAAAAAATCTGCGATGATTTCACCGAGGTTTTGCTGATTTTGTTGTTTTAGTAAGCTCTTTGGATTTGGATGAATTGTGATATCATAATCATCGCCTTCAACATGCTGGATATTTCTTTTTTTACCGGTTTGGACATTTGCTACCAGTGGCGGAGAGGACATTTGCATTGATTGGATACTCAATATGGACCATGAATATGAAGATAATGTCCCAGAAGGTGCATCACTAACATCTCTGCACATTGCCCAATGTTTAATCGCCAATATTGCCTGAGAGACCCTAGAGTCTTGCATTGAATATGTTTTGAGTAATTGTGTATTTTGTAGTGCGAGTGTGTTGTTGACTGAAATATCAAGCGGTATGCCTGTTTTTCCATCTCTGCATTTTACAATAGGGACCTTAGCGTGAGGTATTACTACAATGTCAACAAAATCATGTAATCTTAGAAGTTTGCCAATTTTGTTGAAAACTTTGTGAGGAACTTTTCCTGGTATTTGTAAGCACAAATCTATGTCGCCTTGGGCCAATGACAGTCCTGTTACAGATGAACCGAATTTGTCTAATTTGCTCCCAGGAAATCTATATTCCAGTATTTGTTTCAAAAATACGAACAACTTTTCCCGACTTCTATCCCTTTTACTGTGTTCAAGTTGCTTGCGCAGCATTTCATTTACATCGTTATTCAGTCTGGCGAGAGCATCTGATGGGATTTCAGCAGAAGTAGGGAATTCTAATTGGCCGATTAATGAATTATGCAGATTCGGCCAGCGTTTTTGCTGCTCTTCTGTGAAATGAGTTATTGGACAGACCTCGTTCATATCAAGCACCTTCTTTACGATCAACTTGCGGCGTTTTATCCTTATTCATTTTGGATAAAGCAGGTGTTGAATATTCACCTTCACTAACTCTTTTCGCATTAACTAACAGTCTATCAAAGCCCTTATCGATTAATTGTTGCCAATGTTCTATTCCCCTTTCACTGGAATCAAGGGCTTGGCTTAGCAGTGCAGTTCGTGAATTTGCTCTTCTTCTCATCGCTTCATTTTCAAGGTAAGTATTATTGAAATGCTCTTTTTCATTCTTTAATGGTAATAAATCTGCGTGGGAACCTTTTGATAGAGCAATAGCATCCAAGATGTCCTTATGTTGCGACTTTATTGATTCCATGTCGCTATCAGAATTATTTTCACTAGAGATTTTGTCAAATTGTTCTATTGCTAAATCATTCATTTGCTCTAAAATGATTGTTTGTTGATGATGATTTTCATTGGCTTCTTTATATTGCTGTAATAATTCATTGAATCCGATATCTTTGTGCTCTGTATCAGCAACTTGAAAATCACTTTTCAATTTGGCAAATATTAGGTTTGCTTGATTTTGTGAATGAAGACATTTATCAGTTATTTCATTTATCTGTTTATCAAATTCATCGCGTTTTTCTTTAGCGAAGTTGGTCAAAGGGACGGCGAAATCTAACTCTTCTTGACGGGCATCTAACTGCTCTGGGATAGCCTCTGCCAATTGCTCTCGCCGATGCAAAATGGCACGTGCCAACAAATCGGGAGTGATTTTTAGCAACTCGTCAGGTGTCATACATTCTCGGGCGACCTTTCAACATAGAATAAACATAGCCCTCAGCCATCTTTTGGCGTGAAGGTGAAGAACCCCATACGCATAGGTGGTAATATGGGGGAGCGTATGTCATCATCAAACATAGTAACAAACTTAGTTTGCGCTCTTCTAATTGCAGTTATATTAGCGCCATTGGTTTCTGCATCTGGTGGTGGAGCAGTAATTGATGTAAGTAGTATTCTACTTGGTGAAATGGAAACATTTGAAGATAGTGATTTAGAAGTTCCATTTACTATCGTTGAGCAGAGCGGATTAGATGCCGAAATAGAAGTCAATGTAGTGATTTCTACACTAGAAGGTACAGAACTTCACAACCTGTCAACAAATTACACCGTATTGGCATTCGGCAGCACGCCGGTCAATTACACATTCTCTAATATGCCATATGGATATTCCAATCTTATCGTCACTATGGCGGGAGATCTTGGAACTGAAGATTCAAACAATGTTACAGGATTCAACAGAACAATTCAACGGCTTCGTCCAGCTCAATTATCAATTGAAGGAATAGAACTCATTCCAGTCAATTTTAATGGCGCTCCAACCGGTAATGCAACTCTTAGGGATGGTGATTATCTAATTATTAGTGCATCCATGGAAAACCTTGGAGATTTACAATGGTCAAGCGATGTTACTGCCGATATTAACGGTCAAGAAGTTTTAGAATCCCATATGTCAAACATTACATTTGGGAGTGCCACTACAACGAATGCACAATTTTACTCTTCTTCTTCATTTAGCGAAACTAATTCCGATATAAACTCTCATTATACAGTAAATATTTCTATCTTAAACCCACCAACATCACAATCTGAATTATTTCATACTAGCACCTTTGAGGTGGGGCCACCTCCTTTGGCTAGAATTGATATGGAACTAGTTCACCTGAACACAGATGTTACTGCGGGCAGCCTAGCACAGTGGAATCTGTCTATTGCAAATACGGGAGAGATAGATTACAACGGAACATTAAGTTGTATTTTCAGCGGTGGGGAAATTGAATATTCACAACCTTTAGACCTTGCCAATGGCATCAATACGACGATTTCAATCAGTGCCTCTGCGCGCCCAGGAACTTTGACCTGTCAAACAGATGGGCAGAGGGTTTGGGATGATTCAATCAGTTCTGTATCTTCAATATTATCGATGACAGCCGCAGCCTTTGAAGCAGCAGGGTCATCCACTCCTGCCGTATTAGGTGGGCCTTGGCACAAAGGTGACATGGCAACTTTCTCAATGTTAGTTAGAAATCATGGCGACAGCGATGGATTGGTACAATTACGCTGTGAAATTAACGGCGTCGTTAGTTTGAGTGAACCGTTAAGTTTGGCATTAGATGCCGCAGGCGAAGTCTCGGTTTCGATTCAGATGATCGCTACTGGGCAAACTCAAGTAAATTGGTCACTAGTTTCTTCAAATGGGGCGATAGATATTGGGTTGGAGGGAGTTCTCAATATTCCTGTGTCGGAGCAGCAAAGCCTTGCACCACAGATTAGTACTGTTGAGTGGGATTCGGTTGATGGAATTTCTTTTACATGGCACATTGATCTTGATACTGGTGTCGAAAGAGAGATTCAATTAAGATTAGGATATGATTCAGGAGGGTCAGAAATTTATCCATTTGATTCATTAATTACAGTATTTCCTGGATTGACCACTGGACAATATGTAATTGGTCATGTAGATGCGGATAATGTAGTAATTCGTATCAACTCAATTAATTGGACAATAGCGCCAGGTCCTACTTCTGCAATCAAATCAGTTCCATCGGAGCGACCTGAGTATTCTGTTGAAATGAATCCTCTTAGTTCCCCAAGGGATCCAACGTTCGGCGATGAAACTAGTATTACTATCAAGATTTCAAATAACGGTTTAGTCGATGGAACTTCTGGACAAATACTTTTAGTCGATGGCAATGGTAATTTATTAGTTCAAAGTGAGACCGATCTCTTACTTGCAGGTGAGGAAAAAGAAATTACTTTGACAATTGATTGGCCTTCCGGTTCTGAAGTTACCTTGACTGCTAAATGGAGTATTGACCAGAATATATTCACTTCAAGCCAATCATATAATTCCGGCGCAAGTACTTCTTCTACCCAATCATACGATATTCCATTGATTGGAATCATATCCGGTATCGCAATTGCAGGTGCAGTAATTCTTGTAATGAGGCTCAAAAACTCTGCAAGTGAGAGAAAACCTTCTAGCTCTAAACCTAAAAATAAAACTCCAAAGGCCAAGAAGCCTATTGCTAAGTCAAAAACTTCAGCATCCAGTACTGATAGAAAGGTGCAAGTTGGTTGCCCTGAATGTGCTAGGCAATTACGAGTTCCAGCATCATATTCTGGTAAAGTTAGATGTCCAGACTGTTCAAACCGGTTTGATGTTAGTTCAAGAGACGAGTCACATCAAGAAGAAGAGGAAGTCGAAGAAGTTGAAAAACAAGAAAAGAAAGAGGTTTCTTGTCCTGATTGCTCTCAGTCGTTACGAGTTCCAACTGATTATTCCGGCTCAGTACGCTGTCCTGCGTGCAAAGTAGTGTTCAAAGCAGATTCTCAATAAGCAAGGGTTGATGGGTGAGAGGGAACTGGGATTAACATGGGTGGCCATTTTCAAGAGTTTGAAGATGAATACTTGGAGACAATGTATGCATTTTATGAAAATGACCCACAATCACTAGTCAGAACCGGTGACTTAGCAAGTGCTCTGAAAGTCTCACCTGCTTCAGCTACTGAAATGGTTCAAAGATTGGCATCAAAAGGGTTTGTAGATTATATTCCATACAAAGGGGCTAGTCTTACTGAGTCAGGGCTTGCAATGGGCCAACAGATGAAAAGAAGGCATAGGTTGGCAGAAGTTCTGTTGGATAAGTTACCATTTTTTGGAAATGTTCATGAAACAGCATGTAGACTTGAGCATGCAATCGATGATGATTTAGAAGTTGCACTAACGTTATTACTAGATAAGCCAAATATTGATCCTTCAGGTAAGCAAATCCCTCCTGCAAGAGAAGAACTAGCATCAAAAATCAATCAATTAGCAAGCGGGATGCGGCCAATGAGCGCTCTTCCAGATAATAGTGAAGGAGATATCCGAATGATGGTTTTAAGCGAATCTGCATTGACATCATTGAATGATTTAGGTGTGACAATCGGAACACGTGTAAAAAAGCAAGATGGTCGCTGGCAGACATCCGATGGCACATATCTAGAACTGTCTGAAAGTATTGCAGAAAAAATATTAATACGCTGTTGATTAATTCAATTCCGGACAATGATAAAGAGTAACAACCCTTGCCTGTTGCTATGGAGGGGGGAGATAAGACGATACAAACCTCTCCGGAAGAGGGTGTTGCTGATACCAATGGGCTCTTTTCTAAAATAAAGGCTATCTCTCCAATAGGTGAAAAGGCAACAGTCAAAGATTGGGAAGCAATATTTCTTGCAATAGATAGACAAATCATTAGTTTTGGTCTTAGGATTATATTGTTTTTACCCGCTTTTGCTATTTTCACATATTTCATTGCGTGGGCCTTTTCCACCGGATCACCAAACTGGTGGTTAGAAAATATAGAACCGACTATAGGGTTTACCTTTTCAATCACATTAGTTGCTATCACATTCGTAATTCTGTTTGGTTATATTTTGTCCATTATGGTTCATCGACACCGCGTAGGACTCTCATTACGCGTGTTTAATGACGAAGTAAAAAGTTCAAATGATGCCCACCGGCCAGTTCAATCATTACAAGGATATGATGGACTTGTTGATAGAATGAAGCGGGCCACTAGTAAAACAAATACAAGTCTGATATTCGCAATGGCCAGTGCTCTATTATTGGTTGTTATTTTTTACATCGGTTCTGAGAATAAATCTGGAATGATATTCTTATTGGGTTCATTTTCATTAATGCTATTGTCAATCGGTCAGCATTTGGCAACACGTTCTCATCAATTTAGCATGGTTGAAAGAACTGGACTCCTAGATGCATACAATCCAGCGATCCACCCCTCAACAATTAATTCTGTATTCAATGACCTTCTAATGACTCACATGGACCCATTGATGCGAGCGCAATATGTGGATTTCACAAAAAGTATTGAAGCAAACATTCATCCAAATGTTGAAGTCGATTTCGCGAGAGAAAAAATGCTGATGACATTGTACAGGCACTTCGGTGGTCTAGATCGAACTACAATGATTTCCGAATTATCTGAAGTATTGAATGAAGATGGATTGAAACTAATCGTTTCACACCCAGTTTTCACATTGGAAGTCTGGCTTTTATTGATAGAACATGTGTCAACAAAATGTCCAGCATTCTTCCGAATGGTAGACCGTTTAGAGCATGAGATTGAAGTTGGTAATAATCCAGCATTGAAAGACTTAGTATTCGAAGTTGATTTGGAAAATGTGGTTACCAATAGGGCAAATCTATTTACAATAATTCATAATCTTGGAGAAACAGAAAGGACAGTTGTATTTAGAGTTCAAACACCAGACTTCCGGCCGAATGATGTAGCTTTGACATATAGATTAAAGCCTGGTGAAAAATACTGGTGGTCTAATAGTGCACTACCAAGTCATGCACAAGGTGATGATGATACTCTAGGTGTGATGAGTGGTTTGCTACGGGATGGCACAGTAGCCTGGCAGTCGTTATTACCTACTACTACGGGAGAAGCAACAGTCTCTGTTCGCCTCGAACAACCAAGTGGTGAACTATTGGTGGGAAGGCAGATCAATGTTAGAGTTAGATCTGAATTCAGGTCGATGGTGAGGTCTTCTGGTTCTATTGCTGCTAATTTACTGGGAACGATTGGATTATTAAGCGCAATATTTATGGAAATGTACGTCTTATTTGGCCAATAATCTGTTCAAATTGTCTTGCCGCACCATCCATAGCCTTGAAATGGTTAATGCTGTGGAAGAGTCATGCGCGGAATGAAAGAGGAAGCGGAGGAGAAGCCGGATGCGGCCCTTCACGAAGAACTTCAAACAATGGAAGCGAAAGTTCGCAAGTTGCGCGAAACTCGTAATTCATTCAGCGATTCCGCTAAGCAGAGTGCTGATAAGCGCAATGCGATACAATCACAATTCAAGGAACACAGAGAGAAATCTGCTCTGGTCCTTTCCGAAGTAAAGGTTATTCGTGCTGAAATTAAATTGTTCAAAGAAAAGAGAAATGCAATCCAAGACCAAATCCGTCAACTCATTTCTCAAGCCAAGGGCCGACGTGGAGAAAAGAACGAGAAGCGTTCTGCTACCGCCGAGTTTATGCAGTTAAAGCAAGAGATTGATAATTTGGAGACTACCTTTGAAACATCGAGTGTTGGTCCTAAGAAAGAGAGGGAAATGATGGCTAATCTCAAATTGAAGCATCGCCGTCTTGCAGAGTTAGAGCCAGATGTTGCACAATTTGATATGGTTAGTATTGATTTGTCTGATTTGGATGGCTCAATTAAAATCCTAAAGTCAGAAGCAGACGCTGCACATAAAACAATGATAGAAGCAGTTGGGAGAGTAACTGAAAAATCAAAAGAATTGGATGAAGTTTTCGCACACCGAGATTTCCTCAAAGCAGAAGGCGATAGATTTCATGAAGAATACCTGGATTTCAGAAAGAAGGCAGATGAAATGCATGAAAAGACTGTTGAATTAATGAAGGATGTTGACAAGGCACGTGACCAATTACATATGGCTAAGAAAGAGAGGGCATCTTGGATTACAGATCATAATAAATCTGTCAAAAGCGAAATGTCAACTGGTGCTAGTTCGGCAGATGTTGCTGACGGCATGGTAAGTAGTTTACTTTCATCAGGTGTATTGAACATTGGAGGGACAAGTAGTGGCGATGATGAAGAATCATCTCGTCCTGCTGCAGGTAAATCCTCCAAAAAGGCAGGTATGCGCCGAATAAATATGCAGAACCGTCGTCGCTGAGGTGAAATGATGTATGGGGTCATAATGGCCGGTGGTCAAGGTTCAAGATTACGTCCTTTGACGTTGACTCGTCCAAAGCCTATGGTTGAAGTCCTAGGCCGTCCTGTTATTGATTTCGTTAAAGATGCAATGGTAGAAGCCGGTATTGATGATTTAATTGTCACAACCGGATATAGAGGTGAGCAATTGCAAAAGCATGTCTCCGCTTGGCCACTTCAATCGATTAAAACTCATTCTAGAGAGATTACAGCACGAATTAATCAAGAGGATTCTCCAATGGGAACTGCAGGAAGTGTTCGGCTTCTGAGTGATTTGCTAACAGAAACATTTGTTGTTGGCTCTGGTGATTCAGTCGCGTCATTTGACATATCTGGTCTATTAGCAGCTCACAAGCAAAGCGGTGCAAAGGTTACAATGGCACTTTGGGAAGTCGAAGATCCAAGTGATTTCGGTATAGTGGGATTGTCAGTAGCGCATAATGGTGAATTAGATGGAGATTTGCGCGAGGGTTATATTAGTAGATTCAAGGAAAAGCCAAGTCCAGAAGAAGCGTTTAGTAATGTGATAAATGCTGGATTATACATCATAGAACCTGAGGTTTTGGCATTGGTGCCTTTGGGTGAAAAGTTTGATTTTAGTAAACAATTATTTCCAATGGTAATGGAAATGAATTGGCCGATGTATGCCAAGACAATCGATGGAGTTTGGTTCGATGTCGGTAATCCGATGGAATTACTAAACGCTCAATCGACTCTAGTAGAACGAATGCATGAATTGCCATTCCCTATGCCAAATGGAACAGTTCTTCCAGGTAATGGATTTTGTATGGATGATGCAGTGATGCAGGGTGATGTTGTTAGCAGTGTAATCTCATCCAATTGTTTTGTTGAAGAGAATGTAAAAATTTCTAATTCATTGCTAATGTCTGGATGTAAAGTTGGCCAAGATTCAACTATTACTAATTCTGTCCTTGGCCAAAATGTAGTCATCGGAAATGGGGCTAAATTGGACAATGTTGTAATCGGCGATAATACCGTAATTGCTGCAAAAATGGATATTAGTGATCAAAGAATTCCATGAAGGGATGAATTGCTTACGAATAATGTCGGCGTATTACTCATATACCGTTGCACTTCGGGCCTAATTATGAATCGCATTCCGCATGATGACCAAGCGGTCGAAAGAACCTATGAAAGAACTTGGGAAGAGATAGAACAAATGCTCACTCGTGCTGAAGTAAAACGTAGCCAATGGAAGAAGTGGTTTGAGGAGTGTAAGTCTTCTGGAGATAGAGAAGGAATGAAGGAAGCTGCAAAAAACCATAAAGCATTAGATGGAGTAATTAAGACATTACGCTGGACATTAGGTGAAGTCGGAGTTGGCGACCCCCTGAGTTAATGATTCTATAGAATAATGAACTTAGGATTAATTCTGCTCAATTTCCACGTTGGTCGTAGCGAACTTCTAGAGTTTCAAGTTCATCGCCTTTCATTGCCGCTCCAGCCATCATAGCCATCGCTTGAGTTACTTTTTCAGCATCATCATAATGTGCAGTAGCGAGAACAATAGCCTCGGCCATTGTTTTCGGGTCTTCAGATTTGAAAATACCAGATCCGACGAATATTCCATCCATGCCAAGGCGCATCATGTGCGATGCATCTGCCGGTGTTGCAATGCCGCCAGCAGAGAATGTGACCACTGGTAGTCGACCCATTGTTCTAACTTCTTCAAGAATTTCTCTAACTTCGCCGTGCATTTTTGCATCTATTGCTCCAAACGGTGTGTGTTGATAATTTCCTGGCAATTTTGATTGGTTTGCTAATACTCGATATCTGTCGATTATAATTTCTGCAGTTTGATCAATTCCAGAATCATCTAGAGTTTGTAATTGCTTAATTTCCTGATCAATCAATCTAGCATGAGTGACAGCAGCAACTACATTTCCAGTTCCTGCTTCTCCCTTGGTCCGTATCATTGCAGCACCTTCCCATATACGACGAACAGCCTCTCCTAATTCCGTTGCCCCACATACGAAAGGAATATCGTAATCTTTCTTAGAAATATGGAAAAACGGGTCTGCTGGAGTCAATACTTCGCTTTCATCAACCATGTCTACGCCCATTGATTCAAGAATTCTTGCTTCACCTTCATGGCCGATTCTTGCTTTTGCCATCACTGGTATAGTTGTACAATCGAGAATCCCTTGAATCATATCGGGGTGGCTCATTCTAGCAACCCCTCCATCTCTACGGATGTCTGCAGGAACTCTTTCTAATGCCATTACAGCAACAGCCCCAGAATCTTCAGCGATTGCCGCTTGGTCAGGATTGACGACATCCATGATTACGCCACCTTGTTGCATACGTGCAAATCCGCGCTTTAGTAAGTCACTACCGCGCCTAAACTTTGTGAAGTCGGTTTCCTTAGCCATTGCAATCAACCAGTCCAAATTAATTTACTTCAAGAACATTGGCAATTCCAATACAAGAAGAGGGAATACAATTTCATTCAGCAAGAACAGGAGAATCGCCTTCTGCAATTTCAGCGTCAATAGACTCTACTGCATTACGCTCTTCCCATGCTTCTTCTCCTGCTGGAATATCGGTATCTGCAAAAATCGCATCAACTGGACATTCTGGGATACATGCACCACAATCAATACATTCATCCGGGTCAATAACTAGGTATTTATCGGCCTCTCTAAATGCTTCAACTGGGCAAACAGCAACGCATTCTTGGTACTTGTGGTCAACGCAAGCGGTTGTTACAACATGTGTCATAGGTATTCCTCAAACCTGCTGAGGGGGTAGCCATACATGAACCGTTTGGATGGACAATCTTAACATTTCCACTAGAAATGCCTGAAAACGCAAATCAATTAGATGATTCAATTGCTTTTTGAATTGTACTTTGAGCCTCAACTAATGGATTCTGGCCAGGATATACTTGGATTTTGGTTTGTCCCTTGACGGTTGCTTGCCCTCCGGGTTGCGATAATGTCAAAACTCCACTGATCAAGTCATTTTGATCTAATCGGAAGTGAATGACATTAGTTTCATCCAATCGAGTCTCTAATTCGGATAAAATTATTTTTAGATTTTCCTTTCCGATATTGGATAGAGCCCTTTGTGCAGGTCCGGAGCGAGTTAATCTCGCCGAAACCATGTGGATGGGAGAACCGTAGTAAGAGTTGGTCTGTTCAATCTCCACGGCCTCTTCATCACCGATGAGAGTGGCTAGTGCTTCAGCTAGTACCATCTCATCTTCTATGCCGCTGGCCGTTGCTCTCCATGTGAGTTGATGAACTGCCATGGACGGGGGTGAGGCGAGAAGGATTTGATACTAACCTCCAAACAAGCGGCCCATCATTCGTTTTCACTATCCAATATGGAGGGGGCTGTTCATATAGGGGAGGTTAGACGGCAGAATGCAAGTGGGGTAGCCCCCGCAAGACAAACCACCGAGAGTGAATCCAATGGCGAAAAAAGTAACAGCAAGAGCACGTGCATCAGCACGTAAGCAACGTGATAAGTGGAAGATGAAGCGCTGGTACACTATTCGTGCACCTCGTCATCCATGGGACTTTAAGCAAATTGGAGAAACAATCGGTGAGTCTGACGACCACATTATGGGCCGTATTTATGAGATGACATTGCAAGAATTCAATGGCGACTTTACTAAAATGCATATTATTCTCCGATTCAGAGTTACTGAAGTAGTTGGCAGAGATGCATTGACCACATTCATCGGTCATCATCACCAAACAGATCACACACGCCGTCAAATTCGCCGCTACCGTGGCAAGGTTGACGATGTAGTTGATGTAGTATCTACTGACGGTTACCTGGTTCGTTTGAAGCCTTTGATTATTACTCAAAAGCGTGTTCAAACTTCAGTAAAGCAAGCAATGCGTTCAAAAGCAGCAGAAGTAATTCGTGCATATGCATCTAAGAATACTTTCTCCAAAATCCAAGAATCAATTCTTGGTGGCGAATTAGAAGGAGAAATCCTCAACGCAGTTAAGCCAATCTATCCAGTTAAGTCAGTGGCAATTCATAAGAGCCAACTTCTACAAGAAGGTGTTACCAACGATAAGGGACCGACTTTAGACGACATCCATGCAGACGAATCTCGTCAAGATGCTGAATTAAAGGCCAAGAAGGCTGCAGCAATGGCGGCAGCAATGGACGGAGAAGAAGAGGAAGAAGAAGTTGCAGACGCACCATCTATTCTAGATGCAGCAGAAGCAATGGAACCTGAATCTGAGAAAGTACCTGCTAAAGAAGCACCAGTCGAAGAGGAAGTTGCTGAAGAAGCTCCAGCCGAAGAGGAAGTTGCAGAAAAAGCACCTGCTAAGGCGAAGGCTGCTAAGAAAGCACCTGCTAA
>JAPKFC010000081.1 GCA_028821785.1 Candidatus Poseidoniaceae archaeon | reverse complement strand
ACCTGGTAGATCTTCGAGTTCCTTGAAGGTGCAAGGAACTTGGCCATCATGTCTTTCGACAATAAGTTGTGATAGGCGCAAAATGTTCTTGGATTTTGTTGGCGCTAATCCAATTTGTCTAATATCTTGCAATATAGTATCAACATCAAGTTTAGTCATGTCAGCTGCATTATTTGCTTTTGCAAATAGTGCTGGTGTGACTTCGTTAACTTTCAAATCAGTAGTCTGAGCACTCATCAGTACTGCCACAAGTAATTCAAATGGATTATTATGGTCGAGTGGTATGGGAGTTTCAGGATATAATTTCTCCAACATGGAGATGATGATTTCCGCCTTCTCACTCCTGCGCATGTTTAGGCCAGCCCACGATTAGCAATTAATACATCATGGATGAAGGCGTGACATTAAATCTTCACCACTGAGGGAATTTAGAACATCACCACTTTCCAACCAACCCTTTCTCGCACACATCACACCGTATGTGATATCTGCCAATCCACGGATAGAGTGGGCATCTGGATTGATTATGATAGGAACTCCTAACCCCTTTGCATGCTTACAAAGACGCCAATCCAAATCTAATCGGTATGGGCTTGCATTCAATTCAATCGCCTTCAATCTTCCAGCATCGTTATGGTCGGCCATATGTTCAATCACTGATAGCAAATCAACTTCATAGCCATCTCTTCCCTGTAAAATCCTTCCAGTTGGATGGCCAAGTATTGTTGTCGCTGGATGGTCAATTACCTGTAATAATTCTTCAGTATTCTGTACTTCATCACGTGCCTTCCACTTACCCATTGCATGCACGCTGGCAACGGTATAGTCCAATTGTGATAAGACATCATCTGGGTGATCTAATTTTCCACCGGCTAAGATATCTGATTCAACACCATGAATCAATCGGAAATCCTTTCCTTGCTGTTGCCATTGTTGATTATATTTTTTGATTGTATTACCCTGCTCAAGCAAATCTTCTGCACTTGCCCCATTAGCGATTTGTAAAGTCGGTGAGTGGTCGGCTAATCCCAACCAATTCCAGCCCATTTTTTGAGCAGTATCAGCCATCTGTTCCAAACTGGCTTCTCCATCAGAAAGAGTAGTATGGTTGTGTAACGCTCCGCGAATATCACTCATTTCAATTAGATTTGGAAGTTCATTAAGTTCCGCCGCAATTACTTCTCCGGTATCTTCTCGCAGTTCAGGAGTGACCCATTGCATTCCTAAATGTGCATAAATCTCTTGTTCACTGGTCGCTGCTAATGAGAATTTAGCAGCGGCCATTCCCTTCAAATCACCTGCTTCACTGTCAGGGATTAGTCCAAACTCATTGAGGCGTAGGCCTCTGCTAATCGCTCTTTGGCGCATTGCAATATTGTGTTCTTTACTTCCGGTAAAGTATGCTAAAGTGAATGCAGCAACATGTGGAGGAACCAATCTCACTTGAGCATCTATCGTTCCACCTGATTCTAATTGCTCGTAATCATCTCCTCCAATCGCTTCGAGAACATTGGAATCAATATGGCCAACAGTAAAGCCTTCTTCAAAAATAGAAGTATCAAGAATCAAACTAATCTTAGAATCACCAGCACCTTTAACATCGGCAATACCATTCAAATTGAGAATTGCATTAGCAACAGATTCATGATCTTCATCAGCGACTGAAACTACGACATCGAGGTCACCTATGGTTTCCTTTCTTCGCCGTGTGCTGCCTGCCAATGTTGCATTGACAACACCTGGTATAGCGGCAACTTTGTTAGTAAATGCCTCACCATATTTGAGGCCAATATCCAATCTCCTTCTCGCTCTAAATCTACTTAACAATTCAATACCATCTAGCATTCGTTGCTGTGATTTCTCTCCAAAACCCTTCATCGGTGCAATTTGGCCATCTAATGCAGCCGTTTTCAAACTCGCTACAGAATTGACACCTAGTTCATCATGCATCAATTTGATTCGCTTTGGACCCAAACCCGGAATGCCGAGCATTTCTATCAGTCCTTGTGGAGTATTATTATGCAAGTTAATCCAATCACTCGGCCAATTGCCTTCTTGCACTGATTGAGTTAGCGCAGAACCCAATCCTTTGCCTATTCCTTTGATGTCAAAGATTTCACCTGATGCGATTAATTCACCTAAATCAGTAGTTAATGAGCCAAGTATTCTACTTGCATTTTGGTATGAGCGTACACGGAATACATTGGCTCCTTGCAGTTCCAGTAATACCGCAACTTGATGCATTACATTGGCTACTTGGTTGCGAGAAAAGTAAGGTGGGCCGCTCGGGCGAGCCTTGGGTAGAATGAAAGATGCGCCCGCCATAATCAATGATGATGCCCACCCTTCTCAAAGATTGCGAACAAAAACAGGTATAATTCGAAATGAAATAAATTAGTTGCTCCCAACTTTTGAAGAGTAGGTGGTTGTAGGAGTCAATATGGTGGAGGTTGAGAGCATTGAGTATCTAGCTCAATCATTGTGTTTTACTTCTGCATTATTGTTTGCTTTAATCGCAACTTTTAGCCGTTCTGAAAAAGCAGAGAGTATGGTCCAAAATGCAATCGCAATCTTGCTGGTTTTATCTGCGGCTGTACTTTGGTGGCTTTCTTTATCTGGAGGCGAATTATGGGGTTCTAATTACTTACCAAAGCCATTATCTTTGATTTGCCTAATACTAGCGTTCTCGGCAAGAATGAATATCAAAGGAAAAAATATTTCGTTTGGTGCAAACCCACACAATATCAATAAAAAAGATGAATCCGATGATTCTGAAGAATAATCTTCAAACGATTTCGCCAGGTTCTTGCTCGCCTTGTTCGGCTTCCTTAGCCATTTTTTGGTCAATGAATGTGCGCATATATTCAGGAAGTTCACCATTGACGAATATCACATCATTGATCTTATCTAATTTTTTTAGTGAATAATAAATTTGCATTGCGGTCATAGGAGTGGAAGAACACCCGTTGCATCCTCCATCCAATGAGAGCATGATATTGCCATCACTTGTGTCAATAACTGTGACAATTCCGTCATGAGCATCCAGAATCTCCTGAACAGGGCCAATTTCGGCTAAAACCTCTTCAGCACTAATCGCCATACTGTTACGGCGGCGGCTTATCCCTTTCAACCGTTGCTAATTTCTGATAATCATTTTGAGCAATAAATGTATTGAATGTGTCCAAACTAAGCGAAATGGCTCTTATCACCTATTACGCTTAGGGATTCACTTATGAGGGGGATTTAGGTCGGCGAGTTAACAAGGTGTTACCTATGATGGAAAATATACCAGAGATTGCAGCAGCAGCAGGTCTTTTTGGCCTACTTCTTGCTTTCATTCTATACAAGAAAGTAAACAGCATTGAAATCGATAACAAAAAGGTTGCCGAGATTACAGCAGAAATCCAAGATGGAGCAATGGCGTTCCTTACTGCAGAGTACAAAGTATTAGCAGTATTCGTAGTCGTTGTTGGTGCCTTATTGTCACAAATAACTGACACTAACACATCAATTGCCTTCTTCGCAGGTGCAATCGCTTCAGTTCTAGCAGGATTGTCTGGAATGCGCGCAGCAACTTCCGCTAATGGAAGAACTGCAATGGCTGCAAAGGATGGTGGCCAATCTGCTGCATTAGCAGTTTCATACAACGGTGGCGCTGTAATGGGTCTATCAGTGGGAGGTCTTGGTCTTCTAGGTATTTCTTTAGTTGCATACTGGCTTGATGCTGGTAATGCAACAGCAAGCGAACTTTCTGCGGCTGCAGGATTCGGTATGGGTGCTTCATCCATCGCTCTATTCGCTC
>JAPKFC010000048.1 GCA_028821785.1 Candidatus Poseidoniaceae archaeon | reverse complement strand
CCTGCTCCAAGAAACGATACGCGTTCTCCAAGAGCCACATTGCTTCCAAGCAACCTATTAGCATCTGCAATTATTTCTTCTTCACTTTGCGGGCCTCGCAAAGGAAGTTCTCCCTGCATCCTAACTCCAAGAGGGATATCATTGAATAATTCATCAATATGAGATAGACCCATTTCCTCTAACATTTCTTGTTCTCTACCGAGATTTGGCAGTTGGTCGACCATGATAATCACCTCACCCCTACGGGGTGCATGCCAAACGGTGCGCGTACCGGTGATAATCTTCTTCCTTCGTTGGATAGCAAATAATTCCATTAATGAAGCGAATCACTGATGGGTTAGGTAGGTTTGCCAAGTATCATGGCGAAGGTGGCAATGGTGGTTTCTAACTCCTGCGCCCCTGACCCAAGGGTCCTACGAAGTGCCTTTTGGTTAGTAGAAGCCGGTCATCAAGTGACGATACATGCTTTTGATAGATTACAACTTAACAGCAAATCCGAATCAATACATGGTGCTAGAATAATGCGCTACCATCTGGGACAGACCCCCTATGGCGGAATGGGTAAAACTATCAAAGGAATTTTGCAATTTGTTAAACAGGTTAAGGCAACACTCAAGCATTCACCTCCTGATTTAATTTATTGCCATGATGCAGATACGCTATCCATTGCAGTAGCAATGAAAAGAAGCCATAGCATTCCATTTGTTTTTGATATGCATGACCTTCACCACTCATGGATTCGAATGCCAGCACCGAATTCCATCATCCGTAAATTGTTAAGTTTGAAAATGGAATCAACAATGCTTCGCCGAGCAAAAGTTGCTGATGCTATAATCACTACCAGTGGAAGGATAAGTAATGGAGAATATGATGGTTTTGAGCAATACCTAAAATCAAAGGGTCTTGATTCAACTGTCGTCGAAAATCGTCCTTTGGAAATGTCAATCCCCGAAAATAAATCACCTCAACAGGAACAATGGTCAATCGGATATTTAGGAAGAGTTCGTGAATTGAAAACCTTTACTTTACTGCTAGAATCAGTCAAATTAATACCTGCTGCCAAACGTCCAAGGATCATTATTGCAGGTGATGGAATAAAGGCAGATGAGGTTCGGAAATTGATGATGGATGCTGTTGAATCTGGTGAGATTGAAGCGGAGATTAGTGGAGCATTTACTCCGATTCAATTTCAAGAATTAGTCAAGCAGTTGGATGTAATGTTCGCATTATATCCTCCCGAGAGAGGTAATATTTTGCAAGGTGCGCTGCCAGTAAAAATGTTTGATGCCGCTGCTAATGGAATACCAAGTATCGTCAACTCCGGTTGTTTGATGGGCGAACTGGCTGAATCCGAGGGAATTGGTAAAGCAGTTGTATGGGATGATGCAGTGGCCACCAGTAGTGCAATGCTAGAACTTAGAGGAACTACAGTGGAATTGAAAATATCTTCACAAAGAGAGAAGAAAAGATTCCTCTCTGCTGTATTGCCATTACTCGATGACTAAATCAAACAAATGGTGGTCTGACGACGACCGCCTTAACCGATTTTCTAGAACTGGCAACGATTAGTACTTCATCGCCTTCTGAAACTCCACTAATATAGCCAATTCCGATTCCAACATTTTCCAAACTCGGTGAAGGAGCGCCTGAAGATAAACGACCAATTACAGTACCATTCAGATCTGTTACAACTTTACCTGGACGCGGCAATGGACCTCTTTCAACATACTTTATACCCCACCATTTTTCATCTTCTGCGGAATGAGAAATCACTCTATCTTTGCCAATGAATTCATGCTCTAAATCAACACCGAATGGAACATTTGTTTCCCATGAATCTCTTGTGAGGAAACCATCTGAATCTTCTTCTTGAAGTGGTGGCCAACAAAAATCAACACCTGATAAGAGATAGCCTTTTTCCAACCTAAGAGTGTCGCGTGCACCTAATCCAATTGGTGTTGCTCCTGCATTTATCAAGGCACTCCAAAGAATAGGTGCTTGTTCATTGGAGACGAATATTTCGTATCCAGCCTCACCAGTATATCCAGTGCCCTGAATCCATCCAGAAATATTCAAAGAATTATTCTCAATAAGCTTCCATTTAAACCGTCCAACATGATTCTCATCAGATAAGATAGATGTAAGTATTTTTTTGGCACTAGGACCTTGCAAAGCCATAATTGATGTTGCATCGGATAAATTCTCTAAAACGATTGAACCATCTTCGGGCAAATTTTCGCTAAACCAATCCCACATGACTCCAATCATTGAAGCATTTGGAACACCTAAAATTTCACTATCGCTGACCACCGCGAAAATCATGTCATCGATAAGATGGCCATTACCATCCAAGAAATGGGTATAAGCACATCGCGATGCTCCTACAGTAGTCACTTTTTGTGTAGCAATACTCTCGAGCCATTGCTTTACATCAGTTCCTGAAAAACGAAATGAACCCATATGTGATACGTCGAATAATCCGGCTCCTGACCTACAAGCTAGATGTTCTTCTTTGATACTTGAATACCAAATCGGTAATTCAAAACCATGGAAATCAACAATGTTTGCTCCGAGTGAAACATGTTCGCCGTATAGGGCGGTGCGCACTGGTTTGCCTTCGCTCATATTATCACCGATTAATTGCTGCCACTTAAACTTCAACAAGAGTTCTTGTCCTAACGATATTATTAAGCAGGAATTCCATTCATGATTTCGTGACCAACTTTGACGATGTCGTCGACTAATTGATCAAGGGTCTGTTCACTTACCTTCGGATTTGAAATTACCAGCCGCAAAATTACATCGTCACCGATATTTGCTCTTGAAAACATGAATTGTCCACCCCGCATCATTCTCTCTCTAATCTCTATATTTAGCGCATTCAAATCTGTACCTTCTTGCTGCGGATCATAGCGGAAACAAATGTTGGTCCATTGCCGAGACGACATCATTGTCAAACTCGTTTCTTGATTGACCCTTTCTTCTAAGTAATTGGATAACGCATGGTATTTGTCAACTAATCTTGCCCAACCAGCATCGCCTTTCTCCCTCCAAGCGAGCCATAATTTAAGAGCATCATTTCGCCGACCACACTGAAGTGAATATCTACCTAAATCAACATCCTCTGTGTCTTCATGGAATAAATAATGAGCAGAATCACCATGTGCGCAAACTCTACCTAAGATCGATTTATCTTTGACAATAAATATACTGCATATCAATGGCATTCCCAGCATCTTGTGAGCATCCCAACAAATAGAATCTGCTAATTCACAGCCATTCATCAATGAACTTAATTCATTTGAGAATAGGCAACTACCTCCCCAAGCAGCATCAATGTGATACCAAAGTCCCTCACGGTGGGCAATATCAGCAAGGTCCTTGATTGGATCAAATGCACCTCTAACCGTAGTTCCCGCTGTTGCTACAACACAAAATGGAGTTCTACCCTCTTTTCTGGCAAACTCGATTTCATACTCAAGCGCTGATGGCTTCATCCTTCCAGCATCATCACAACTTACCTTTACTACATTACGATGGCCGATTCCAAGTACATTAGCTGCCATCAAGACTGAATAATGTGCCTCTTCGGAAACAAAAACAACCATTTCTCTACCATCGAATCCACCCTGTGTAGAAGTCGGAATCATCGCTTGGCGAGCGCATAGAATTCCTAACATGTTACCATTTGAGCCACCGGTTGTCAAGGAGCCAGCACATTGAGGGTATCCGATAATTTCTCCAACACGTGAAATAATGGTTTGTTCAATCAGTGTTGCTAATGGAGCTAATTCGTATGTATACATCGATGTATTGCTTAAGTTAGCAATTATTTCACCAGCGAATCCGGCAATTGAAAGACCACCCCATAATGGATTCATAAAACCAGCACGGTTTGTTTTAACGCACAACCTTAGATATTCATCGATATCATCCAAAACTGAATTGATTCCTCTGCCTTCAAGAGGAAGTTTTAGATCTGTTACTTTCCTCAATGATTTTGCAGGTAGAAAATCAACTACTTTGCCTGGAGAATCGGAATTTTCAAGGTAACTGACAATGCGTTGACTTAGCGCGTCGATGAAATCATTCACACCCATCTCGTCACTCATAATCCCACCTCAACCGAAGGGGTTCATAGCATTGAGGCTTGAAAATAATAGTTTGGCTCGCCCAGCACCAAAAATGAAGAACTCCGACTATATGCAACAACTGTGCAGAACTACCGAGCCAAAATCCCAGATGTGACGATTGGAGATTCACCGATGCACACATTATTCATTGGCCACAACCCAAGTAATTCAACGTGGGAAACAGGACACTATTTTGCAAATCCAACAAATAAGTTTTGGAAATTGATTAATGAATCGGGACTGCGGGATTATGTTCGGTCCGAAAATGATGCTAAGACAATACAAATAAATGATGATATGATGGTAATAGGTGGTTTTGGATTCACTGATTTCATAGAAACTCCTGGAAACGATGCGAATGCAATAGAAATGACTGATATTATCGCTAATAGAGAAATATTTATGAAACGCATAGAAAATTATGCGAATAACATAAACAGCCAACTAAAGCGTCTATGCTTTGTCGGAAAGAAGCAATGGAAGCAACAATTCACTCAAGTCTTGAGTAGATGTGAACATGGATTACAAACCGAGGATCTACGTCCATTACATTGGCCAGAGCAAATAAATAATCTCGATGTTTGGGTATTGCCATCTCCATCTGGAAGAGCTGTAATCTCTAATAATGAAAGATTGAAACCCTATCAATTGCTGTCAGAAGCCATAAAAAGCGAATAATGTGTAATTATTGCTTACTTTAATGGATAATTTATCATCAACGGCTTAAGAAAAACATCATTACAAAACTAATGCATAATGCATATTTCTTTAACAACATTGAATAGCCACAGAGAAAAGGACACATCATGCTGGGAGAAATAGGCTCTAAGTGGCTTGATAGATTGCATCAACAAATATCTAAGGATTTGCGGGCAAATGATTGGTCGCAAGTAGAAATTGCTGATATGTTAGGAACTACACAGAGTACAATTTCTAGGCAAATGATGAAAAAACCTGTTGATTTAAACGCTTCTGCTGATGAATCAACGATCGACGGATGGGCACATGAGTTATCTCAAGCCTTGATTACAATGGGTCCACAATCTAATGTGATTAGGCAAAGATTGGTTCTCGAATTCCAGTTCGGCGGCAATAACACATTACGGTTTGACAAAACTTTGACTGGAATGGACCTTGATTCAGACCAAGTACAGAGAAGTTTACTGAGAAGATTAGAATGGGCAGTAGGTCGCTTAGATATTCGCAAATTAGCGGATTCAATGCCTGCTGTTGGACTCAATATTGCTTCTGCTCTAGAAGGCGCAATGGTTGTAGAAGACGTAGCCGCATTCCCTGGCAAGATTACCTTGGTAGATGGAAAACTACGCCATCATGAAACTCCATCATTCGGAGCATCGACTCATTTGGCAACCATGCTAATACAAGTGATGAAAAAGGATTCTGAAAAGGTCGCGATTCTAAATATAAAACCGCCATTATTAGCTGATGGAGTAAATATTGCAAAAGTTAAGTCTGTATGTGAAGATTTAGGATATAAGTTGGCTATGGCTCCTAAAGGAGTTATTGCAAAGGGAGTCTCAAAATGTGATATTTTACTTGACGAAGGCGCATTTGGTTGGGAACCAAGTTTGTATGTCCTCGCTCATAACCCACTCGAATTGATTGACCGGTGCCATCAAGTATTGTCTGGTTTCTAATTGGAGTTGGAAAGATGAATACAAAACTGGCAATGCCAATTTTATTTATATTATTGATGCTTACTTCATCGATGGCTGGATGTATTTTTGATTTAGATGGAATGGATAATACGACCTATAGTCCAAACTCCGGTTCATGCAATGGTGCCCCGATTGGCCACTCAGAAGATGGAGTTTTACGCATCCTCACCTATGATATTAATGCCATTTCTGATGAAATGATTACTCAATTTACTAATCAGACCGGATATCAAGTTGAGATAATTAGAACTGAAGATGCTGGTGGAATACTTGAACAAATGCTGCAAACAAAAGATGCACAGCAAGCAGATTTGATGATAGGTTTGGATAACACATATTTGCAAACCGCCATTGATAATTGCCTTCTACAATATCAAAATGTAAGTGTCAATAATATTTCAGACAGCGCATTATCTCATCATGATAGTAATTTTGCGACACCATTTGACCAAGGCTATGTTTGCATTAATTATGATGAAAATTATGTTGATGGCGAAAATGTAACGATTCCAACATCGCTTTGGAATTTGACCGAGCAGCAGTGGAATGGAAAAATCACTTTCCCTTCTCCTGTAACTTCTTCACCTGGCCGCTCATTCATGATTTCAACTATCGATTATTTTGAAAATGACGAGGACAATACAACAGATGCATTTGATTGGTGGAGCCAGATGAAACAGAATGGAGCAATTCTAACCAGTGGTTGGACGGAATCGTATGAGACTCATTACACCGGCGGTTATGGAGAATGGACTGAAGGACATATTGGTGATGCCGCCTTGACCATCTCCTATTGCCATTCTCCTGGTGTGGAAGCCTACTATTCCTCAAATTGGACTCATTCAACTTCACTTATGCTACCATTGACATCGTTTCATCAAGTTGAATATGCTGGAATAATAAATGGCGCTGCAAATGTGATCGCTGCAAATCAATTTATCGAATATCTATTGAGTCCCGAAATCAATACACAAATGCCCGAGGCAAATTTGATGTATTCAGTTTTAAACAATACAGACCTACCAGAAACATCTGGATATCGATACCATTCCGATATACCTACTCAACCATGTTCAATATCTAATGAACGTATTTCACAAGAGATGGACTCATGGCTAGCCCAGTGGATTATTGGGGTGGAATTTTGAATACCTTGATCAGCAGAAATAAATATTTTAATTATTTTAATATAATAATTTCACTTTCTGCTGTAATAGCGTTCGCTATTATTTCGTTCGCGCCACTATTTTTTGCGATTGAAAGGCTGCAGATGGTAACTGGTGAGTCTGTAATTAGTGCCATTTCAACATTTGCAGATAGACCAGCCAACATGGATGCTCTATCTTTTACAATTCTAGAAGCATCTGTTTCTGCACTGGCTACAGTATTGATTGGACTTCCTATCGCTTGGCATTTGGCTCGTGGTGAATGGAAGCATGTTCGATTGGTTAGGGCGTTATTGGCAGTTCCATTTGTTACGCCAGCAATTGTTGCTGCAATGGGTTTTCTTGCTCTCATCTCCAAAGGAGGAATACTATGGGATTTAGGAATTGATCTACGATTGGAAACTGGCTTTATTGGAGCACTGTCCGATACCTTTGGCTGGCAACACCCTGGGCATTTTATCGCATTGATTTTAGCTCATGCATGGTTTAACCTATCTCTTGTAATTCGCTTTGTGGAGCCACCATTAGCAACATTCGACCCGAGATGGGAAGAACAATTATCTGTATTACCTGGTGGAAATAATAGGTTAAACCGATTACGCAATTTGTGGATTCCATTTATCGGTCCTGCTGTTCTTTGCGCAGCCATGATGTCTTTTCTCTTTTCATTCACATCGTTTGCATTAGTGAAATGGCTAACTCCTTTTTCTCAAACAATGGAATCATCAATGGCAAATATGGGTGGTGCTGCGGGAATAGAGGGATATAGATTGGATGCAAGTTTGGTAATTCTTTCAACTTCGGTTATACAATTTATCATCTTAATGCTAACATTAATCTTGATCACTATATTACAACGTAGAAATAATAGTCGAGTCAGTATGATCTCAGAGAATATTGCAAGGCACAATAGAGGAAAAATAAGTAAAAGCGGGATGCTGATAATTTCACTTGGGATTATTTTTACTCTAGCACCAATGCTTAGCATATTTTTATCATCATTTAAAATTAGAAGCGCAATTGGTGAAGGGCAATTCACAGAACGTTATTCCTTTGATGCTTGGGTGGCTGCTTGGCAAGGAGACCTGTCGTATGTGGCAGCATCGGAAGCGATGGCTAATTCATTGATTTATGCGCTGGTGACATTGCTGATTGCATTGCCTCTTGGATGGATACTATCATCGACAATTCACTCACTTGAAAAATCTAATAAGATGAAACTTGCAAAGATTGTTGATGTTATGTCTATGTTACCGCTAGCAATTTCCGCAGTAATGGTCGGTCTTGGAATCCTACTAGGAATTCTCAGATACAATTCCAGTTTATTTGGTTTCTTTTTGCTACCAGTATTACCACATGTAATGCTTACAACACCCTTTGTCGTGAGGATAATGACGCCAGCGATGAGAGCGATTGACCCTGTATTTGAGCATCAAGCGAGGTTATTGAACTTGAATCCTCTAATGTGCTGGTGGCATGGTAGGTTTTCGTTTTTGAGAGGGCCAGCAGTCGTCGCCGCATCCTTGACACTAGCATTTTCACTCGGTGAATTCGGCGCTTCATGGATATTGGTAAGATCAGGTTCATGGGACACTCTATCGATTCTTGTTGACCAACTAATGTCTCGCCCAAAATTTGACCCGATGGTTCAACCGGTGGCTATGGCTACTGCTAGTATGCTGATGATACTGACATTCATTCTATTTTTTATTGCTGAAAGATTTAGACCTAGCGGAGATGGAGGCGGAATATAATGAAACAAAACGATGAACAATACATACTGAAAATTGAAGATTTAAGCAAACAGTTTTCTCAAAAAACAATATTCTCTGCAATCAATATTAATATTTCAAAAGGTGAAATTGTTGCGCTACTGGGACCGAGTGGATGTGGTAAATCCACATTACTAAGGATGATTTGTGGCCTCGAATCAGTTGAAGTTGGCTCCATCTCCTTCAGCGATGATGAAGCAATGGATTCAGAGGTGGCGAATATCCATCGATCAGTAGGTTTGATTTTTCAAAAGCCGGTTCTATTCCCCCATCTCAGTGTAGCAGGAAATATTATTCTTGGAATGTCTAAACCGCCTTCAAGAAAATTGAGAAATGAAGTCGCTGAAAAATACTTAGAAGATGTTGGATTATCTGGATTTTCTAAGAATTCTGTAGAAACACTCTCTGGGGGAGAAGCGCAAAGAGTATGTTTGGTTAGAGCATTGATTTCTGAACCAAAGTTGCTATTGCTAGATGAACCATTTTCTTCATTAGATGTCAAATCGCGTAGGAAAATCGCAATTGAGACTAAACAGATACTGAAGAAAAAGGGAATTAGTGCTTTGCACGTCACCCATGACCCCGAAGAGGCAAAGTTGATTTCTGATAGAGTCATCAAATGGGAAGACCTAGTAAATTGAGATTGGTACTTTAGGGAATACTCTCTAATTAGTAAATTTGTCTTTCTGCCGGCAAACAATTGATGAAGGCATTGCTCTACGCCGAGTTATGGAAATCAACTGGGGGCTAATTCCTAGACGGTTTTGGGCTTCTGCATGGCGTCGAAGAGCCGATTGGAACGGACATAGGATTTCTTTGGTATTTATGCTTGCAATGCTGGTCGGAGCTGCATCATTATACTATCTAACCAACCACTTAGCCGCGTTTATAGGTTGGTCTGCTTTTGATCCAAAAACTGCACTGGATGATTCAATTCCATTTGTTTATTGGATGCTGATTCCTTATTCCACACTTTATTTTTATTACCCTGTTGCAGCATGGTTTGGAATAAAAAATGAAAGTATGCTGCGTGAAAATCTGATTTTTCATCAAATGATGATAATGTCTTGTTGGATTGTATTTGTAATATTCATGGTATTGCCAGTTGAAATAGACCTACGCGGCAATATGGATATCCCAGAATCATTATTTTGGAAAGGACAATTTGATCTAATGCACAGCGTTGATGAGCCATGGAATGCTTGGCCAAGCCTCCACATCGTGCAAAGTTTACTAATTGTGCTAATTGTTCGTCGTTGGTTTCCAGCCAAATCAAAGATTCAATCATTACTTCATGGCCTACTTTGGCTAGCGTGGATTTCTTTAGTTCTTTCAACAATGATGGTGAAGCAACATTTCGTATTTGATGTAGTTACTGGAATAATTTATGGATCAGCATGCTGGATATATTGGTTCAAACCCACTTTGGATAGAATCGGCGGCCAACAAGGTGAGAAGATATTTTCAGACGTTTTTGATTCATGACTGTGAATTGAGCAAAATATTCACCAATACGGAAAATATATCCTTATACAAAAAATTTTATTTTTAATGATTAACCGAAAATCAGTGCGACTGCTTGCTGATTTGTCAAATATAACGTCAGACCAATACCAGCCATTATCATCATCCAAGAACCTACTAATTTTATCATTCCAGTTGCCCTTCTAAGGAAGTTGATCATCACGCTACGGCCAAGTCCAACCATCATTGTAACCGCCACCATTAGAACGAGTAAACCAATCATTAATCCACCAATTCCAACTCCTATTGCCGAACCACCTAGAGTACTCAATAGCACAACAAATGGTAGAACTGCTGCTGCAGTACAATCTATTGATGCTGCTGCGTAACCGATTCCGTAAAGATACATATTTCTTCGTGGAGTGAAAGTATCATCATCTTCTGTGGTACTATATTTGTCAACGAAGGTTTGAACGAATCCCATTAGATGTGCTGTTACTCCAAGCAGCATCATAGAACCTAAAACAATCAATAGTAGGGCAATGAAAATTGCCAAGTAATGTATTAATCCAGAACGGGCAAAAGCCTCACCCATTAACAATGCAACAATCCCAATCATAGCAAAGAATGTCCACATCCCCAAACCAGAGAAAACTCCGATGACCATCGAATTGGGCATTTTGGATTTGAGTTTTCCAGCTTCAATTAATTCATCTTCTCTTGCTCCCAATGACAAGTAATAGGAAATAAATCCTGGGAGAACAGGGAATGCACAAGGTGAGAAATAGACCAATATGGATAGGATGAGTCCTATCACAAATACTGCCGTGAGCGATGTTTCTGGTTCTTCCCAAGCGATTCTGTAATCACTGGTATCAGCATCCGCTGAGATTGCTTTATCCACCATTGAATCAAAACCAGACCACTTATCTGTTGGAGTTCCAGTCGCTTGACGAGCAATAATATAGCCTTCTTCATCAAGAATCATCACTACTGGAATCTGTCCAGTACCCGCTGTTGTGAATAATCTTACCGGATCTGCTGTTGTATTATTGTTAATAATCGCTGCTGTATCACTACCAAACCCAGTAGGATAAAGCGGTACTGTATATTCTCCACCTGAGCTGTTTAGATATGGTATATCTTCACCATACCATGCTCCATAAGCGATAATATTCAATTGTTTACCATTGGCTTGTGCAGTTTGTTGCCAAGCGTCCATATTAGCCTCTAAATGCTGCTGAACTGCATGGCAATTGGAACAATCGTGTGCCATGAAATCTAAAATGATAATATTACCACGCAAATTGTCTAATTCAAACCAACCAGTTTCATTTGTTAAGTTATCCTCAATTCCGGTTCTATTCAATGATTCAAAAATAATGTTTGGTATTGGTTCTGGCTCTGCATTAGATTGGAAAACTTCATCCATGCTGTCAAACATGGTTAATGCAGCAAAGGATACTGTGCTGAACATGATAATTGCGATAACAAAGGCTTTCCAAGTCTGCTTCTCTTTGAGGACGCTCCATTGCACTTGGTCAAGTAGCCCCATAAGGTGACTGAAAAAGTTACTCTTCATCAACGTACTGCTATTTACTGATGATATATTTAGCGTATCTCATTCAAATAAACAACGCCAACCTCTAATCTCTCATGAGTTGGGTGTACTTCAACCATCAATACTGGAACCGATAATACTTCAGAAAGTTCTTCTGCTAAACTCAAAGGTAATTCGATCCTCTGGGACTTGGCATCATAGCGAATCCAACCATCAGCAATATCCAATTCCTGCTGTAATTCTTCAATATCATCTGATGCATCCTCTAGACTTGTAGGGATTGCACCGAATAAGATTGTATCATCATCGGATAGCACCTCATATGCTCGCAAAGTAGCTTCACCACGACGGCGGAACCTGTTTCTCAGTTGACCTGCATCTTTGTAGTGTGATGTACAGAACTTAACATGGAAATTATAATCTTTGGATGCTTCTTTAATCCTTATTGCAAGTTCTGCCGAACCTTCTGCTGCAGCAGTAATTCCACCAGATAAATTGAAACCTCTAACATCCATATTTTCTTGATTACCGACAGTGATTTCCAATTCGTTAAGATTTAGGAAATGTACTGGGGCTTGCTCTAGATCATCTAATAATTTGAACAATCTCTCTTCTTGGTCTGGCTCACAAGGTAATTCAACGCCGACAAAAATTCCAGCATCACTACAGGCTTGCATTGTTTCTCGATATTTTGTAGTAGTTCCATCCAAGAGATGGAATCTAATTTCATCCAATCCCGCAGCACCAAAGTCTGCTGCTCTATCCGCTGCAAATGGAATTGATGTATACAAGTGAATATGATGTTCTTTACCAAATGCTGCTTTCAATTGCTTTACAGCCTCAAGTGATTTCTCCATGTCAAGCATTGGGTCTCCACCGGTAATACCTGTACCAGTAGCACGCATGGCTTTTCCTTCCTCGATTACATCTTCCCAAGAAGAGCATCTGCGCTCATTGGCAAACATATCGGGTGACTCTCTTCGGTTTTCAGAAAGAGGACAGTAATCACAACCCCAATGACATTTTCCTGTAACGAATAAAACGAGTTTACTGCCAATTTGACATTGGACACAACCTTCGGCCTCACCCGCTTCTGCAGGGGGGATTTCGCTGGCCATTGGAAGGGAGGTAACCATACTGCTCAAGCAATCCTCCAAGCAAAAAGGTTTGAAGGCATCGCTTTGCAATTTATCTTCAAATGCAAAATATCATTGGCTATTACAACTACTGATAAGCCAATTATGGAAGCGTCGGTCAAGAGTTAATTCGGGATGGAAAGTAACTGCGACTTTGTTACCTTGCATTATTCCGACAACTTCGTCTTCCATCGTCGCAATCTTTTGGCAATTGATTATAGTTTGTTCAAATCTTGGCGCCCTGATAAAAATACCAGGAAAGTTTTCCTCAATATCATTCAACTGTGCTGCTTCATGAGACATATCTAATGGCTTGTGATTGAACTTATCTCTTTGTTGCAACATCGGTTCACTCACCACTGAGTTAGAGGTAATAGAATCAAGAATTAGCGGGGATAGTTTTACTTCTGCTTCAAATGAATTTCTTTGCCGTCCCCATGCGTTACGTGAAATGCCTACATCGATGAATGGTTGGTAGTCTTCACCTGGACTTGCTAACAAGATAGCCCCTGCACAAGTCCCCAGCACCGGTTTTTCAGGAAATTGTTGCATCCAATCAAATAGTGCAGGGAGTAATAATTCACTTTGACTGGCCTTTCTCATAGCAGTTGATTCTCCACCTGGAAGTATCAACCCATCCAGTGTATTATCGACTTGATCTGCACGACGCAGTTCAATAATTTCTATTTCAACGGCCAGTTCTTTTGCTGTTGCAATTAGTGCTTCTTTGTGTTCATGCCTAGCACCTTGAAGCATTGCTACGCCGATTTTAATCATCTATTCACCTCTGAAATTAACCGGCATGAACGCCAGTTTCAAACGTAGAAAGCCTGTATATCGCATCGTTTTCTATCAGCCATTCAACCACCGCACTCGGTAAAGAAGAAGCAGTAACTTGGCGGGTTGCATCATCATCATAAACAGTTGAAAGCATTTTCAAAGTCTGCCTAATTCTCCATCCTTCCAAATCTTTTCGCTCAGACATTTCAATAATTTCTATTGGCCATCCCGCTTGTTTGTACAGTTGAGCAGTAGGCCCATCTGAAGTTACCAGTGTTCCTTCACCATGTGAATTACTTGCATGAGAAACCCAATTTGGTGCATCGTTTATGTCCTCTATTGTAACGATAGTTATTTTGTAGTTATTTTTATCTGCCCAACTACTGATCATCGCAACTCTCTCTTCAGCAGTCCAAGGATTATTTGGTTCATATTGTAATTGAGAAGAACCGACTGCAACAATCACTTCATCCGAATCTTTTGCAAGTGAAAGCGCTTTCTCAACCAGATATTGATGACCGTTATGGAAGGGTTGAAATCTACCCAAAACTACAAACCGAGTCATATTTATTCCTCACTGAAAATAACTTTCAACATCAACTTGGGCGATTTCAACATCAAAGTCTCTAAAGCAATCAAGCATTCTCTTACACCCTTCAATCATTTCTTCAATTGGTGTCTCACCCATTGAACCGATTCTAAACATCTTACCCTTAAGATGGTCTTGTGCTCCAATAACTTGAGTGTCGTATTTGTCCTTGAGAGCGGTTCTCCATGAATCATCGATGCCCTCTGGGTACATGATGGCAGTGACTGTATCACTTCTTTGACCACCATCTGCAAGTAATGTAAATCCAATATCCAAAAATAAGTTTCTAACTCCATTGGCCATCTTAGTACATCGAGCCCAACGGTTTTCAAGCCCCTCTTGTTTCAGATTATTTAGTGCAGCAGCCCAACCCATTGAGAGGTTAATGGCTGGTGTCCAAGGTGTTTGGTCGTCATCTCCTTTCTTCAATGCGGCCAGCAAATCAAGGTAATAGGTTGGGTTGACATCTCCTTGCTTAGCAATTATTCTTGCTCTCTTCTCGAAATTTTCATTGATTGCGATTGCAGCAATACCCGATGGTCCTGCAGTACACTTCTGTGCACCGACTACTACCGCTTCTGCACCCCATTGTAGTGGTTGAACTTCACAGCCACCAACCGAAGTGATTCCATCTAAGATTAGTGCAACACCATGACGTTGACACATCTCGGCAATAGCTGCTGCATCCTGTGTAATTCCAGTACTTGTTTCATTATGACAAATCAATAGAGCCTCGTAGCATTTGCGCTCTAATTGTTGTTCTAATACGTATAAATCAAATGCTCTGCCCCATTCATACTGTAGATGTTTTACACTACAAAAGCGGCCACAAATTTCAGCAACTCTTTCACCGAATTTACCATTGGTTGGTACTAAAACGATGTCGTTCTTCCTAAGTCTATTGGCTATTACCATTTCCATAGCAGCAGTACCAGAACCTGAAACTACTACCACTTTGTATTGATCTTCACCAGTCCAAGACTGATTTTTTTTAACTGGTTGGCTTGGACTAAGATTGAAGGCAGCGCGTAATCCTGAGTTCAAATCAGCCATTACATCCCTGTATTCTCCACCCCTTGCGGTAATAGTTGGAGTTGCCATTGCATCTAAGCAATTTTGCGCCATCCTGACCGGGCCAGGAACGAGAAAACAGTCGCCTTCGTGGGGCATGTTTGAGGCTGGAGGCATGGGGTTCTTCAACACCTTGTTCAATCATTCAGGTTTGCAAATCTCAATAAATGGATAAAATAACGAACAAATATGTCCTTCTTGAACATCCAGTTCAAGTAATAAAATCAGTAACCGTAAATCTGGTCCCAATAGTTATCGAGTATTTTCAAAGACTGTTTGATAGGCAGGACTGACAACGAACCGTCATCTTTCTTTGACAGAAGTTTCATGTCACCGAGTTTTCTAATCGCATCCTCAATCTCAAAGCCAACATCGATATCGAATGTATCCAGTAGCCACTGCTCTATCCTCTGGTCAAGAGAGTCATAATCGTGAGTTTTCTGATCAACGAGGAGGAAAGTGTAGGCGAGGAGTGCTTCCTTAACCTCCTGTTCCTCAGCCATATCGATAACCATATTCAGTACCGCAGCGTTGTTGGCTTGACCCTTGAAGTAAAGATTCCTTGATATCTGTGACTGATATTTATCTCGAGTTTTCTGATAGGACATGTATGATTTCAGGACATAAGTGCCGAATGCGACACAGATACCTCCGATAATTGATGTCGAAGTACTTCCTGAATTACCGCCGAGTAATAAGGGTCCAAATTTAATCAGAAGCGTGAATAAACCACCGAATAAAGGAGCCATTATCTTGACCTTGTCAACAATACGCATCTCTGGTGATGCGTTAGGGAAAACCGTCTCTAAATCGAGTTTGGGTACGGTCTTGAACAGCCTTAGGTGCAATCCATCAGCAACCTCTCCAGGATAGTGTTTCATACGTTTATTATCTTTGAACCAATCTTCATCATGGTACTGGAGAACTTGAATGACTCTGTCAAAGGCTTCGACTGTAATTTCCTCTTTCTTCAAACCGAACAAAGAAGTGCGAATCTCAGGCTGAGAAGTCTCTCCGAGTTTGAACAGATATGATGTAACCAATTCATCTAATCGAACATCAAGGCTGATGGGGAATACATTCTCACCTTCATGAGCTGCATCCATCTCTTCAGGACTAATCTCTTTCCAGTTACCTTTGTGTAATGTTTCTCTCAATGTCTCAAGGAATCCCTCTTTACCATCTGAATCAGGAGTGCCAATACTATCAGGATCCATACTCTCGTAGAGGTTTTTCAGTTTTTCTAACTGTGCATGCGATGAATGATGCCAAATCACCTCTAGCATTTGAGATATTTTACCGAGGTCTGCACTTAACTCATCCGTCATCCCCTCTAACTGGAACAATTCCTCCTTGACTTTGGAGCGAGAAATAGGGATGTAGTGCTGTCTCAAGTGTGAACCCATGCGCACTATGAGCGTCGCATGGTTTTGATTGTTGTTATTAGGTAAGTCTGTGTTCAAACTCTTATGAGTCTGAACCTTTCTAGTTCGTGTCACAATTAAGGTAAATCTTCTAGAACATATACAGCGGTTCCATCATCCTCTTCGACATAATCGTACCAATCAATTTGCTCCCATTCGAGCGAATCCAAAACATGTCGTGCTAGATCGAAAATTCCTTCTAGTGATTGATTCACCGCATCCACTATTTTGTCGTGATTGGTTGAATCTCTAACAGAAAATCTCAACCCTTTTTCTGAAATTACCCAAGGCATACTTGAGGGGATCAGATAGGTTCTAAGAGGTTCTTGGATATGTTTTACTGTTAGAGGGTTCAATTTTATAATCTCAAAGAAGCCATATGGATATTCGTGATTATTTTCATTATCGCATTCTCCCTCCCCCTCAATTACCAATTCGTGAATTACTATTTTTCCGATATCACAAATTGGGCATTTCTTAGAAATGGTTTCATTTTCAGAAACCAAATCATTGTCTTCAATATCACTTACCATATATGGACGATGAGCCTTGTATATTTGAATGATTCAGTGTTTTCCACAGATTGTACTAAAATACTGGTAATGGCTACTAACTGCTCGGAGTTAATTGAATCTTGTGAGTCGAAACAATTTATTGTGGAGGATTCATTTTATGAATGATAAGATTGGGGAAGAAGACATGCAGTACAACCTAAATGCA
>JAPKFC010000047.1 GCA_028821785.1 Candidatus Poseidoniaceae archaeon | reverse complement strand
CTCCATCCTCAAATCAACTCTCAGGGAGATGAGTGAATGGAACTATTTGATTCAAATACAATATTGGCCGTAATGGTAATTCCAATGGCATTAGGATTTCTTCTAATCTCGCCTATGGGTGAATCGTTGTCGGCTTCAATGTCTGACAAGTTTCCATCTTTGAAAACATTGAGAGGAAGACTTCTAATGGGCTCCCTTCTAATTGCATCATCTGGATTTATAGTTGCTTCTATGACGCTTTGGATATCTAATACAATCTCGGAAGGAGCAGGTTTCTGCGCAGCCAACAGCATTTTTTCCTGCGATGATGTAATTGGTAACGAGGATTATAACAAAGTGCCAATGGTTGGTATCAGCTGGGCCTGGCTAGGGATTATTGTTTACACTTTTTTCTTGTGGGTCGTGATGAGCATCAACAAAGAACCTAATGCAGAATGGGTCGGTTCAAATATCAAGTTAGGATTTATGGCTTCAATGATAGGTATCTTAGCAATAGTTTGGCTTATGTATGCTGAATATAAAATGGGCAAGATCTGCCCCTATTGTACTGCTGCACACATTGGAAATATTCTTCTGATTTACGGATTCTGGCAAATGGGTAAACTCTATGATTCTGGCGAATGGCATAAACAGTGAATCAAGGGATACAATCTCCGTCAAAGTGTAAAGCATCAGTTTCGAGAACTGTTTCTTCCATACGAAGGACAGTAACATCAATTCGGCCACTGCCAGGGTATGCTATTCTTAGTTCATGGAGAAGGCTTCTTTGAACATCTTGGTGAGTCTCTCCATACAATATAGAGAGGTGGTGAATTTTCCCCCCATCTACCAAAGCGATGTATTCGACAACCCACTCCTTTGGAGGAGTCTCCTCCTCCCATGCTATGTCTTCCCATGTTTCTTCCATGTATTATAATCAGCAACCACACTTATCAACAATGCGGTGAAATGCATCACTAATCGCCTTTATCCGGTACACATTACCATAATACGGTGGGAATCCTGCAAATTCCAGTCACTTTTTCCTTCTAACATTGAAGATCAATGCGCAACCAATGAAAATAAAAGAAAAAACCAATAGCGAATTATCAACGTTACTTTGAGTAACTGGATAGGCTTTACTCTTAAATTCAACAATACCAAAAGTTCCTAATGAACCATTTTCAAGTTGTGAAGTAGTCGGCTCATGAATTAGCAATACACTGAATACTTCGTTCTCGGGAGAAAAGGTTACAGAAAAATCATCAACACAAGAAGTCGTTTCTGCAGATAACAGATTGATTTCAGAAGTTATTGTTGAACTATTTATGTCACATTCAGCAATTGCAGTAAGAACTCTATCTCTTGTATCTCCGCCAGGGTTGTCAAACCCTTCAGGAACTATCCTTTCATGCTGAACTATCATAATTGTTAGTTGACCACTATTTATTGAATCATTGTCCACAACCTTTGCAGTTGCAGTCCAAGTATCATTATCCTGTTGCAGATCAAGTTTCAGTTGTGTGTAAGTTTGACGCTTTACCTCTTCATTGAGAATATCGGAATTAACATCAGGCCAAGAATCAGGTCCAATCCTAAGATTTCCAGACTCTACGATAAATGTTGGAGTTGAACCAATTTCTGGATGGGTTATCAATAGTCTGTCTATTCTATTTTGAGCCGCAAGTGGTTGAAATGCATCCACGTCATCACTTGGGTGGTATGCGACCATCGCAATTCTAGAGCCATGAGCGTATGCGAATTCCATCAAATACGGGTCTATTTCAGCACAACTTGGGCACCAAGTTGCAGTGTATTCTTCGATTAGAATACTACGGCCACCGCTGACGCTGTATGTTTGAACTTGGGAGTCGACTGAATCACTCGCAACAATTGGTATTTGAACAGCGACTAACATGATAGAAATAATCGTAAATGCGCTTAAGCGAGCATAATCGATTGCCATCAAGCACCGCCACAAAGCCAAACCCCTTCATCTCTTTGTTTGGCGTTGACTACGAGAGGAGAGTTCATCAAAGAGGGGTGGACGAGCATAACTTGAGCAGGAGGGGTTGTTATGGCTGACCATTGGATTGAGAATCACAAACGTGACCCTTGGAGGCGTCAAGCTAAGGCCAGTGGATATAGGGCACGCTCAGCCTTTAAACTCAAACAAATCCAAGAACGATTCAAGTTGATAGACAAAGGTGACGTTATTCTTGATGTCGGATGTTTTCCTGGTGGCTGGACTCAAGTTGCATTAGAACTTGTAGGAGAGGAAGGCGATGTCGTGGGTGTTGACCTTGAACCATGCCAACCAATTGAGGGTGCAGTTCTTCTAGTGGGTGATATCACAGATCCGCATACACAAGATAGAGTTCTTGAATATCTAAAGGGGCGACAACTTAACAGCATCATTTCGGATATTTCACCAAATATTACTGGCAAATGGGATATGGATCAAGCAATTGCCATGACTTTAGTTACAGAAGTATTTGATTTCGCTTTACCATTTTTATGCAAAGGTGGACATTTCGTAACAAAATTATTCCAGGGAGTTGGTGTTGAAGAATTGATAAATGCGGTTAGACCGCATTTCGAGGATGTCAGGAGACATTCACCTCACGCAAGTAGAAACTCCTCCTCAGAAGTGTATTTGATTTGCCGAAGGTACCAACCTTGGGCTGTCGCTGATGTAAATATCAGTGATACATATGAATTTGAATTGAATAAAAAACTCAGCGGAGAAGATATCGTAGAGGGTCCAGACATCATACAATCATCATTCTCAGTCCGTAAAAAGAAAACCGACTAAACATCGTTTACAGTTCTTGATTTCACTTGATGATATCAAATTGCTATGCTAATTATCCGGCATAAAACATGCATTTGATTGATAACCGTTGAATAAATCCCATTATTTTTATGGCTGAGATCAATAGGATACATCCAAATGAGAAAATGCGCCAAATGTCAGCAAGACAAATGGTCGCAGATTTAAGAGCGAATAGGGCAGTTGGAAGAATAGAATTGGTAGTCCTTAGGGTCTATCCAAGAAGGATGGTTTCAACTACTCGTTACACAGGTCCAGTTGCTGCTGCATGTGGTAGGGATGAAAGTGGCTTAGTGGGCATTGTTCTATGGGATGAGCAAGTAAAAAATGTGCAAATCGGTGACATCATTCGCATAGAATCTGGCTGGTGCCGAGAAAGAGAGGGTGAACTTGTGGTTAGTTCGGGTAAAAATGGTAGGCTAACAGTCATCGACCGCTAGGATAGAAATCGTTTTTGGTGGAGAGTTTTGGCCTTTTTGTCACGCAACCATAAAGAAGGGGAGGGCGTGGGCGACTTTGTTCCTGAGGAGTAATTATGACTGAGAGAGCTAAGAACTGTACTGCGTCCGGTGTGCCATTGGCAGAAACCGGTTCAACTTCATTCCCTTGCCCAGGTTGTATCGTACTATCTGAGAAGGATGATACCAATCCAAGTCCTACTATTATTGGCCGCAGCCCAAGATGTCGTAATCAAGGGGTTCTATACAACTGCCCTACATGTGGACATCAAGGTCCTTGAGGTGATTTGAATGGGTATGGTAGTAATGACCTACAAGGTCAATCCTGATTCCGAAGTAGAGGAAGTTGATACCGATGGTATCGCAGCACAAATCATTAATATGGCTACTGAAATCTATGATGTTCAAAAAGTAGAGGTAAAACCTCTTGCTTTCGGTCTAAAGTTCGTTCAAGTTCATGTTACAATGAACGACGGTGAAGGACTTGCAGATGCCTTTGAAGGACAAATGTCCGAAATTCATGGTGTTGGAGAAATTGAAGTCCTATCAATGGGACTAATTTGAGTAAATTCTTCTCAAATCAATTACCATTAATTAGATCAATACTGTTTTTATTGACAGTATTTACTTTGTATAATAATTCATTAACTTACTCAAATTTGAGAAAGTGGGCATTGCATGAATTCTCTTAGTAAAGTTGTAGCATAACTTCCAGATGAAAGTGTGAAACGGAATCGAATACAAGCACCTTCGGGATGCCACCGACTATTTTCTCCTGGACCGGCCTTCCACTTCTCGCCCATTGTGTCATCGGATGCGATAGGAACAGTATCAACACTAAATTCACTATAGCCAGTTACTAAGGCTCGGCGAGTTCCCTTTGATGAAAGTCTTGAAACCGCTTCAACATTCCAAGAGATATCTTGCAGATTCATTTCTTCTATTGCAGCCATTTCAATTTTACCTGCTTTACCTTGACAAGTTTTGACAATACTACCTGGCAATGGGCCAGTAGGAGTCAATCTTCCCAATTGGCAATTTCTTGTGATACGAGGCAGGGTTCTCTCTTCTATTATTACACAACTTTTTGCATTAAGTTGCCCCTTTTCATCAATTCTTCCAACCAAGTCTCCAGCGATGGGTAAGGATATTGGTAAACCAGCCTTTATTCTTCCATTTAGGGATTTGTTGAAAATTACAGATTGAATTGCATGGACGGTCATCAATTGTAAATTAGTTGGAAGTTTTTTGAAAGACCCGACCCAATCTTCTGGATACTTTACAATATGTTCTAGCATTTTTCTCTCAAAACCTAGCCATTTTGGCATATCTATCAGCGCTTCTGCATTAGGACCATTAGTTCTGATATTTTCTCTAAAGGCAGCAACGTCGGCACTTTCATTGAACCCTGGCATCGAAAGGTAAGCCATAACAGCATCTTTCCACTGTTCATTGACAACATGTTTTCCAACTTCAGCAGTTACTGGACGGCCAGAACCAAATCGCTGAGGTCCGATCCAATTTGGGAATAAATCAGGTCCAATATTTTCAGCCATCTCATTTTTGATAATCTCAATTTCACTGAGTGCATCTTTTTCACTCATTGGACTTCCATCTGAATTAGAACAACCTCTGATGACTATAGTGAAGCGATTTCCTTTGTGATTACCCAAGCCAATTTTTTGATGAGTTCTACCTAATACCTGAATTGTTACATCTGGAATTACTAAGTCAGTCACCTTCTTTTGAGGGGCATCAATAACAAATAATTGGCTGGTAACAGCTCTTTTGTCTTTAGTTCCAGCGAAAAAGATTCTATTGCGGGGAATTTTTAGTTCCCTAGCAAGAGTTGTACAGAAGCGATTTGTCTCCCAGTTTGTCAAAGTGACTTTTGCAACTGTAAATCTGCCCTTGTTGTCTAATTTAATGCTAGTCGATATCTCGTCGACTCTAAAATCACTGACTCTCGCTTTAAGAACGCCACCAATTCCAGAGGTTTTTGTAGCAAATCCTTCTAGTCCAATGGCTTGGGCCAATGGATCTTTATCGCTCAAAAAACCGCCTCACTTAGAGGTTTAATGAATCATATTCACTAGATAGAGATTTAACAATATCCGTGAGAATCTTTTCTGCATTATTCTTTCCAGTTGTGCGGATGTAGAATTCTGGGTCATCCAATTGCGGGTGACCTGGGAAGTAGTTTGCATATTCGACTTTGTCGTGACTGTTAATTCGTTCACGTAGCATTTGTAGAGCAGTATGGCTCTCTCCAATGATACGAAGTCGCAGTTCATTTTTTTCGCGGAGTAGTAACTTAACCGGCATGATAACCAATCCGGCCTACGAGGCTTCTCCTTTGAACCTTGTGGATTGAATGTTGCTCAAGCAATCCTGATTTAAACCATCATTTTTGAATATTGAACCAACTATAAACGGTCAAAAACAATTGTTTCAATAATCTTATCACCATCTCTCTTTTGAACCCTCATGCTTTGGACGATTCAATGGATGCTGATGAGATGGAAGCAAAAGTGGCGAGCGTGTCACATTATTTCCGTCGCAGTGCGATTCCATTTTTGGTCGTAGCAGGTCTACTTACAATTGCATTAGCAACTAATCTGGTTCTTTCACCTCCCACATTTAAAACCGATTTGTCTGAGTTCGCACCTGATTCTGAAGGCCAAGATGCGCATAATAGAATCCATGCCTTTTTCCCCAATGAAACCAGACCATTATTTGTCCATGTGACAGTTGATGATGGAGGTAATATCCTCGCTCTTGAGAATCTTCAATTAATGGCTCAGCATTTAGATCAATTACAAAATAATAATTCACTCATTGACAATAACATTCCTGTATGGACCACCGCCCCTAGTATTGTTCAAATAAGCCTAAATGAAGAAGCAAATGGAACTAATTTAGCAGATATTGAAAGTTGGAATCAGATGGTTGACCTAATCTTGGAAGATGATGTGGAATGTCGCCTTACTTCAGATGACCAATTGTTAAGTGCTGCAACCTATGCATCTTCGGCATTATTACATAAGGATTTAGATATTTCACCCACCTGCTCATATCTCGATGATGGTAGCGGAGACGCAACACCAACGGCCTCATCCACATTATGGGTACTGGAAATAGATCCTGATATGCCATCTCAATATAGGAAAATATTTCAAGACCAAATAAGAAATGAGTTTGCACAATTAAGCGAACAATCAGAATTAACATATAGCGTAGTTAGTCTTGATTTGATTTCTCATGATATCGACAAAGGAACATTTGATAATTTAGCAACCTTGATTATTTTAGCATTATTGGTTGTAATAATACTGTTATCGGTAGCGTTTAGATCTATTAGAGGAGTCATATTCCCGCTGATTGGATTATCTTCGGCATTGATCTGGACATACGGTACACTCAATTTTATGGGGGCGCAATTCAGCGCACTCGAAGTTGCAGTAGCGCCTCTTGTTTTGGGGTTGGGTATAGATTATGCAATACATTTGCAAAGAGCATATGTAGCGATTCGTGAGGATTACCCCGACCCAGCAGAAGCATGGGCTCGTGCTTGTACTAGGCTAAGTGTGCCGTTGCTATTGGCAGTAATTACTACCGTAGCTGCATTCTTAGCAAATATAATTTCTCCTTTACCACCTTTGGCAACATTTGGTCTGGCATTGGCAATAGGAGTGGTATGTGCATTCTTATCCGCCACCCTAATCGTCGGTTCTTTGCACATTATTTTTGATGCACCTTTGAGGGACGTATCCAAGCATTCTATTCGGTTGCCTCGTGCCACAAATTTCTTGGTAAGAATTCATCAGAAGAATCAAGTTCCTGTACTTTTAGTTGCAATTATCATTTCAGGTTTATCTATAGCAGGAGCATCCACCTTAGAAACAGATTTTGACCTAGCCGATTTCATTGATTCTGAGATGCCGATAATGTCTGTTAGGGATGAATTATCAACATCATATGATAGCGCTGGATGGAAGATGGTTTACATCTTAATGGAACCATTGGAAGGGGAGAATGTAATACCCGATGATGATATTCTATTGAATCAAATGCGAGGTTTACACGCAGATTTAGAATCCAACCATGACGTAGTGGGCACAGATGGAAAAACATCTTCTCCTTCTTATGATGGACCATATGTGGTGTTAAGAGATGCTATTTTGAGAGATTCAACCTTTGGCGAAGCCTACAACATGGAAGTCTTTGGAGGCGAGGTATACATGAAAGATCACAATGGTGAACTTGATTTAGGGGCTGCATTTTCAAATCTTTCAATCAACCAATCCATAGCAGATGCTTTGAGTGGTGAAACTTGGTTAGAGCGAGTACAGAATACTGTTAATCTTCAAGGCGAGGATATCATTCATCTGAGGAATGAAGTTCGCGTAGAAGCAGCCACATCTTCACAGTCAAAGAGAGTAGTAGATAATTTTGAGAATATGCTCGGTTCAGAGGACGAAAGTGGGACGCTTCGTTCTAGTCTTAGTGGACATGGTCAAATCTACATCACAGGAGATTTGGTGATTTTACAGACAGTATTGGAAGGGCTAAGTGAAAGTCAACTAGAATCAACCTTGATTTCCTTGATAGTTTCATGTGCCGTATTATTGATATTGACTAGAAGAATACTGCCAGCGATAATCGTTCTATTCCCGGTTGGGTTGTCATCATTGTGGGTAGTAGGTTCAATGGCCGCTCTTGGCTTGAAATGGAATGTGCTTACAGTAATGGTTACTGCCTTAACATTGGGTATTGGAATCGACTATTCAATACACATGTGGCGTCGCATTGAAGTTGAATTAAAACGCCAAGAGAATCACTGGGAAGCTTTACGTGCAGCATTATCAACCACAGGAGTTGCATTGATTCTAAGTGCATTGACAACTGCCTTTGGTTTCTTAGTGCTATTGTTTTCACCAATGCCGGTGATAAAGGATTTCGGATTGATCACAGCCGTAACAGTTTTCTTTTCTCTTATTCTTGCTCTTATTCTATTACCAGTTCTTGTTGAAATGGTCGAACGTAGTAAAGAAATAGAAAGGATATCTTAAGCACTTATCTGATAGCCAGAGCATCTACTATCTCTTGCATTTGGATACCCTGTTCTCTCGCTACAAGGGCTAGGCACATCCAGTTGGTAGCAACTGCTAGGGCCTTATGTTTCCTATTGGCTCTACGTTCAACTTCTTCAACTTCAATTTTCGAAGTTTTTGCAATAAACTTAGTCAAGCGTTTGGTTAATTTAACCCTTGGATCTGAATGATTTTCTTTTTGGCTGGTAATTTCTATTTTCTTAGTAGGGGTGGCCTCAATTGTAATTGCTTCATCGACTAATTCAGAAACTATCGTTTCATTTGTTTCTTCGTTCAATTTTACCGAAACCGGATTTGTCAAACGGCTAGGGCGGGGAAACCATCCTAATGGAGCGGTGATTCCAGAAATATTGATACTCGGGGTGAGGGCATTTTCTTCCCCACATAACCATCCGGCAGAGATTAAAGATTGAACTGCAATTTCAGCATCATCAGGTGATAGCCATTCCATGTCAAATGATAACATGCGTTCAACATCTATGGCATCTAGTGGCTTTCCATCACGAAAGCAAATAGCAAGAACTGTACGGATATCCGCAACATCCTCGTTCCCCATAAGAACTACATGGAAAGCCGACATTCAAAAAGTTGAGGGATGGATAATTCAATCATTCAATCCGAGTGAAAGATTTGTCTTCATTCAATAACCATTTGCCGCACTTTTCTCCAGTGTAATAAGTTGCGTCAGAAGTATATTCATAATCGCCACCTCCTGGCAATCCATTCCAATCAACAACAACTGTTGAAATCGGCTGCACTATCTCTTCAGAACTTGTTTCAGAAGTTTCCGTTGTTTGCGGAATAAGTGAATCCAAAGCACCGAAATGTGCAGCAGCAGTAGCTTGTAAATCAACTTCAGGCTGAGCAGGTTGTGTGTCTTGGTCTTGGCTAGAGTCTGCGCCAGTTGGGCCACTTGTCGCTGAATTAGAGGCGCCCGGAGGGCCATTCTTTGGCTTTGGCTTACCTGGAGGACCATTCTTCGGTTTTGCCTTACCTGGAGGGCCGCCTGCTGGCTTAGCATTGTTGTCGATTGATGGTGGCTCACCCTTTGAGTTCTCATCTACAGATTGATGGGCCAGTTCATCTAGATCTGAACTTCTCTTCTTGAGGTATAATACTGCTCCAATTAGTGCAATGATTCCGCCACTGGAAAGTGCTATTACTGTGGTTGAAAATCCTTGATTTACACCATTATAATTCTTAGTCCAAATATTATTTTCTTCATCCAATTCCCAGATTAATTGTTCATCATCAACTGAAATAAGCAATGTCCATTCTCCATCGGGTACGGTAATTCTAGAATTCATTGTAACTGCAGTATTTTCTCCTAGTTCGTTTAATAATTGGCGGGCTGCAATGGTTTTCTCATCACCTTGAACGATGAAAATACTCAGATTGAACGGTTGCTGTATTCTTTCTCCACCATTAATTAATTGCACCTTTAATGATAATTTAGACCCCGCTGATGTATCGCCAGATATTTTGATTTCTCCCAATTCTAAGTCCGGGCCGATATTATTCAAAGTGCTTTCAAGCCACGGTGATAATTCACTATTTCCGGATTCAGAATCAAGTTGCCATCCCGAATCATCGTAACCATCTGCCCAGCAAGCAATTCGTGCTTGATTTGATAATAATGAAGGGTCACCTAGGCTACTAAAGTCGAAAGTGAATGCAAACATTGTTTTCCCGTCAAATATAGTACTTGATTTTCTGGAAAGAGTGATTGGTTGCCAATTTTGTTCAGTTGACCTCACTTGACAAGTAAGAGATAAATTAGAACTCCAAGATTGAGGTTCATCCACATTGACACCTATTTCCACATTGTTCAGGTGATACCTTGAAATTCCACTTGTCAATTGAGATTGTAAAATCATTGGTGGGTCAGCATCAACAACGATGTCTGGTAGGTCGATTTCAAGTAACTTCTCGCCGTCCAGTGGATCCCAAATACTAATTTTAGCATCATGGATTAGTCCGCTTTCAATTGGAGTTGAGAATGATAATGACAATTGGCCATCAATGATATCAGCGGTCAATCCACCCTGCCACATTTCATTTTGTATTTTTCCAGACCAAAAAACGCCCAACTGTCCATTGTAGTTTTTATCCGAAATGAGGTGCTTAACCGATGCCTCAATTTCAATCATATCTCCAGCCATCACCTTAGGATTGTCGCCAAGGGTCCCATTTACGATTCCAGTCACATCCATTAAACTTTGAAATTGAACATCTAATGCACGCTCAAGGGACCATTGATTTTCTTGTGATTGACGAGTTGCACCATCATAATCGCGAACGATGACATCTAATTCACCAACTATCAACCCAGCTGTTGTTAGTGTCCAATCAACAGTTGCCCACATTTCTACAGTCATTTCACCATTGGATATAGTTGCGATACAGTTTGAAGAATTAACCAACAATCTACCATCGAGAGAACTACAAATTCCTTGATGTGGTAAATATTTGATACCAAGGGTTGAATCTCCGCCCAATTCAATTTTGAATTCACTAAGGTCTTCCATTTCATTTGAATCGCTCGCAGTAATACTCCAACCGATTTGACGAGTAGGTTCAAGCCTTTGCCCAATGTTGGGGATTATTTCACCAAGTGGAGTAATATCTGTGATAATTGCCTTTTGAGGGTCGCGACTAATCCACCAAGAAGTTCCATTCTCTGCGGAAATAACTGGTAATGAATGATTAGAAACATCCGTTCCACTAAGCATGGTGCGAACAATTTGATGATCGCCATTCCCCGAATCATTGACAGTCATATTTAGGTACCAAATATTGGCTGAATTTACAATAGAGAAATTTCGTTGTTGATATTCACCAATCTGGGCAATTCCATCCAAGGGATTGCCATTATAACCATCATCTCTATCTTCAACCCACACTGACATTTGAGTTGTATTATTTGTGAATCCACCAACATTGTAGATTTGTATACCGTACAATCGATTTTCGTCTTTATTGATATATCCTCCATCAGTAATTGTAGTAGATAGCATTACTGGAACTTCAATATTTAGAATAAACATGTGTGCGGTTTCATTAACGTTCAAGATTAAATTATCCATAGTTGTTGCTTCAATCCAAATACTTGATTCTCCTGAGACATTTTCTGGAAGAGTATATTCAATATTTGTTTCTTGACCTATGTTGAGGGAGAACCAACCGGTTGTAGCATTAGCCCAAACATCATTACCGTTTTCTGTTTGATTGAATTCTATAATATCCAAATGCACGCGTGCCTGTATTGATCCAGATAATAATTGAGTACCAGATGTTGTGAAATAATTCTCAACAACCAAATTTAATTTGGTTAATTCTGGAACGATTTCATTTTCTTGAAGTGTGTAGTTACCTTGACTAGTAAAATTTGCTGTAATAGACTTTATTCTTACATCGACTTCTTTGTCAATGGTAATCGGAGTTGCATGTGTATACGTTGTATTCCTTAATCCAACAGTTTTAACCTGCATTAGAATATAGTCAGTAGCAAGCCCTTCAGATAAGGAAAATTGCCAGTCCATTAATTTACCATCTTGGGTACTCAAACTCTCTTGAACAGATGTCTGCGAAGATATCAGCATTGAATCAGGATCACTTACAGTGAAGGAGTTGCTATCCTCTGACCAAGTCATTGTAGTCCATTGGGATGCTGTTTCCTTGAATCCTTGGGAGTTTGCTGAAACAATTGATAATTGGTATTGTGCTGAATTCGTATATCCGTGATGATGTGTTGTGAAGGAAACAGGGGCAGCATTTGGATGCATCGTACTCGGTATTGGTGAAGTGATTGCAGCATTTTCACTAATTATTTCCACATTATCCAAATCTGGAGTCGACCAATTTTGCATAGCAGTGGTTGTATATTTTATTCTATACTGCATAAAAGAAGTATCTTCACTAAGATTGCTAAGTGAGTGGTTTCCAATCCCAACAAATTCAGGAATACTTGCATTTGCTCCTATCGGTTGCCAAGCATTCATGCCCACAGAAACTGAATCGGAGCCAGATTTATACTGCATTTGTAAATCAGTGCCATACGGGGTATTACCATCCAATGTCATCCACATAGGAGTGGCAGTACCCTGCGGATAATATCTCAAATCAACAGGCAGGGAGGTAATCCATCCCTCATACTCAACTGGATTTTCAAAATATTCAGTATCTCCAAGATAAATCGCATTCCATGATGAGAATCTTGTGTTAGAAGAATCTCCTGTTGCATACATGATTGTACCACCTGCCGAAGCGATAGTAGAATCATATATTCCTATAGGGAATGTATGCAATAATCTCCAAGTTTGTTCTAGGGGGTGATATCCATACAGTTTTTTGCTGGCCACTCCATTCCAGGTTTGATCTTCGTAGCCACCTATCAGTACAATTTCATCATTGAATACAGTTGCAGCATGTGCGGCCAGTGAAATCGGTAAGTCACTCAAATTAGTCCAAATATCAGTTGCGGGATCGTAAACTTCAGTACGATTGGAATCAATGGTTTCAGTATAATTAGTAAGTGGGTCAATTTCTCTCGAAACTCCTCCGATGGCGTATAATTTTCCGTGGAAAGTGGTCAAAGTAAAAGAGTGTCTTTTGTAATTCATACTCGATAATTGAGTCCAATTATCGGTTACAGGGTCGTAACGCAATAAATTATCCGTGAGGTCATTACGACTCTGTCTATTGACTCCACCAGCGACATAGAGATACCCGTCGAGTGCATCAACCCCTGCTAATCCAACTTTTGCACCAGACGGCATTGGAGTCATCATTGTCCAATTGCCAGTATTCAAGTCAAAACTCTGTAGTAGTCCTTGCGACCTTATTTCTGGGCTTGCTGTAGGGTGATAATCTCCTGCCAGGTATAATTTCCCATCAATTTCTGCACAACCGGCATATTGTTGAGTTTGATTTAACATCGAATTAGAAAAACTCCATGATCCCGTTGAAACATCAAATATTTCTACTGCGGAAGTTGGCCCTTCATCGTTATTTGTCATTGGATTCGGGTCCATACGGCCACCCATTAACCAAATTTCGTTTGTTTGCTCAAGGTATTCGGTGCACGCACCAGTACGTGTGGACATTAATCCATTAGCATTTGTAGCCCCCCATCGAATATCTGGGCGAGTTAATTTTGCTTCCCCAGTGGTATTAATCACCGAAGTATTCTCATGGAGAAAGCCATTACTGGAATTGAAATCATTATTTGAATGGGAAATGAATTTCACAGATTCATCAACAATAACTTGTGGATCATTTGATGTAATCATTGCAGCCCAGGATGATGTTAATAGGGTCATTAATAGAATTAAAACAATGCCATTTTGCTTGACTAAACGACCATCCATGCTACGGGGAGTAGCAACTGCTTCAATTAATTTGTTGAACGATGTATTAGGAATACGCGTTAAATAGTCATATTAGACTTAAAGTATGGTGGAATCTCTATTACTGTGTCTGATGGAATTGAAACAATACTGCCATAGGTTCATCTCTATGGTGTATATGCGGGCGTCATAGGGGTGTTGAAATTGTCACGTGAATACATTGCAAGAGACCCTCGAACCGGATTACCCATCAATGTGGGTAGCGTGAAAAAAACCAGGGCTAAGGCCACTACCAAGACCGAAAGAGGTCCGTGGCAAGGTTTGCGAAAACAAGACATTATCCCGTTGGCGAAAGGAGAAATTGAATCAGCAAAGTCTGTTTGGACTGAGAGAGATTATCATTTGACGCAAGTTGACGGAGTTAGGGCATTACAAAGGCTGAAAGGATTTGCTTCAACAGAAGCTCATAAAGTTCTACTATCTTCATTTCAAAACTCCGACCCTGCTATTCGAGTTGCTGCCTTAGAGGCATTACCCGAAGTTGCAATTCAGAAGTCCGACGAGATGTTTGACTGGTTGAGCGTTCTTCTTGATGATGAGAATATTGATGTTAGTAAGGCTGCGAGTAAAGCGCTTGCAATCTCTGCCCCTGTCTTCCCTTCTGGTATTGAAACAATACTAGTAAATGAGTTGCGTTCTCCTATAAAGTACCGACAAGATAATGCTTGGGATGCATTGAAAGGCCTAGCGGATACTTGGCCGGAAGTTGTTTGTTTACACATTGATCGATTGCTGCTTGAACCTGATAAAGAATACAGAATAAAGGCGGCTAAATTACTAAGAAAGGTACTGCGGAAAGGTGGTTCTTCAGCCTGGGATTTAGTTTCCTGGGCACTTAATGATGAAAGTAATGAAGTTCGCAGAATCGCTGCAAAAACATTACCAACTCTAGCTAATAGAGAGCCTCGAGTTGCGACATTATTCGCTGAACGGGCAATGGTAGATGTCGATTCGGAAGTCCGTATTTCAGCAATTAAAGCAATTCAAAAACTGGATAAAGACAATGGTAGAGCCCAAGACATTGTACTTTCTGGAACTAGAAGCAAGGATTTGCAAGTTCGCACAGCGTGTATCAATTTGCTACCACGCCTACTAAGTGAAGATGTGTTACGCGTGACGGCTGATGAATTGCTTCGCACTGAGACTGATAGTGGACTAATTAAAAGCCTGAAAGAAATGGTATTCGATGCAGAAATAGAAGGTACTGAAGCTCAAAAGAATCTATTCCTTGCGGCTGCAATACCAGTTCCTCAATTGGATCGTGAAATTGCTGAATCACAGGGCATAAAGTTCGGATTAGACCCTCTCCCTTCAGATAGAAACCGTCCATCGGAAGATATTAGTGAGAAGCCAGATCATCTTTTGACAGACACTGAAAGAGTTCAGAAAATGATCGCAATGAATGAACAGATCAAGAAAAAGGAAGCCGAAAGGAAAAATGCATATCGTTCATATTCACAAGATGAAGTCTATGGGTATGAGGATGATATTGAGCCTGATTTAGATTCAGACGATGAGGCAGATTTCTAGGTAAAAGTTAAGCATTTTTTGGCTCACAGTGTTTCCTTTCCTCCTTAAAAAATGCGGCATCATTAAGAGGGGGAGGTCGGTGGGCCGATTACTAAAGAGGTGTGTTATCATGAGTGATTCTCCGTTCAACGACAAAGAAGAGCAATTTGACAGACTATGGGATGGTATGACTCCTAAGGGTGTCAACCGAAATAAGTCTTTGAAATTTAGACAATACATTCTTGAGCATGTTCGCCAAACACGCCGCCCAATGAACAAAGAAAATGCTTTGAAATATTGGATGGGCGATTTACAAAGAGAAATCGCAGAAGCGGACAATTACTGATTTAGTGTCAAGGGCTCTCATTCCGTAGAGGGTCCAACCCAATAGAAATGGAGAGACAATACTATGTTCACAACCACCCGTTTCACTGATTGGGACTTACCTCAAGGCATCCTAAATGGAATAGAAGAACTTGGTTGGGAGTATTCAACTCCAGTTCAAAGAGACACTATCCCCTTGGCTCTTAGTGGCAGGGATGTTATCGGTCAAGCAAGAACAGGTTCAGGTAAAACTGGGGCTTTTGGAATACCAATCATTAGCAAGTGTACTGCAAGTGGTAAACTGCAGGCCTTGATATTGACTCCTACAAGGGAATTGGCAAATCAAGTCGCTGAGGAGATGAAAATAGTTCAAGGAGATTCTGGACTTACAATTCTTACAGTCTATGGTGGAACAGATTTAGAAAAGCAGGCTAGAGCATTACAAGACGGTGTCGATATTATCGTTGGAACTCCAGGACGAGTAATGGATATGTCCGAACGAGGACATATTGATTTGTCAAGCCCAACTTTGTTTTGTCTCGATGAGGCAGATCGTATGCTGGATATGGGATTCTTCCCTGACATCATGTGGGTTATTGAAAAAATGACTTCCCGTCAACAAACCTTACTCTTTTCAGCAACATTTCCTCAAGAGATTATTGATGAAGCAAATGAATTCATGAATGAACCAGAATTCGTATTGACCAATGTAGAGGAATTGGATATTCCTCCAATTGACATGTATATGGTAAGTATTGGTCGTGCCAATAAGTTGTGGGTTGCAGGACGTCTTCTAACTAAAAACGGAGATGGACAAGCAATCATCTTCTGTAATACAAAAAGAATGGTCGATTTGGCTGTTCAAAGACTTTCCAAGCATGGATTTGATGTTGCAGGATTACATGGAGACTTGAATCAAAACCAAAGAGAGAAGGTTCTAGATAAATTCAAAGGTGGCCAATTCAAAACAATTGTTGCTACAGATGTTGCATCACGTGGAATAGATGTTGATGGTATTACAATGGTTATCAATTACGATATTCCTAATGATATTGATTCCTTTATCCATAGAATCGGTAGAACCGGTAGAATCGGAAGAAAGGGAGAGGCATGGAGCCTTGTATCAAGAGATGATTCAGCGCAATTGAATAAAATCATTGCCACATACGGATTAAATATTATCGAGACTGAAGCACCAGACCTTCCACAAGGCATGGATAGAGATCCAGTCAAAAAGCAAGATGATTACGGAGAGACTGCCAATGTTTTCGGATTCGTAACTTTGTCTTTGGACATTCCTCAGAAAGTTGCTGGTTCTTCAAGAACAGTTTCAGATTGGTTTGTTAAGGCTTTAAATTGTAAGGAATTGGAAATAGGCGATGTTTCCTTTGAGGAGCAAAAAACATTTATCAGTATCCACACAAGTAAAATTGGTCTTGCAATCAAAGCTCTAGAAAAGAGAGAGATGGCTGGACAAATTGTTTCTGCCTCTATTGTTTGATTGGCTTAGGAAAATCCAAACATCAGCAGTATTACGAATCCATATATGAACACAACCCATAGTAATGGAATTGATACTGAAATAAGCAATCCATAACCGTATGACTTATTTCCCTTAGAAAAAGAAATAACTATTGCAACAATTCCGATTAGTAACATCAAGCATAAAAAGGATTCATCCATAATGCTTTCACCACCCGATGAATCAGAATAAATTGACAATAACATCATGATAGCAAATGGTGTAAAGAAACCCTTTGCAAATTGACCCCACTTCATACCTTCCTTTTTTCCAGACGCATCATATCCGGAAGTTACTAAATAACCAGAACCGTATTGAGCAGGATTATTCACTGTTGCAGAAAATTGTGTGGAT
>JAPKFC010000046.1 GCA_028821785.1 Candidatus Poseidoniaceae archaeon | reverse complement strand
GGGCTGTGAAATACATCCCCATCCATTGCTTGAGTGGAAACTGTTTGAGGTCATCACTTTCACTTGGAAACCCAATGGCCTGCTCAAACTCGGGCATGTGGCGGAAGGTTCCATCAAGGTTGAAAGTACGACCATGATATCGACATTGTAGTGTTTTCTTTGTGCATGCCTCAAGCGCTAAACGCATCCCTCGATGAGTGCAAACATTGGATACACACTTTGTTTGTTGATTTCGAATCAAGACCATTGATTCTCCGCTAATCGCCTCAAGGTGCTCCAGGGGTTGAATTGTATTCACCTCTAACTGCGAGGTATGGGCAGCAAATTGCCAACCAGAAAATACGCTCATTAGGTGCTGAAACTGTTCAGGCTCAGTATAGAATCTCGATGGTAAAGTTCGAGCCACACGAATGTCGGCATCAATCAATTCCTCCGACATGATAGGCTCATTTCCTCTGTGGTTTTGAGCATTCGCATTTGAATGGTGAAGAGGTTTAGATGGTTTATTTATCACAAGGAGTTAAGCCAAACACTCAATCTTCTGCAACCTTCTTGGATATTTTCCATTGAAGTTGCATATGAAATTCTTACCAAACCTTCTCCACCCTCCATTAGTGATCCTGGAATCAGTTGCACCTGGGCTTCTTGTAGTGCTCTTGTTGCAAATTCAACATCACTCATTCCCGTTCCCGTTATATCACAAAATGCATAGAATGCACCCTCTGATTTTGGGACGACTATGCCTGGTAATTCACATAATAATTGATGAATGACTTCTCTTCTATCTCTGTATTGATTAGCCATTTCTGCAGTCTCCTCATCAAGATCTAATGCAATTGTTGCTGCAGGCATTAGGAAAGTTGCAACGTGCGTAGCTGCACTTGCATTGATTTTCTTAACAGCAGACATAACACCAGTTGGGCCGGTAATCCAACCCAATCTCCAGCCGGTCATAGCCCACCCCTTTGACCATCCACCGATGGTAAGTGTTCTCTCGGCTCCCCCAGCAATAGTGGCAGGTGAAGTATATGGGTAATCTTGCCAAACAAGAGTTGCATAAATCATATCATCAATAATCCATAAATCATTTTCAATAGCCATATTTACTAATTGTTCAACTTCTTGTGGAGTGTATACTGCCCCTGTAGGATTGTTTGGAGAGTTGATCAATATCGCCTTTGTCTTATCGGTAATCGCTGCAGTCAAAGCATCGAAATCTGGGTGGTAATTGTCTCTTTTAACTGGAACGTGGACTGGAACTGCTCCGAGTAACTTTAGCATTCCATCATAGGAAGGCCAAGCCGGTGATAGCAACAGAACTTCATCGCCTGCATCGAGAGTTGCCATCATTGAGTATAGCAGAGCCTGTTTACAGCCTGGAGTGATTAAGACATCGTCGGCATCTGTTTCAATACCATGTGTATCATGTAAATGGGTCGCTACCGCTTGGCAAACTTCTGGAGTCCCTTGTGTTCTTGTGTATGTTGTCTCGCCGCGATCCAATGCCGCTTTCGCTGCTTCTACAACAGGTAACGGAGTAGCAAAATCTGGTTGGCCAACAGTGAAACGAATCACTTCAGGACCCGGCGGGGTTAGGAATGCTGCAAAACCGGTGCCAACATTGGCAATATTACGATTTAATTGAGGCATAGAATCACCGATTATTCACCTATTAGGTGATTACGATTTGAGCCGAAAGGGTGCGAGTTATTGAAATCACCCCAAATTAAGAGATGGGGAAATATCGTTGCTATTCAATGACGGAAGAGGCGGTGACCGGTGAATAACATTGAAATTCCTCTCTCATTTGCTGCATCAATTACCTCTTGGTCTCTGATTGAACCACCCGGTTGAACGATTGATGAAGCGCCTGCATCTGCAGCACGGATTAGACCGTCTGCGAATGGGAAGAATGCATCAGAGGCTAGTACGCAACCTTGTGCTCTATCGCCGGCTCTTCTCGCTGCAATTCTTACAGCTTGAACTCGACTGGTTTGGCCTGGACCAATTCCAACGGTTGCAGTTCCTTGAACCATCACGATAGAATTAGATTTTACTTGCTCACAAACTCTAACCGCAAATTTCATGCTAGCAATTTCTGCTTCTGTTGGTTCAACTTCTGTGACAACTTTGGCTTTATCCCAATCGATTACTGGCGGTTCTTCGGTCTGAGCTAACCAGCCACCTTCGATTGGTTTTGGCAAGAGGATTCGTTGCAATGGTGCTAAGCGATCGTTTGGAGAATCAATAGTTAATACTCGACGATTGTTCTTTTTCATAATAATTTCTTTAGCACCTTCATCGTAAGCAGGAGCCATCATCACCTCAAGGAATAATGGTGCAATTGCAGTTGCAGTGTCGCACTCAAGTGGTTCGTTAAAACAAATAATTGAACCAAAAGCAGATTCAGGGTCACTTGCTAATGCCATTTCATATGCCTCTAGTTGAGTTGCACCTAATGCTGCACCGCACGGATTGTTATGCTTGACAATAACACATGCATGACGAGTTTGTGGCCACTCATCGGTAGAAAGGGCCCGGCACAAACGCAGAGTTGCATCCGCATCCGTGTAATTGTTGTAAGACATTGCCTTACCGCCTTCTACTCTAGCGGTAACCAAAGATTTGTGCTGACCTATTTCCTTTGGATCCAAGTAGAGTGCTGCTGCTTGATGGGCGTTTTCACCATAGCGTAAGTTGTGAGATTTTATTGATGCTGAAAGTAATACTGAAGGTAGGCGGCGGTTTTGCTCTTCGGTCAAATCGCTGTCTTGTGGACGTCCAACAAAGCGGGAATGTAATTCATCTGCTATTGCCATGTCATAGGTTGCAGTGTGTTGGAATGCCTCTAGTGCCAGTTGTTTTCGAATCTCCATAGAAACTCCTTCAGCACCATTTGCATCGGTTAATGCCGATAGAATTTCAGTATATGATCGAGGATTGACTGTGATTATTACATTTCGATAATTCTTTGCTGATGCTCTAACCATTGTCGGACCTCCAATATCTATCATCTCCAATAAATCTGGGTCATCGAGGGGTGGTTGTTGCGCTGCTGCTGCTGAAAAAGGATAGAGATTGCAAGCGACTACCTGGATTGGAGCATAGCCCAACTCATCTAGGCCAACGCGGTCTGCTTCACTTTCTAAGCGCGCTAATAGTGGTCCATGAATCGCTGGATGAAGTGATTTTACGCGTCCATCAAAGATTTCTGGATGACCGGTTATATCTGAAACTCCGATTACATCTAGTCCTGCTTCTTTCAATTTTTTAGCAGTACCGCCGGTTGAAACTAATTCAAAACCAAGTCCTGCCAATCCTGTTGCAAATTCAACAATATTGGTTTTGTCGTATACACTGAGCAATGCTCGTGGACGGGTTGCGTTGTTTTCCATGGTTGACCCGTATCGTTGGCACTTGCGAGTCGGTATTGAACATAGTGGCTATCCAAAGTATTACACTATTGCTCTATTATTGCAATTAATCGCAGTACTGCAAGGTGGTTTCAGTCACCGCGAGCAGATATCACTTGGTCCACCCTAAGTAGGCCGCAGGCTGTTTCGCAGGCCGCTTCGATGGCATGAGAAAGTGTTTCAGCACTTGCTAATGCTTCTTCGATTGTTCCTGCTTTACCATCGCGCAAAACTCCCGCTTCACTATTTCCTGCCCTATGCAATGCTCGTAATTCAAGCAGACAATCTAAGCGATTTACTCCTGCGTTTTCTCCTAGTGTTGCTGGAACTGATTCCAATGCCCTGGAGAATGCTTCCATTGCCAATCTTTCACGACCAGGATGGTTTTCTGCTGCTTCTTTGATCGCAAGGCTTGCAGCCATATGCAAACTTCCTGCACCGGTTAGAACCTCGCCAGTCTCCATTGCTGAAGTTACTGAACAAAGTGCATCATAGAGGCCACGAATTACTTCTTCGCTAGCAACTCCGTCACCACCTCCAACATCAATAGTTGCTATACCAGTTTGTAGCCCTACCAATAAATGAATACGTTCTCTTCGCCCTTCTGCACCCTCAAGAAGTTCAATCTTCAGTTCACTAAAATTACCCAATATGTCCTGAGAAATATCATCTAAGTGATCTATCATTTGGGCTCCTGTAGCCAAAGCAATATCTTCTGCTCCAGCCTTTTCCAAACCACCCAAAACAAAAATTCCCGCATCGGCTAATGTGTGAAGGATTCTTGCTTCAACTCCTTCTGCAGTAAATACTAGACTTGCACCACTGCTGATAACTTGCTGTGCTTTGAGTTGCAACTTCTCTTCCTCTGCATCCATGAAAGAAGCCCATTTCTCTGGGTCTTCAACTTCGATTTCAACATCACGTGTTGTTGATTCAATCTGCAAAGGACAGGACAAAACCAATACTTTCCCAGCATCTAATGACTTAGGAAGACGGTCTAGTTCTAGCCGCTTCTCGATTATTAATCCGGCGATTACTCTACTATCACCAATGCTTCCAACGCCTCGCTTTGCCATCCTCACATCCTCAGTACTAATGTGTAAATTTCCATCTCTTTCCCCAGCAACAAGTTGTGCTGCGGTGACCACAAGGTCAGCCATCAAATCTCCACCAGCCTCTGCTGAAGTTCCACCCATTGCAGTTTTTGCAACCTTTCTAAGATCGTCAATAGAATCGGGGCGTATTGTAATGATTTTAGATTCAAGTGTTTGTAATGTAATATCTAATGCTTTTTGATAACCATCGACCAATACCAATGGGTGTAGCTTCTTGTCAAATAAGCGACCTGCTTCTCTCATCAGGTTACTAGCGATTAACAAACAACTGGTGACGCCGTCGCCACAAGCATTTTCTTGTGATTCTGCAAGTGCGACGAATGCTTTTGCTGCTGGGTGTTTTACCAATAATTCAGAGACTATCTTTGCACCATCGTTGGTCACTGCGGTTTGACCATTGGTCTTATACATCATTTTGTCAAGACCATTTGGTCCTAAAGTTCCTGCTAATAAGTCGCCAAAGGCGATTGCTGCACCAACTAATTTTTTGGTAACTTCAACACCTGAAGTTACTGATGTCGTAGATGGGACAATCGCCACTGGGGCGCGTCCTGAGCCATCGTTTGGTAGCGACATCATCCCTTGGGCGCGGCCACGCCTTGATGAACCCTCCTTCAACTCTCATCGGGTGATTTCATCGGTTTTTACGAGATTTGCGACGATCGCCTTTACCCGAACCTTTGCGGTTTCCTTCCCTATTGCGGTTTTCTCTAGAGTATCTATCTTGGGAATTTTCCCAGGTTTTTTTCTTTTCACCGAGGCCTTCTGGCATATCTTCGAATGATTCAATGCTCAATTTCATCCCACCCAATTCATCTTGTAATTGGTTGACATTTTCTCCACCACGGCCAACTAAAGTTGAGATCATGTTTTGTGGAGCGTAGACCTTTGCACTGGTTTCGCTGGTGAATTGCACTTCACATTGAACGCCAACCCACTGTTGGATTGTTTGTACGATTTGCTCTTTGGCAAGAGCTCGCATTGGAGATAGTTGCCCTCTTGATGCCGCAGTTACTGGAACTACTGCTATTTCCGAGCCAAAGGCGAACATTTCATGGGTGATTTTTCCACTAGGAAATTCAACCACCTCAATAACCGGTCTTGCCAACTCCTCTTGCATTCCTGTTGGTGCTTTGACGGTCATGCGCAATTCCAATACTTGCTGAATCTTTCCTGCTTCAACGTGAAGAATCGTGTCCAATACTTGACTGACTAAGCCTAATTCAACCTTACCAATCAATCTTTGAATTGCCTCTAATGCTGAATTGGCGTGAGTTACTCCAAGTAACCCTACACCTGCAAGTCTAACATCTGCAAAAATCTCAAAGTCTCTTGCCCTTCTTACCTCATCAAAGATGACGAAATCTGGCCTGACTAGGAAAATAATCTCCGCAGTCTTTTCTAAGTCTCCTTCAAGTGGCGCATATTGAGTGATTCTATCTGCTAATTGTAAGTCGCGTGGTGCTTCCATGGTCTTGACCATGGCGCCAACTTCAGTGTCTAGGTATTCGGCGATCGCTTGAGCGAGAGTTGTCTTTCCAGAACCTGGCCGTCCGCAAATAAAGACTCCGCGATGGTGGTCTGCTAGCCTTTCGATGAGTCGTGGGTCGATTTCATAATCGCTGAGCGAAAGTTTTGCAACAGGTCTTACGATTGTGATTTCTCTTGCGTCTGAAAATGGTGGCCATGCACATGAAATACGCAGATCTCCTAGTTGCAGGACTTGGCAACCCTTTCTATCGATTTCAAGAAAGCAATCGCTACGACTTCTATTGGTTTCTATCAAATCAACCAATTCTTCTTGCATTGCTTCCATGCGCAATGTATCCCAATCAGTAGATGATTCAACCTCTGTTAATTTTAACTGCCCAATCGTTCCTTGTTTGACTCTTGGTTTGCAGTCTGCTTTGAGAAAAACAGTATGCACTTGTTCCATCAACAAGTCCTCAAGTGCTTGCGGAAGCGCGGGGTGGTCACCAAACTTAGCCATTGTAATCAGCCATGGTCGGGGAGCATAGCCTTTCACCCTTCGCCTCAATCACTCTATCAATCAGACTACCTTGTTTGATTGATTGTCCTTTCAATGGTTGGAATATTATCTTGTTTTTGCATGATGTGTATTGCTGCTTCTAATAGTGCTTGTTCTATCCAACGGGCTCCGCGTAATGTCGCACCCGCTGTTGGAAATAGGTCTGCTTTAGCATTGAGTAGTTGACGCCATTCCATCTCTAGTGGTGGATTTGAAAACTCGGTAGGGATAATGTTCTGAACCCCTTCTCTTTGTAATTTGATATTATCATGATTATTGAAATCAACAAAAATAGAGCCGTTTTCTCCAATAAAATTGAGTTGGCGTTGTTCTATCTCTGAATCCCAGCCAACAGAAATATTGGCTTCTATGCCTGAAGGAAATTCAATCCACATCGAAGCCTGTATTGGATTGTTATGCTGGCCGGTGGCCAGCCGAGAAATGTGCAAACGTTGCGGTTCAACTTCGCCTTGTACCGAACAGACTGTGTCGATTGCATGAACTGCTAGTGCCTCTATAACATCGCCTTGCGATGGCGCCTTTCTAGTCGAATGACGAATGAATTGTATTCGGTGCAATGATCCTATTGTACCGCTAGCAACCATTGATTTCGCCTTTAGGATTCCGGAATGGAACCTCAATAAAAACCCAACAGAAAGAGAGCGGCCTGTGCTTTGACTAGCGGCTAAGACTGCAGCTGCTTGCGATTCACTAAAGCCCAATGGCTTTTCCACCAATACATCAATTCCTTTGTTCATCAAATCGATTGACAATTGACAATGGCTTTGTGGGGGGGTGACTATCGCTACCAAATCAACCGAATTATGTTCAACCATTTCCTGCCAAGTAGTATAGGTTGCATCGACTTCTGGGTCTAAATCTGTTAGTTTTTCTAAGTCGGTATCACAGACTAATAATCGCCCAACCAAACCTTCTCTTTTGAGAGATGAAAGGGTTCTGATATGTGCCTGGCCCCAACGTCCAGCACCAATAATTGCAACTGTTAGAGCCATATCAACAAAGCATTGCTATGGTCGGAGTTTGATAGTATTGACCATTGGGCAATCCAATCTTTGAATTGGCCAACCTCAACGATAAAGTGAATGTAACCAATTACCTTCTTCATCTTGATATTTTAATTCAAAGGAAGACGGTTCACTGTGAAGTTCCCATCTGTGATGTCCTTGGAGATGAAAGCCCATTTGCCGATAGACTTCAGGAGTACAGTGGATTCCTGTTTCACCGAAATAAAATGCTCTTGAAACCTCGGTGGTCAAGCGGTGAAGTCCTGCTTGGTAAAGTGCGATCGATGTGATAGCATCTTGTGAAGTTGGAGAGCGCCGATAATCTATTTTCGGGAATGGGTGAGAACATGCTTCAGCAGGAGGATTTAGACAATTACCTTGTGGTTGACGTTTGGGTGCTTTCAACATTTTTCTCATCTGAAACAATCGTATTCTGCGATGGGGTCTTTTCCCATAATCTCTGCCCAGTAGGTATTTTTTCTCATAATCATACAGTGATGGAGATATCAAGTCCCACGTTTTTTTGGTTAAACAATAAGTTACGAAATGCCGATTGGTGAGAACTACCTTGTCGAGATCCCCTTCCAGTTGTTGTTTCGTCCCCGATTGTACATTCCACACTTGAACTGTTCCAACATCATCGTATTGTTGTGCCCAGTCTGAAAGACGCAGTAATGCGGTCATGAATGTTGGTCCTGCTTCAATGTCGTCTTCTACCAGTATCATTCGCTCATAATTCTGTTCATCAAAAATCTCTCGCCTCGCTCCAATCAGTTGTCGTCCAACTCCAAAATTCTCAGATCTTTGAACTATTTTTTTGTAAGGTACGCCACTATCTTCTATCACCTTGAGCAGCTCATCTTGTTGAGAATGTTCTCCCCCATCCAGATAATGATGGATATCTACTTCCTCATTGATTATTTCTGGGCAACCTGCTAAACCTTGCATCATTCTCTTAAAATGGTCGGGGCGGCCAAAGCCAAATGTGCAAACTGCGGTCCTCATTGTTCAACCCCATGTGTAATTTGTTGTGTCCACAATCGGCCCGCTAAAGTATCCCATTCAATCGATTGAGGTGATGCTGATTGGTGGTAATTGGTATATTCTCCAAAATAGATTTCTTGACCACATAAAAATAAATCAACACGGGTGTAATCTATTTCTTTTGATAGATTTTCACAAATTGAAATCATTGATTTAAGTATTTCAGGCTTTAGAATTGTTGCTAGGTTTTGTGGCTCTCCGAGGTCTACTTTGTGGGCATTGGTTTGTTCTATTTTGTTGCCATCACAGTCATAGATCGCTTGGCTATGTTGTGACATTCGCCCTGTATCCAATTGAATTATTCCGACTTTACCTGAAAAACAATGAAATTTCCAATCAGAGGGCAATGAATCGGTTTCATCGACAAGTAATTCCTCTATCATCACGCCACGTGGTTTGATATTATACGCCCCCCATTCCAGTGGTATTGGAAAGTTTTTCCTCAAGTTGCGTGATAATGTCCACTGGATTCTCCATTTTGGCCACGGTTTTCCATGCTGATCTTTACCATTACGAATTACCAAATATCCATTCTCACCTCGGCTTCTAAGTTTGAATTTACGCGCAATTCCATTCAATGGTTTATCGGCATTATCCATAATGAATAGGGTGTCTCCAGACCAGTGATTAGTTTTGATTACACAACGTTTGGGTAAGTTTTCCCAATCGATTTTAACCTTTGAATCGGTGCTCCAATGATAGATTTCTGGTAATGCACAACCACCGAGACGTTGTACAAGACCTCGGGCGAGGTATTTGTTTTCCATTAGTGGAATCGCGGGGTTGCGGTCGTTTACCATCCTGTTCAATAATTTCTGAGAAAAATGCTCTGATTTGCTTGGGTCAAAGCGATGCCATGCACATTTGCCGCCAGGCAAAATATCACCATTGGGGGTGCCGCTCATGGTCTTCCCTACCGGTCTTATCTCAAGAAGAGCGCGCTGTTATTACTCGGGGTTTGCCTTTTCGCTTGATGAATCTTCAGCAACTGATACGTCTGCGTCATCATAGTACCTGTATGGATCATACACTGGCTGCTCTAATTTCAAAGTAACAACATCTTCCATCGTAGTTAGATTGGTGACTGAAACTCCGGCAGAGGAAATTGCATAGACATAATCTCCCATGAAAATCGACCTACGGATATTGTATTGATTCCAATAATATTGGTCATCTGCTCGGTTGTATAGAGCGGAATGGTCAACTGTCCCATGTAGACTTAGTTCACCCGTTTCTTCTGAAACATTGACCAATGCAAGTTTGGAAACATATTGATAACTCCAGTGATAATCGCCATTGCTGGAATACCAGTTATTGTATCTGTAGGTTGAAATTGGTACTGCTAACAAACCCTTAGGCGCCCAATACTGGAATGCTTTATGCTCGTACGTAGCTTCGGAAGACGACCACAGCCAAGCGGTGTCGTTTTCATTTTGTACCGGCGATACAGAGAAGACATCGGCTAATGTCGGACTTGATGTATTGCTGACATCGAATAATGAGATTCTAACATTTGACCAATCCAAACCCGTTCCATCTGCATTTGCTGGACCCATTCCAATTGTCAATATCTGATCTTTTGATAGAGGATGAATGTAAGTTGATACTCCGGGCACTTCCAATTCCCCCAAAATAGTTGGATTTGTTTCATCTGATAAATCAATAATCCATAATGGATCAATTTGCATGAAAGTTACGATATAGACTCGGTCGCCATCAAAACGCGTACTCCAAATTCGTTCACCTTCTGCAATTCCTTCTAACTTGCCTAATTCAGTAAGAATTTGGTTTCCGTCATCATCAACTGCTCTTCCGAGTGTTACTACTTGACTTGACATTGGCTCTGGGCTTTCCATCCACCAGCGGCCCCACTGTCCGACAGTTGTTGCTACTCTGACGACGCCTTCATATTCGGAGAGTGAGAATTGATCCAATATTTGTCCATCAACTCTTCCTGAACCGGTATAGACTGTTTCTCCGGATGCTGAAATATCAAAAGTGTGAATGTTGGTTGATTCCATCATATCTGTATCTGCACCCCAGAACCACCACCAATCCCATGCGTTTTCGGTGATGATCAAAACATCTTGAGAAGCATATACTTGTGGATAATTGCCAACGATATGATCTGCTTCAAAGGCAAAATCTTCATCGGCTAAATCCATGGTAAAAATGCTGGTAAATCCTCGGTTGAAACCATCGGATGGTGCAACGAAATCTGCACACTCGCCATCACTCATTGAGTGTACTGTGAGAACTCCGTCTTGGCGTTCGTAAACTCGTGGAAGAATCTCTTCTAGAGTAAGTCCATCAAGAACTTCTTGATTATCCATAATGGTTTGATAGGCTATCTTATGGCGAATGTCAACTCTTCGCGAGTCATCATAATCAAGATTCCAATATCCTGATGGAAGGTCAAGCCATGATTGAACTCCTGGAATGTTAAGCCAAGTATGAGTCACGGTTCTAACAGTTGCATTGACTTCTCTTGCCGTCATATAGTATCCTTCAAGGAATAATTCTTTTCCAATTACTGGATCTGAACGGTTTGTAATATCTAGTACTGTGAACTTGGTTAGAGTTTCAGTTCTCCAACCTTGATAGCCGTCGCTCCAGCCCAATTCAGAGTGGAGAGGACTATCTTCCGGAACACTCCATGGCGATACTGTGGAAATTACCACCAATCTATCTCCATCGAGCATCATCGCTTGTGGAGTGCCTTCGATTGTGAAATTTGATTCATATTCAATTGTTCCAAAATCCGGAACTGCAAGTATTTCTAAGCGGTTACCGTTGAGGAAATAGATGTAATAGCCATCTGTTTTTACGAAGTCTGCTTCATCGACCCCTTCTTCTTGATTATTGGTGCCTGAGAAATCTTTGCCCTCTTCTCTTGGTGGAGTTGCGCTTCTTGTTTGGCCGTTTGATGCTCCGGCTGTTGCGCCATCCATTGCCATTTCAGCAGTATCATCCATCCAAAATCCACCATAATAGTATACTTCCTCTGCCGCTTGCAAAATTTGTGTTCGATATTCTTCCGCAATGGACTGTTTGAGGCTGCTTTCCAACTGTTCACAGTCGTCAAAACCGCTGAGTTGTGGATTGTTTACTGTCCTAGAAACTGAGGTAGACCAATCGCTTGGCAGAGTTACATCTGGCACGTCTATTGGCTCTTCTATAACCCCGGTACAACCAGATACTAACATCATCCCAAGCGCTAGTATTGCAATGACCTTGTTATTAATCATGGATATCCCTCCCGCTTCTTTCCTTTTAATGAGTTGGTATCTTTGATTGTAAAGTTCACGGTATACTATCAAAACCCGATTAATCATGGTATTTTGTGACCTATGAGGGGCGCATTAATTTGTGAGAAGAATTAGCCTAAACCGATTAGCATGGGTGATAGTGGTTCTTCTGGTGGCTTGTTTCGCAAGTGGGCGATGAGACAATATTGGCGTATGCAACAATCTCAAGCAGTGGTTGGGTTACTATTGTGGGGCACAACTATCACACTATTGTTGTGGCCTTATGTTAGTTGGAGATTCGATCCTACGGCTACCTTTGCCGGTATTCCATTCACCTATTTTGGCCTAGCATCAATTTTCGGTGGCGTAATGTTTGGCGTATTATTGGTTGGTTTTCTCTATGATAATGTATTCTCATTGTGGACTGAATGGCGTAGTGTTGACATGGAAAGAAACCCATATGTCACTTATGCACAAACCCCTAACTGGACTATGATTACTGCGCTTCAAGCTGAAAACTTGAAGCGAAATGCTGCTGATGATGAAGAGTTGGTGGCTCAGATGGATTGGATTCTAAATTGGTGTTCAACTTATTCAAAGGGCGAGATGTGGGCTCGGGCGGTTCAACGTTGGGATAGCGACTTTGGAACGACGCCAACATTTTGGTTTACAGATGAGGAATCAATGCAATCAGCGCGCGATATCAAATTTGAAGATGAGGCGTGAATATGTCCGCCCATGTGGAAATCGAAAGACGATTTCTAGTTGATGGGCGAACACAAAAACCCTGGAGAAGTGAAGCAAAAAGCATTCACAATATTGAACAATATTACTTACAAGCATCTAATTTAAATTTAGATCAAGATGGTAATTTGTGCTTATCCGATGTTATTATGACTAGGCCGAGTAAAGAAGAGATTGTTATTTTTGAATCTGAGCCTGATTGGATTCCTAGAATTAGAATTAAAGATGGTGTTTCAATATTTACTGTAAAGGGTCCGCGGCAAGGCGCTAGTGGTTTGGAATTAGAGTGGATTGTTGAGGATGCTGCTGCTGCATCCGTACTGCAATGGGGGCCGTTTCCAAATGTCAAAAAAACTCGTTATTGTGTGGCTGGTGTTGATGGTTTGACATGGGAAATTGATGAGTTCGAGGGTGCATTGGCTGGACTAATTCTTGCCGAGGTTGAGTTACCTTCTGAACAACAACCGGTTGAACTTCCTTCGTGGATAGGTCTTGAGTTGACCGGTTTAAGAAATTGGTCAAACGCAGCATTAGCTGAAACTCTGATGGCCAATCTGTGAATCAGTAACTGTTTAGAGCTGAAATAACACGTTCTATTTCATCAGCCCTCATCTCATGGAAGATTGGGATTGCTACAAGTTTTTTACAAATTAAATCAGTCATTGTAAAGTCGGCTTGGTGTTGTGAGTGGTCGCTGAATACTGGTTGTTTGTGGCATGGAATTGGATAGTGCACTCTGGCATCTATCAGGTGCTCATTCATATGTTCGATGAAGGCGTTTTCATCTTCCACCAAAATACAAAATTGGTGCCAGGCGTGTTGGCTATTTTCTCTTACTTTTGGCATATTCAATTTAGTATTAGACTTGCATTCTTGCAAGTATTTGTTAGCGATATATCTGCGATGTTGCAGCCATTGGTCAAGACGTGATAGTTGGATCACACCTATTGCCGCAGATACTTCAGACATTCGTAAATTACTACCCAGTTGTTGTGCTTCAACCCTTGAACTGCGGCCATGGTTTACGATCGAATTCAATCGCTCGGAATAGATTTGTTTACTGGTGGTAATCATTCCACCTTCACCACCGACCGCCATGTTTTTTGAAGGGAAAAAGGAAAAGCAAGCGATATCTCCTATCGCTCCAGTGTAAGTTTTTTCACCTTTAGAATTAGTAATTGTTGCACCATGTGCTTGGGCTGCGTCTTCAATCAATACCAACTGTTTTTGATGACATAATTCAACGATTCTTGGATCGATTACTTGGCCGAATAAATGTACTGCAATCACCGCCTTCGTTCTTTCAGTAATCGCTTCTTTTACCGCTTGGTAATCCATGCAATAATATTCATCAACGTCAACAAAGATTGCTGTTGCACCAGCAAGTGGGATTGCTGTTGCACTAGCGATGAAGGTCAAAGATGGAACTATCACTTCATCGCCCGAAGAAATCTCGGCTAGTTGTAACGCTGCCCAAAGGGCAACTGAACCATTTTGGCATGGCGTTGCAGCAAGTGCTCCACAATAGTCGGCAAACGATTGTCCAAAGGCAATGTTTTGCTGGCCCTTTACCCATTGCTTTGAGTCTAATGCCGCAATTGCTGCTTGACGCATCTCATCATCCCATGATGGGCGAGCCAATGGAATGCGCAGCATGATTCGGCGATGTGGTTCGCCTCCTTGAGTCTGCTTCTCAGGCTTGCTCACTAACGCGCCTTTGAAGACCCCCAACCGGACTGCCCCGTCTATGGTGTCTGACGAAAGTACTCCCAATGCCGATAAGTCGGCAGGGGGTATTGGTGAAGTCACAACTAATTTGGCCGACTTGGTCGGGGATATTTTGGAGTCCAATTCAGATGCTATTACCAGTTCCAATAGCGCAAATTCAAATACGGAAGTAATCAAAGTAAAACCTCAACCAAAGAAACGTAAATACAAACCAAAGGGAATGTTTCTTGGAAACCGTCGCGATACTGGAGAACCCATTGACATCAGTTCCACTGTATTAGCTCGCCATGCGGCTATGTTAGGTTCAACCGGTTCAGGAAAGACTGTGATGGCTAAGGCACTCATCGAGGAGGCAACATTATCCAAAATCCCTTCTCTTATCATCGACCCCCAGGGTGACTTGGCCCGACTTGCCTTGGGCATAGAACCGGATGATTTGGAGGCGCAAGGCGGCGATTACGCTAGAGCCAAGAAATTAATGGATATGTGTGAAGTGCGGATTTGGACGCCTTTGCGAAGTAAGGGTCTGCCATTGTGTATTGATCCATTTAGAGCACCCCCTGCTGACCTAGATCCTGAAGAAGCGATTACTGCATGGGATATGGTCGCTGCTGGCTTCACTAACCTAGCAGGTTATGATGTAGAAAAGGCTCAAGGAAAAGTAATCAAACCATTTCTTTATGAAATTCTAGTTCAAGGAACAAGGTGTGGATTGGATGTTGGTGATTTTCAAGCATTAGCAAAGGTTGTTCGCGAACCTCATCACGAGTTCACTAAAAATCTCTACCCGGATTGTTTTGTTGAAGTCGATGAAGATGATGAAAAAATTGATGTTCCTGAATGGGAAGAAGTGATGGCTATACACAGGCTAACTAACTTTGAAGAAAGATTACCAAAAACTACACGCAATGATTTGGCGAGACGCTTGTCTGCGTTTTCTAGTGGAGTTAATCAATTATTATTCTCAAACGGTGTTCCCATTGATATCGATGCTTTCGTTGAACCGGCAATTCCTGGTAAAATTCCGGTTAATATCGTTTATTTGAACACCATTCAAGATGAGGCACAGAAGCAATATTTCGTACAGGAATTAGCACGTGAACTGTATGACTGGATGTTGACTCAGCAACCGGCTGAAGGGGAATTGAAATTACTATTCTTTATGGATGAAGTTGCGCCATATTTACCTCCACATCCTAGAAATCCTCCGGCCAAGGATTTGATAAAACTAATTTTCAAGCAAGCAAGAAAATACGGTGTTGCTTGTGTATTAGCAACACAAAATGTATCAGATGTTGATTACAAAATTCTCGCCCAAGCCAATACCACTTTCATTGGCAGGTTTACTCAACCTCAAGATATCGACAAAGTCCGACATTTGTTGAAAGAAAGTGGTGGAGACCAAAATTTGGTTTCTCAATTACCAACACTCGACGCGGGTCAATTCCAAATGGTTGCACCCGATGTTGACCCACATCCTGTACCAATTCAATGCAGATGGCTCTACACCGACCACGGTGCGCCCCTAAGCGAAGATCAGGTTGACGAGATAACAACTGACGAAATTCGCGCATGGGCAAGAACTCGCTCTAGTGGACAGGATAAGAGTCGGGGTACTGGTGCTGCACATGCTGCAAGTCGGGGCTCTTCTTGGTCTAATGGCGGTGATAGTTGGGAAGTTGGGGCGGCGACAAGTGTTGTTGAAAATGCAAGAATAAAGGCAGTTGGAGGAATGACTGCAGCTGCTCATGGCATCGTTGATGATTCTGCATTTGAAGTCAGGTTGATGGGTGGATTAGCGGTCTTAAGAGATGGCAGAGACCCTCTTTATACAATGCAAGCCACTGTAAATGTCGCTTCTATCGTCGTATTAGCATGGACTATGGTCGCATTGATGTTCTCTTGGAGAGATGGTGACTTAGATTGGTGGTGGCTATTGGTTTCGGCTGGTCTTTCTGGAATAACCGGGCTGGTTATTGCATTGGAATCTTTACTTTCTCATGATGCTGAATTATTGCAAAGATTGACTCGTTTTGCTAGAACTTTCCAATTGCTTTTGGTTGCTTGGTTATGGGGTTTGTTATCTTGGTCAACTTGGGGCTCTCTCGATTTATTTGGAGCAGAACCATTGTTAGAAGTTGTAGTGGTTTGGCTCAGTCTATTCACTGTGATTGAATTCCTCAACAGATTCAGGCTTGGAAGAATAAGATGGAATGGCGGTTCTGCACTAGATAAATTGGTTGGAGTAACTGCAGTTCTAACAGAAGTTGAAATGACAGAAATGAGAGCTAATTCATCTGATATTATGTCTGGATTACGATGGGCATTACATGGAGTTACGATGTTATGGTTGTGTATTCTATTGGTTATTGGAGATAATGATTTACTTGGAAAATATGATTCAATGGCTATTCAAAGTCGCCCAACTCTTTGGATCGCCTCACTATACGCATTGATGTTCGGTAGTGAAACTTGGTTACGTATCCGTGGTAGAATGCCAACAGAATTGGCTCCAACATCAGCATGAGTGAACGATTGGTTATTTGCTGATGATGAAGAAGGCATCAAAAACAATAGCGGTAATGCAGTGGTATGAGCCAAGACGGATTCATTCCACTGGAATGGCAAGAAGTTCCTGTTTCTGAAATGGAAAGGCGTTCTTTTGAAATTTATATCGAAGCTTCAAAAAGAAGGACTACGCGACATTTTTCAAAGCGAGAAGTGTCAAAGAATATCATTGAAAAAGCAATTCTAACCGCAGGTACTGCTCCCAATGGCGCACATTTACAACCTTGGACATGGGTTGCTATTTCCAATCAAGAATTGAAGCAAAAAATTAGAGATGCTGCTGAAATTGAAGAAACAAAAACCTACCAAGATAGAATGCCTGAAGCCTGGAGAGAGGTGTTGGCTCCTTTGGGAACTGATGCTGTTAAGACTCATCTTACCGATGCCCCTTGGGTCGTTGTCTTGTTTAGACAGAGTAAAAGAAAGCGAGAAAATGGTGAGTGGGGCCCAACCTACTACTCTACTGAATCTTGTGGAATCGCTGCTGGAATGTTCATTTCAGCAATACATCGAGTTGGCCTTACCACTCTAACTCATACCCCATCACCGATGGGTTTTCTTAGTGAAATATTAGATCGGCCAAAGCATGAAGTTGCAATGTTAATAATGCCCGTTGGATATCCAAGTGATGGTGCAGAAGTCCCTGATATTGAGCGTAAACCTCTAGAAGATATTGCTATCTTCTTTGAGTGAAATAAAGGGTATTGAGAGATATTAATCAGACTACGCGTTGTTGATATACGCGTGGTCAAACCGTTGGTTTGAAGCAGGGGTTGCCAAGCTTGGTCAACGGCGCTGGGATGAGGTCCCAGTCCTCAATG
>JAPKFC010000045.1 GCA_028821785.1 Candidatus Poseidoniaceae archaeon | reverse complement strand
TTCACCGCTTGATTCTTCAGTTAGTAACCACTTCAGAATGCTTGAATCAATTGGATTACCTTCCGAATCTGAAAGTTCTGTGGAGAACTCAATCCAATCATCTGAAGTTATGTCATACTCACTCGATACATCATCTTCACTGCTTATTGAACTCAAATCAATATTGGTTAGAACACCATGTGATACAGTCGCGTATATTGAAATTATATGAATCATATTACCATCATCATATGTTGCAGTGATGGTATATTGCGATGTTGATGCATGATATGGAACGAATGTGGTTTGGTCACTCGTCAATTGTTCCAAAGCACTTTGGTCATTCCAAAGTTGATGTGAAATTGACCAATTAGCAGTTATTGTCCAGCGATTATCCTTCATATCAATTGCCTTAACCTTAACAGTTAATGTGTCATCTGCAGTTAGCAACATACTTTGCCAACTAGAATCTTCAGAGTCAACAATCAACACCAAACTAGTAATCGCTCCTTCAGTAACAGTAATTGTAACATCTGCAGTAATGGATTCATACTTCGCTTCTAGTAACTTAGAACCTCTTGATACTGGGTTCCAAGTTGCAGTTTCACCTGCAGTTAAGTTACCATCAGCCACCTTTGTCCAATTTTCTATTGGCAACGTTACTACCAGCCTATTTCCTCGCACATCTATTCTCGTTGTATTAATGTATACGAGTTCATCTGCTGTAATTGATGTTGAGGATACTGCGAGTTCAAGACTCTGCATCTCCCCATGACCAACTGTAATCTCTATCTGAGCAGATGCGCCTGAAATCGATGTTAGAGTCAGATTCCAGATACCTAAGTGATCTGGGAAATATTGCCCATTCAATTCACTGTAATTACCATCATTTGTGCTCCAAGTTAGCAATCCTGCTTGTGTAATATTTAGCAGATTACCATACTGGTCGTAAAGAAGGTGAGTTATGTCACACCATTCACCAGCTGGGACTGTTCCTTCACAACCTGTCAATTCAAAATATGCAGGTGTACCAGTGTCTACTGAAATCACTACATCAACCGATTGTGTACCCCATGTCACAGTAACTGTTTGAGTTCCTGATTCGTGTGGGTAGAAGATATTGCCATTAGCGCCTGCCATTGAACCATTTGTAGCAGAGAATGTAATCAATTCACCTGAAACTGCATTGCCGAATTGATCGACAACTGTTGCGATTATTTCCAAGGATTCATCGGATGTAATTTGGCCAATTAGAGGCGTAACATCAAGATTCGTTGGAACTCCTGGAGTTACCGTTATTGATTCACTAGAACAAATTAAGCCAAAACAAGCATTAATTGTGTGCGTACCAACGCTTCGAGGAGTGAATAGTCCGAAGGAATCAATACTTCCATCGCTAGAACTCCAAGTCACTGGTGCGCTGATTTGCAATACTTGGTGGTTGTATGCTTGATGTGAGAAACTGAATGTGGAATCCGCATCGATCGTTGGTGATGTTGGTGCAATTGTAATACTGCTAATATTTGTTGCATTCAACTGTATCTTTGGCCTCTGGGTAGAGGAAGGATGTTCACTAGAATATACTTCCATTGTAAAGGAGCCTGCATTCGGTGTTGCAATAATTACCCATTGGTTATCATTGTCAATAAGCATTCCATCTACACCTATATCCAACCAAAACCACCCTGTGGCTGTGGATGGAAGCGTAATTGTTGTAATTGCTGTAGCATCATACTCGACACCCGCCTGAAGACCTGGAGCACTCCAATTAGCCCCTGGCATTGATTGATTCCATGAAGAAGCAGATTGGCTCCAAGATGATGAAAGCATTTTGTGTACTGAAATCTCCAAAGAAGATGCTCCACCAGATGCGCTCATTGATGAGATATAGAATCCAAGACTTGCAGAGTGTATCTTCTGGAATGGAGCAAATGGTATCTGTGAATTATCTAATCCAATTACGGCCCTACATTCCGCATTAGCAACAGAATCGCAACCTGTACCAATACTGATAGACTCTAGATCTCCCATCTTTTCATTTGGATACGCTTCACTCAGTGTGCTATCCCTAATATTTGTGTGACCAAATTGCATTACTTCATTTCCTGTTTGGAAATCATAGGTGAAGGTCATATCTTGATTATCAGTATGTGAAGGGTCACCAATTGCGAACGACCAACGTGCTGAAGAAGGGCCCGGAATTGTTTGGTTAACACCTTGTACCCACCATGAAAATACATCGCCTGCATCTAGCAGGTTATTGAAACGGAATGTTGTACCGTTAATGTACGTACTTTCCCATGACTTGAACTTATAGACACCTGTTGAATTTGCAATTGTGACGATGTATCCGCTCGCCCCATTTACTAAATTCCAAGATAAGACCGGATTTGACTGGCTTTGAATAACTATTTCATTGATATCGTATAGTACGCTTCCATCTAGTGGGAATAGCAGTGAAGGTTGGCTCGGAGGAATAATTCCTGCTGTATTGTCAACATAATCCAAGACCAACTGTGGGCGACGTGATTCATTGGCACTATAGTCACTTGAAAAGAAACGGTGAGTTGTTCCAGGCGCTCCTACAACCTTCAGTAATATTGACATTGTAGTATTGCCATTAGCAATATTGGATTGCGCTAGACTTGACAAGTCAAATTCATGCCATCCATTTGGCGGCATTAGAGTTAGAGTTGTTCTAGTTAATTCAGTTGTTGAACAAGTTGGGGAATTACTCCAAGTGGCAACTGATTCGCTGAATGAAGAACAAGCGTGTGCAGAAACTGTTGTCGAAGTTGTTCCAATTACTTGCTCTCTCCAAAGTTTGAGTACCATTGATGTAGGAGTCATAGCCGCAGGCCATGGAATATCTCCCAAATAGAATTCAAGAAGAATTTGGCTTTCACCAGTTCCAGATGATGTTGTACCTAAATCAAGAATAGTGCTCGACCCTTGATTGCTAGTTACAGTTGATTCCAGTTCCACATCCGGTGCTTCTGGCAATAGTCCACTATCGGTGAAGATTGAACCGCGTGACAATATTACTGTATGATTGCCATTACCATCATCAGATCCAATTGAGCCTGGAGTTCTTACGCTGTTAACAGTTGACCATTGACCAATACGGTTGTTTTGATCCGCTCTAACGCGCCAATATGTCCATGCATCTTCATATGAATTATTGGAGATTGTCATAGTATTGGTGCTTGAATTGAATGAAATATCTGTTCCAGTTAAATCATTCATATCTAAACAGTCAGCATATAACATACGAGGAGAATCTGAAGAACAACCAACCCAACTGGTTTCATTGGTTTGATGCTCCGTCCAATTAATATCGAATACGGCTAATCCCGAAGGTCTAGGTGTGCTAGTATCCCAAAGTGTAGTTCCATCCGCAGGTAATAGTCCAGTTGATGCTGAAGGAATCCATGGCGCTTGTTCCATGTAAGTGAAATTTATCCTTGGCCTCATATCAATATTTGATGATTCACTACTATGCAATGCATATGTGCCCATTGAAGACGCTCCCCTTTCCTCACCTTGGATGATTAGAGAGATTGTACTTTGACCATTATGGATTGCTTCTTGAATCGCGGCAGTCAAATTCCAAATAACAGTGCCACCAGATGAAGTAATCCATTGTCCTTGGGCAAATGGTAGGTCGCTATCAGTACTTTGATGCGCCCCTGGTGCTATCCAATTTACTGTAGCTGAAGGAGCGACCCATTGAGAAGATTCATTCCAATAAGTATTCATTACCGATACTGAAGTATACACAGAACCCGAACCTGATGCAACTGACATTTCCAAAGTAGCATTTTGAATTTCATAGATACTTGGAAGTGGAAGAACACCTAAATCAAACGATATTAATGTGTTAGCATAATGGCTACTTGACAAAGGACTTGCTCCTACATTTACCGCTGCAGTATTTCCAAAAGAGCTAAATCTATTACCGCTGTCAAGATAGGTATCTTCTGTTAGTGCTGGGTAAGATAATGGCTCTACATATGCTCCTTCTTGAAGTGAGACCCAAGCTGTAGTTGAATCTACTTCACCGCTCATTTCTTCTGGTATGTGGAATGCTGTAGAAGTACTGCGTGGACCCAACATCTTATCGACAACAGGTTGTACCATCCATCTTACTTCACGGGTGTGAGTAATGTCAGTTCCTGGTGTAAAGGTTAAATTTGTTAAATCGAATAATTGTGGGTGGGACCTAGAGTCATAGGTGGTTAATCCTTCCATTTCCTCATTTGCATCAGCCATAATGAACACTCTCCAATCATCAATATTTGCTGAATTAGAATGAGTCCAAGACATAGTAGGTTTGTATTCTGGTATTGCTGCATGCGATGTTACATTCCAAGTGATCGCATTGTTGCTAGGACCTGCATTATTTCCTGCAATGGTCGGTATTGAAGCACTACCATTGGACCAAGTTAAATTCAACCAAGGTTTGTCAGATGAGGTGCTATCTGTTGAAATGAATTGGACATAATCGTGGGTTACCGTGCTAGATGCGTAAATCATCAATGATAATTCACTAGAACCTGCAGCTTGGGCGGCTTGTATTGCCTCTGTGACATCCCATGTCATCCAACCCGCAGATACACTGTCTTGAATATCTACATAAGTGCCAATATCTGCTCCAATATGCCTTCCACCGAGTGCAGACCAATTGTTAATTCCATCATATGTTGTGTCATTTGCATCAGCATTCCAATTTTGTAATACCGGCCTAATCGCCAATGGCTCGTCGATGGATGAACCAAATATTGAATATAGGCTTAAATCTGCATTTGTGATTCTGGCATTGCTTGGATTTGGTAATTGATTTAGTGGGATCTTAATCAATCCCGCTGATTGGTATCCTGTTGTCATCTCACCCACATAGACATATCCAGATGAGTCATGTGTAGAACTTGAACCAGTTCCTCCTTCAATTACATATGTATCCGTGAAATCAGGGATATTGAGAGATGGCATAGCCTTTCTGTGACGTAATTCAACTGCTGCATTCTCTGAATCAATAGGCCAAGTAGTAATATCTGGCAGAAGGAAATTAAATGTTTGTGACCAATTTCCGAGTTGGTTTGTGGACGATATTGCTCTTACTCTCCAGTACCAAGTAGAACCATTGTCCAAATCACTTGCTGGCGTGTAAGTTAGATTTGTTGTATCAAAACCAGAATCTAGCCATGATGTTGTCATGATTAGATTAGGAGAACTGAATGAAGTTGATTTGTCCATTTGCACTGCCCAGCCATCTATACTCATGGTGCCATTGAAAGACCAACCCAATTCAGGACGGCTCTCTGGTGCGGTCTCAATCCCCGGAGTTACAGACCATGACCCATTCAGTGGTGAAAGTGGAACTGGATCATTCGGAACTGCGTCAGAACCTGGAACATAAACAAAGGAAAGTTGTGGCCTATAACTTGTGGTTGTAGTTGAACCTGGATAGATCATAATGTCTCGGTCACTACCAGACCCTACACCTGTCACACCGATGATGAAGTCTACTGCCCTATCTTCCCGCATAGCATTTTGAATACCCAATGTTACATTCCATTCAATTGTATCACCTGCTGAATAAGAATTTCCAACTGTTAATGAATCGATGAGAGAACCTCTCTCCCAGCCTTTTGCTCCGGCTGAAGCCCAATTATTGACTCCATCATATGTAGCCCAAGTTGCTTCTTCAGCAGTCCAGTTATGTTGTCTGCTCTCCCAAACAGCCACATTTGGTGAACCGCTAGGATAATCTGCCAATTTAACGGCTAAATGTGCAGATTCCACTGCATATCCGCTCGGTAGTAAATTGGCAACAAGATCACAATTGAATAATACACTTGTTTCACTAGGCCAAGTATTGTATGAAATTTGCATTTCAGTCTCCCCGTCGTAGTTAGTTGTGGAAGAGCCACTGTCAATATATGTGTCATCACATTCAGGGTATAGGCCATCTGTTGTACCATTACCGTCACTTAATCTAAATTCGTATCTATCGTTGCCCAACCAAGTACTCGACAATCCACTGACGAGGAAATTCGAATATGTCCACTCGCCTCGTAGCCCATCATTATCTATGTGTGAAACTCTCCAGAAGTACATATTACCTGTATTTAGTTCATCATCGCCAGTTAAGTTGAATATTCCTTGGCTAGAAGTGAAATTGGAATCGGTTCTTGTATCCACTAGATTTACTCTGTTGCGGAAATATTGATCGGTTGCAATCTGGTAAATCATATTGTAAGAAGTTGAAGATGTGCCCAACCATGTGAGTGAGGGGGTAGTATTTCCAGAAAGATTGTGCCCCACCTGATTCCAAACTGCTTTGCCTTGTTCTGGCCCGAGTATTGTTGGAGTACCAATCGTCGTGTTGGAACTCCAACTATATGTTAATTCGAACTTAGGTTTCTTAGTATCGTCACTATTGTCGGATGAATAGAAATTAATTCCTTGTAACCCACTGGAAGCATAAGCTCCAGTATCGCTACGCCCAATCATCATGAAATCCTTGGAACCAGTAGCTCCGTCTCTCACCCATTCTTGTAGCGCATCGGTAATTTCGAAGGATGAATCGGATGATGAAGTAGTTCCGACCATAGTGTCGCTTGCGACTGAAAGAATATCCCTTCCGCCGTCATCCCATAGATTAGATGAATCAGAACGCCTCCATGTGGTATCATCTTCAACCCAAACACCTTCGGAAGTTACTTCGTGAATGGATATCTCTGGTGAGCCTGAAGTTGAGAATCTAGTTAAATTCAGTTCTGCATTTTGAACCGTAGCATTGCTATGTAAGCCAAGTTGGTCTAAGTTTAATCTTAGATGGACTAATGACTCTTTGGTAGTTGACATCGCTACTTCCATTTTATCATTTGATCCGAATTTCATGTTCATTGAACGTTGGTCAACTTGTGCATCTTCGATGAAACCATCGCTCAGACCCATGTCGTCTACATCAATTTCAATCGTTGCTGTTCCATCGCCGTTATCAGTAACAGAAAGGGCAGGTAGCAAGAAGTAACTGTCGGTCCAATCGCTAAGTGTATCAGTGGAATCCATAGAGCGAACACGGTAGTAAATCACTGAACCATTGGAGACTTCGTTGCCGCTTGGAACATCAAAAGTACCTGAACTACTGGTTGTAGTGAAGGAATTCGACATCGTACTGTAATGCCATGTAAGGTCTTCATTTGATTTGAAAGTAGAATCTAAAGAAAGTTGGAATTCCACACCACTTCCAACTAATGAATCATAGGATAGTGTAGGATTCTTTTCTGCCATTAGAATAAAATCCCCAGTCATCAATGATGCCCCCTCTTCAACGAAATCTGCTGTGACACTTCCACCATTACCAGCTGCTGAAGAAGAAGTATCCAAGATTAAAGAAGGTCTTTGAGAAATTATTGAAGACTCACTCATAGAGCAAGTATATTCTGCTCCTTCTGATGCTACTATGAGTTCTAATGTGTTTTGATTATTAGATGCTGCTTGCTGTGCAAGCGCGGTTACGTTTACCAGCATTGTTCCATTGGCTACAGCACGGTGCGGTGGTTCCCAAACACCACGCTCTGACGAACCATCAGCACCAGGTGAATTCCACATGGTGTTCGTTGCAGAATTCATCCAAGTAACTTGTGTTACATTCCATGATGCAGTTATTGCCGCTGGATAAATTGCGATGCTGGTTGAAACTGCCGCATCGGTTACACAAGTCAAACTCAGTGTTGCTGAGTGGATTGTATCTGTAGAACCGAAACTCATATTGAAACTGAAAAGTAAACGAGCGGGTGCTGTGAGACCTCCATTAAGTGTGCCATTTAATGCCTGCTCAAAATTGTCGTTTGAATAAGAAGAATCAATGTAAGTGTCCTCTGAAGGTGATACGCTAGAAATTACTCTGTTAATCGTTGGTGTGTCTTCCAATTCTTTCCATTCCGGTACTGCACTTGGGAGTGCTAAATCTGCGAATAAAAATAGTACGATCAGCAATACGGCTACAGAAGTTTGAGGTTTTTTGTTATCGCGTAGCATGGGACTCATCCTTCACACCTCGTCCCCGTTATACTGTCTTTTCCCTAAATGAGCATGAAATTGTAGTTCAAAACGCATTCTTCTCCCTACGGGAGAGTATTAAGAAAAAATGAATTGCTTTTCACGGATTTAACTATGAATTGATTTAGCGCCAATCAAAAATCAAGCAAATGTTGAAGGAGGTTCGCCGTAAAGGTCACATCTATGAGCGACTTATGGGTTGAAAAACACCGCCCGCAATCAGTTCAAGATATTCGCGGACAATTGCCCGTAGTGCAACGCTTAACGATATATTCCAAGAATAAAGAATTCCCACATTTACTTTTCGCAGGCCCTCCTGGTACTGGAAAGACGACTGCCGCCATGGCTTTGACAAAAGATGTATTTGGTGACGATTATCGACAGAATTTACTGGAGATGAATGCTTCTGATGAAAGAAAATTAGAAAGCATAAGGACTAAAGTAAAGCAATTCGCAAGAACTGCCCCCTATGGCAGTGCTAAATTCAAGATTATTTTCCTTGATGAAGCCGATGCTTTGACCAATGATGCACAAGGCGCCCTGCGCAGAATTATGGAACAATATGCTCAAACTTGCAGATTTATTTTGTCTTGTAACTACTCTTCAAAAATCATTGAACCGATACAGTCTAGATGTGCAGTTTTTAGATTCCGACCACTATCGGATTCAGCGGTAAAAAATCAAGTCATATATGTTGCAAAGGAAGAGAAGGTAAATCTAACTGATGATGCTGCAGAGGCATTGACGAGAATCAGTCAAGGCGATCTTAGAAAAGCGATTACTGCTCTCCAAGTTGCCGCCGCATTAGACCATAATATTACGAGAGAATTAATCTATGAAACCTCGGCAACAGCGCCTCCCGAAGCATTGCATCAATATTTGATGGCATGCAAGGATGATGGTTTTCATGCTGCAAGAAGAAGACTGAAAGAATTACTTGACAAATATGGCCTGGCTGGAACTGATTTTGTCAACCAATTACATCGTGAATTATATGCGGCTGATTTCCTTAGTGAGTCAGCAAAACTAGACCTGACTGAATGGATGGCTGAAGTTGATTATAGGCTGGTAGAAGGCGGTGGAGAACATATACAACTCGATGCCTTAACCGCGCGCTTTGTAACACATCTGAAGAATGAGTGATTCGAATCCGTTCACTTTCACCTTTTGTAACAGGGGTGTAGAAAAATGACTGGTATCAGATTACCCTCAGCAAGGATATGACAGTAAGACAATACTTGATAGATGCCGCATGTTGGACGCCGATTGCCCCACTTATTCGCAAATACAGAATTACCAAATTGATTCAAACGACTAATGAACAAAGAGATATCAACAAAATCTCAATACTATTGAGTACAATAATGGCAGCTCATTCAGACTTGCTTTCTTAACCTTGCACAACTTCCTTAACGACGATCAAGTTCCATTTGTAGGTTCTTTGATTTTCCCAAGGGTCTCCTTGCTCAATTATTTGAACTGTAATTATATGCGTGCCTTCAGGAATATTTTCGCCCAATTGAATTGCAAAACGTTGGTCTTTTTCATCATGTGGGAATAAATTTGGAATTGTACTATTTGTCGTAGTTGTTGCATTTAGTAATCTTTGTTCGTTGTCAACCCAAAAGGTATTATTTGCTGAAACTTCTTTGCTGCCTTCATTATTTGTAAGCGTCACGATTACTTCGGCTCCATCTGAATTAACATTATCTGCCAATCCGAATAATAACCAAACTTGACCTCTTAATTTGCCCTCCGAATCAACTGTCCAAGTGATAGCATCCTTGCTGGTTCCATCATCGAATAGCAATTCAACGCCATCATCAGTAGCAATTGTCCATTCATTGGATAATTGCGGCGCCACAATATCTCCAAACGGCGGATTGACCAACAAAAAGGCCATTGCTAAAAATGTGAATGTGTGTAAGAATCCACTTTTTACCCAGGTCCCCTTAGTGAAATGTTCAAGATATTTCTCCGGTAATATTGCACGGTGAACTTGTGGAAGTAGAATCATTGCTGTTAGAGGAAGGAGATACAAAATATCTGTTTTGTCACTGGCAGTATTCGGCATTAATACAAAGCGCATTAAGAGTGAGACGATAACTGAAAAGGTAAGCACCAACCACATAGAGACCGCATCAGCCTTCTCTTTCTCAGCGTATTTGGCAGGGTCAAATGCCTCTAACCCAAGATCTGCCCCGCTACGGCGGATTTTCTTTTCTTTCTCCTCACCTTCTGTGCGTTTGCGGCGCTCTGTTGAAGCAGCCGCAATAGCAGTGTTTAGGTCCACCATGCCCAAGGCCAAAAGTTGGCAGTGAATAAAGGCTACAATGGACAACACATCAAAGGCGAGCCGTATCATTCAAAGGGGGAGTGCTTCACGACGGGGTAAGCCGGGGTGGCGTAGTTGGTGGCGCGTCGGACTCATAGGGCAGCCTACAAGGCAATCGTATGACGTGCAAACAATCCCATTGTGGTGTCTGAGACATCCGAAGGTCGCGGGTTCAAGCCCCGCTCCCGGCACCAGTGATGCAGTCTAGGACATTTTCGACTATCGTAAATTCTAATAAAATCAACTATTGGCACCCAATGGATTCCGATGTCTTGATGTGCCTTCACTTGATGGAGGTCTTCATGGTTGATGTGCCTGACACAGGTAGTCGCGTCCTCGTAACGGTGGAAAGTCATAACGGCTCTACTGAGATAGAAGGAATCATCATACCTGCTGCATCTGTTGGACATGTGACGATTAAACTGGTAAATGGATATAATGCCAGTTATTCTATCGACTCAATAACAAGCATAGAAGTGGTTGCAAGTATTGCCACAGAAACTGCTGAAGGCGAGTCAAATCAAGCACCTATTGACAAATCATTACCAACGATTAGAATCCTTCACACCGGTGGTACAATCGCTAGCAAAGTGGATTATGCAACCGGCGCAGTAGTAGCGAGGTTTGAGCCTGATGAATTGATTTCATCCATACCTGAATTGAGAGATATCGCCAATATAGAAGCGGTAAAATTAGGTAATATGTTTTCCGATGATATGCGACCTCAACACTGGAATAAGATCGCAGAGGCTTCAAGGCAAGCTTTCGAAGATGGAGTCGATGGAGTGGTTGTAACTCAAGGAACTGATACTCTCCACTACACCGCAGCTGCACTTTCATTTGCATGGGCAGGTTCTGGTGGGAAAACACCTCGACCTATTGCTCTTGTCGGCTCACAGCGTTCTAGTGATAGAGGCTCTTCTGATGCTACTGAGAACCTAATCGCTGCTGTGCACTGGGCTGCTAATGGTCCTGCTCCTATTGGCGCAGCGGGCGATTCAGTAGTTGTCGTAATGCACACCAGTTCAAATGATGGAGAATGTTCAGTGCATCCGGGAATCGGTGTTAGAAAGATGCACTCAACGCGTCGAGATGCATTCAAAGGAATAAATACACAACCACTTGCAATTATTAGTGCCAACAATGGCAAACCTTCTCACCAATTGAGTCAAACTTATTCAGCGGAATTGGAATTGCCAAACGAGAGAGTAGTGACCTCTTCTCCTGATAAATTTGAACTAGAAATCCGTATACCTCAATTCATCTCTGGACCGTGGTTACTCGCTGAGCAAATTGATGCGATAATGAACCTTGGATGCCAAGCGATTGTAATACACGGAACTGGTCTAGGGCATCTCCCAATAGATGACCCGGAAGGAGATGCACCTGAAAATTTATTACTTTGGCGAAGTATTACAAGAGCTGTAAATCGTGAAATTCCTGTAGTCATTGTCAATCAATGTATTAACGGTCCTGTTGATATGAATGTATACTCCAAAGGACGAAAGCAAATGCAAATGGGAATATTAGGCCATGGTATTGTTGCACCACCTGAAACGGTTGTTGCAAAGTTGCATTGGGCGCTATCAACTGGCAAAGATATCAATTCAATTATCGCTGCAGATTTATGTGGAGAGGGCCGTGCAACCCTAATGGAATAAACACACCAATCAAAAACCGACAAGGAATGGGCTAGATATGGCAGAGAAGCAGAGCGAGGCTGTTATCAATTTGCGCAGTATGCGCGAAAGGTCCCGCTTAGGAGGCGGTCTAAAGGCTCAAGAAGCAATTCGTGTTTCAGGAAGAGGGACTGCTAGAGATAGAATTAGCATGCTTCTAGATGAGGGCTCATTCATCGAAATAGATGCATTCATCACCCATCGAACTACTGACCATGGAATGTTCATGCATCATACTCTTGGAGATGGAGTTGTTGCTGGACATGGCACAATTAATGGCAGAAGAATTTACTGCTTTTCTCAAGATTTCAGTGTCCATGGAGGAAGTATGGGTGAAATGCATGCCAAGAAAATCGCTAAGATAGTGGAGATGGCTGATAAAGCAAAAACACCGATTATTGGAATGTGGGACGGCGGTGGACAGAGAGCCCAAGATGGCGTCAACGGTCTTGCCGGAACTGGAGAATTACTGGATCGTATTGTTCAATGTAGTGGACGCATCCCGATTATCAGTTTGGTACTTGGGCCAGTAGTGGGAGTCTCTGCCCTCGCAGCGAGTTTAGCAGATTTTACAATTTTAGGAGAGGAACATGGACAATTATTCCTTTCATCTCCAATTGAAACTCCTGAAGTTATCAGTGGAGAAGTTGATGCTGCTGGATTGGGTGGTGCAAATTTACACGCTTCTCGTTCCGGTATTGCTTGCCAAATTGCAAGTGATGAAGAGGATGCTTGTATGTTGGCGAGTGAGATTCTATCTTACCTTCCTGACAATTGTATGTCCGATGCCCCATTTGAGCAAACTGCAGACCCAATTACAAGACTGAACACTAATCTTGAAACACTCGTTCCAGACAACCCAAACAAACCATATGATATGGTCAAGGTAATTGAGGAGGTTGTCGATGATGGGATATTCGTGGAATTATTTGACGCCTATGCAGAAAATATCGTAATTGGTTTTGCGCGATTGAATGGAATGCCTATTGGAATTGTTGGCAATCAACCGAAGGTCTTGGCAGGATGTCTAGATATTGACGCTTCAATAAAAGCTGCTCGCTTCATCAGAACTTGTGATGCATTCAATATCCCACTAGTAACTTTTGAAGATGTTCCTGGATTCCTCCCTGGTGTAGTTCAAGAATGGGGAGGAATAATTAGACACGGTGCAAAGTTGTTATTCGCCTATGCCGAAGCAACCGTTCCAAAATTAACTTTGATTACAAGAAAGGCCTACGGCGGCGCATATTTAGCAATGTCATGCAAGCACTTGCAGAGCGATTATAACGTTGCTTGGCCAACTGCTGAATTAGCGGTAATGGGTGCAGAAGGTGCAGTCAATGTCATTCATCGTAGAGAAATTAACGCTGTTGAAGAAGAACATAAAGAAGAAGTTCGCCTTCGTCTTGTGGCTGAATATAAGGACAAGTTCGGAGATCCATATGTCGCCGCCCGTAATGGATGGTTGGATGACGTAATTGAACCTGAAGAATCAAGAATGCGATTATGCCGTGCACTCAATATCATCAAGTCAAAGCGTGAATGGTCTCCGCCTAAGAAACACGGTAATATTCCGTTGTGAACTAGATTTTCTTAGCTCTTGCTAGAAGACCGCTTGAACCAGTTTGTGAATCTTCTTGTTCATCATCAATTACTTCATCAATTACTTCTTCAATGTCAACCTGTTGCTCAACATCCGGTTCTTGTTGGCGCAGTAATTGAGCGTTAGAATTTGAATTCTTGCTGATTAAAACAATAAGAATAAGAATAAATAAAACACCTACTAATCCAATTATCATTTCACTAGTGACTGTACTGCCTTGGGTGATTTCTGTTTCTTCGACAAGCGGTTTACTATTCATGTCCAAAGTATATTCAACACCTACAGTTTGATTTAATTCCAAGTCAGTAACACGGATTGTAATTGTGATATTACCGTCATGTTGCTGTGGTAAAACAAGCATAGTAACGCATTTGGAGATGTATTGAGACTCATCATTGCTACATGATGAAGTGACATTTTGTGTGATGTTTTCAAGAGAAAAACTCACAACTGAGTGTTGGTCTCCATCCAAATCAATAAGATCCCATTGAACTGTTGCTGCTAGATTGTCAAGTAGATTGACATTACCAATGTTAATAGTTGGCAAATCCGGTTGTGGTGAAATTGTCACATTCAGAAGAGCGGAATAATTGGTAGTCCCATCAGTTACATTAAGCGTTTGAGAATTACACGTACCATATTTGTCTGGTTTCATATTAACTATCAAATCATTACCCGCAATAACAAAACTACACTTTGAGGATTCTCCACCCTCTATTGACCACGACAATGAATCGCCATCAAGGTCATATGCGAAATCATCCAAATCAACAGTAATTGATTCATCTTCAGTTGCATTGATTTGCCATGATGAATTATTGGTGATCAAGATATCGTCAATTGCCAATACGTTGATTGGGATATCCAAAGTTAGTGCTGGATTATAGCCATCTCCAACCAGCATATGGACCACTACGGCACCATTTTGATTTGCTAATGGTGTAATGGTGACCAAACCATCTGCTATAACGATTGAAACAGGACCTAATTCAGATGAGTTTTCGTTTACTATTCCTGCAATCTCCTCTCCCTCGGGGTCAAATACATATTCTGAGAGATTCAATATTATTGGTTGTGAATCTTCGTCCATTTGTTGTAATGGAATGTTTTTAATCAAACTAGCAGCATCATCAACCGGCATTACTCGAAGCATTATTTCTGTTGTTACTTCATCAATAGTTTGCCCGCCCGCTTTCAAATCAAGTCTCAAATTATTCAAGCCAGTCCATTCTTCATCTAGGCTATGGAACACTGTAAATCCAAGATTATCTGAATCTATTTGGAAATGGAAGTGCTGCGAGTTTGCTCCTACTAATGTTGCATTATCAATGTAAACACTCTGCCCATCTGGGTCATATGCAATTAGCCCATTTTCAACATGCGTACTACCCCTTTGCGGTATGTCAATAATAGCAGGCGGAGTCAAAACAACCAGTGGTGAATCTGTTCGCATGATGTCTAAGTGCCGATGCGAAGGAGCTCCTTCAACATATACACTGATGAATAAACGATTTGCTCCAGGCTGAACATCGACCATTGGGAATAGACAAATTGCTACTCCATTGCTGTCAATTTGCCCCTCTGTTGTGTTCAGAGCGGAATCAATATCACAAACCACTGACACATTCCAGTTACTTGGTAACTGCGAATACGGCGAACCGTTGCGAAGAGTCCAGTTCATTTTCAAATTGACTGTGTCTTCAGGACCAACCGATTCATTATTGGCAGGTACTGACCAAACAGCACCTACTTTGAGCCATTCTGCAGAAGATAAGTCCTCTACAACATAAGAATCAGGGTCTGAAATAATCTCTGACGAAATAGGTCTATTGAAAGCATCACGGAAGCGGCTGTGCTCTCCCTTTAATGCTGCATCTAAATATGCAACAATATGTGTTGAACTCAAATCTAATTGGGCTTCTTTACTCATTGTAGCTTCGCCGTCACCGATTTCAAAAATTGAAGTTGTATCTTGGAATTGATAATGATTCGCACCCAATAGATGCATCATCTGCCAAGAAAAGCCATGGATTAATTGAAGTCTGTTGATCGCATCTGCAGCAGGTGCAATCTCATCGGCAGTACCTGTAATGAACAAACCTGTATTCGGTAGAGGTGCCTGCCGGTCGGCCATTGAAAACAATCCAGTTCGTTGATTCCAAGATGAAAAATCAGCCCCTACTGCAAAAATTCCACTAGGCCCGTGTGTAGTGTTTCCCTCATCACTCGCTAGCCAATATGGATACAGTGATGTTGCGGCCATTGCACCAACACCATGTCCGGCAAGTGCCCAGTGATTAACATCAATATTTCCGAAGCCGCCTAGAACTATCGAATGGGAATTATTTGTATTATTCATCAACTCCAATGCGGTTTCAGCTATTTCGAGTCCTTCCGAAAGGTCATTTGAATCACTCATTTCTTGACTTACTAGAACAATATAACCGCGCTTTACAATCTCATTTGTGAGTTCCATATATCCATCTATGGATTCGCCGTCAGAACCAAAAAATAGCACCCAAGGAAATGGACCGTTACCTGCCATTTCATCATCACTTCCACCAGACATAGCAGGGTATATCATCTCAAAACTCTGTGCATTTGGACCGAATCCGATATTGATTTCACTCCATCCTACCGGATAATCAATCCCTTGATGTATTGGTTGAAAGTCATCATCTTCTTGCAATAGAGAGGCGGCGACTACTGGAAGTAGTGTTGAAATTATCAGCATTGATAATATTAGAATTGATGGTTTTACAAATCCCCTCATACTTGCCACTGTGTGGCAACTGGAAGCCATTGTTCTTTGTTGCTTCGTTACTTTGTATATGATTCCATAGTGGCTTCAGCATATGCTAATTTAGTCAATAGCAATCCAACTGATGGTAGCATATCGCCTAATTGGGGAGTCCAGAAATTGGACCAGCACTCTAAATGCTGACTCGCAAGTAACCAACGCCCATCAAATGGACCTTGAGCTAACTGTGAAATTCTTTCTTCAGCGTCTCCCTGCATCAATGAGTATGGTGCTTCAAAAATAAGTTCAGCTTTATCGTGAGCAATATTTGCTTCTCGATTGGTACCGATATCGCCTCCATCAAAGTTGATAAAAACATCGATTTCACCATTGTATTGTTTGCCATCAATCCAATCTCCTTCCGAGAGTGCACGACGTCCTTCTAAGGCTATTACTTTACCACCACCATTTATCCAGGCGTGAGCAGTACTTCTGGCAGCACCACCACCTCCAAGTATTGCGATAATTGCACCATTTGCAACATCTATCCCGTGGTAATCTGCTGCTGATATAACCCCTAAACCATCAAATGTACCGCAAAACCAACCTTGTCCATCCCATCTAAGGCAATTTACCGATAGAATCTCCATTGAATTATCAATTGTCGATACTGCATTACTAACCAATGTATGCTTCAATGGCGATGTTAAATTGATCCAAATCTCTTCATTCAATACAGCGTTAGGAAGTTTAGAATTGGTCATCGATTGCATTTTATTAGACATCTCTTGTATTTGTAATTGCAAACTTTTTGTTGATTTAGATTCTAGTAATGGTGAACAGTCAAGGATTTCTCCTGAAGCGGCAATCGCCTTTCCCAATAACTCTGTCGTCCTAAATTTGCCAAATGGTGCACCGGTTAATTTCCAAGGTAATGAATTAGGCATAGAGCCTGCGTATCCCCAAGCAAGTGCATCCTCAATGGTTGAAGTATCTACCAAATCTAACTTTAATATCTTAAAATCTGATGTTATTTTTGATTTAATTGAAGTAAGATGGTCGTGTACAATGGCTAATAATAAAGGAGATAATGAATGTTCTACAGGCGAACCTGCGATTGCATACCGAACACCTGCCATAAATATACACAGTGAGGGTAGTAATTGAATACTTGTCGCGAATAACACTCTAAAACGGGAGAGGTTTCAATAACAAGTTCACATAGGAGATATCATGGAAGGTCTCAAGTTCAAGGCGGAGAAATCAACCATCAGTATGCTAACAGGTGCACTGGGATTGTACATGACCACGGCAATGTGGTTTGAATTCAATGATGCATTAGGCGACTATTTCGGACCTAGTATGGGAATTATCATCGGTACTAAAGTTGTCGCAAGCAAGGTAGTAACATACGCTG